>NZ_JBEXVF010000007.1:0-208928 GCF_040629235.1 Amycolatopsis sp. NPDC005961 | reverse complement strand
GCGACTACCGCGTCCGGACCTACGCCGGGACGGTCGCGCGCTTCATGACCGCCCTGGGGCTGCCGCGCTTCGCCGTGGCCGGAAACTCGCTGGGCCCCGAGGCGGCCTTGGGGCGCTCGGGGCGCTCGGGGCGGTCGTCAGGCGCGGGTGCCCTCGACCTGGCGGCCGTCCTCGGTCGAGCACGCCGTCACCGGGTCGTTCGGGCCGCTCCCGCACGTCCACTCGTCGAGGACGACCGGCCCCGGGCCGTCGGCCGACGCCGCTTCGGCCGGGGTCAGCTTCGCGAAGTAGTCCGTCAGCAGCTTCGTCGCCGCGGCGCAGTCGACCTGGCCGTGCGCCACGACGGCCGTCTTCGCGCCGCCCGTGCCGGTGACGTCGCCGCACGGCACGCCCGGTGCCGTCGACCCGGCCGCCGCGGCCGCGGCGGGGACGGGAGCGGGCTCGGCGGAGGACGGCGCCGCGGGCGCCGGGTCGCCGCCGCAGCCGGCCAGCACGGCGGCCGCGGCGACGAGCAGCAGGGGGTACGCGAATGTCTTCATGGGCCCTTCAGGAGCGGAAACGGATCGGGAGGGATCACTCGGACGGCACGACGGCGGCGAAGACCGTCTGCTCGCCCTTCGTGCAGGTGGTGCCGCCTTGCGCGGCCGGCGGTCCGGACGTGCACAGCCAGCCGTCGACGGTCTCGTTCACCGCGTCGTTCGAGCCGGCGCCCTGGCGCCCGGCGATCTTGCGGTGGAAGTCGCCGACGAGCTTCGTCGCCGCGACGCAGCTGACGCCGGCGGAGCCGCTGTCGAACACGTAGAGCGTCAGCCCGCTGGCCGCGGTCACGGTGCCGCACGCCCCGGGCACCGTCGGCGGCGCCCCGGACGGCTTCGAAGCCGGCGGGGGCGCGGACGGGCTGCCCTCGGCGGGCGGCGGGGGAGGCGTGCCGGTGGACGACGGCGCGGACGAGGTGGTCGCCGGGGGCGCGGACGGCGGCGGTGCCTGAGCGGCCGGCTCGCCGGAGCAGGCCGCGAGCGCGGGCACGGCGAGGCAGGCGGCGAGCAACGGCCGCCACGTCCTCGTGGTGGTCGGGTGGGACACCGCGATCTTTCCTCCCCCGGTCGGGCCGGCCCGGTCATCCTGGCCCATCCGGGCCGGGGACCCGTGGACCGACTCGCCCACAGGTGTGCCGCAGATTACTCCAGCCGGGTGGCGGCCCGGCGCGGTGGCCACCGAAAGACCGTCCACAATGGACGGTTAACATTCCGTTCACGCTCCGAAACCTCCCGCTGTCATCAAGAATCGATCGGTCTAATTCGGGCCGAGGCGGTTAACATCCCGGCCCCGCGAGCCGAAGATCTTGGTGGAGGCCGAAGAGCTTCCCGTCCCCGATACCCGTACCGAGCCCGTGAGAGCGATGAACGCCGACGCTGCGACCAGCCCCGAAACCAGCACCGACGAGACCGCCGGCCCGTCCGGCCCCCCGACCGTCCCCAGCACCGTCGTCTGGTGCGGCGGACGGCCCTACGTCCTCGAGGCGCGGCCCGGCCGCGCCCGCTGGATGGGCACCGACTACCGGGGCCGCCCCGAGGCGCTGAGCAGCGCCGAACTGCAGCGACGCGGCTGGAGCCGCCGCCGCGCGTGCTGACTACGCTGGCCGGGTGAGCACAGCCGCACCCGAACCGGCCGCGCAGGCGAGCGCCGCCGAGCCGTCCCTGCTGAGGCAGGCCTTCAACGTCCCCAACATGCTGTCGCTGCTCCGGCTCGCCGGCGTGCCGGTGTTCCTGTGGCTGCTGCTGGGGCCGAAGGAGGACGGCTGGGCGCTCGCGCTGCTGGTCTTCAGCGCGCTGACCGACTGGCTCGACGGCAAGCTGGCCCGCTGGCTCAACCAGATGTCCCGGCTGGGCCAGCTGCTCGACCCGGCGGCCGACCGCCTCTACATCCTCGCCACGCTCATCGCGTTCCTGGTCCGCGAGATCATCCCGTGGTGGGTCGTGGTCCCGCTCCTGGTGCGCGAAGCCGTCCTCGGCGTCTGCGTCCTGACGCTGCGCCGCCGCGGCTTCGCACCACCGGAGGTGACCTACATCGGCAAGGGCGCGACCTTCGTGCTGATGTACGCGTTCCCGTTCCTGCTGCTCGCGCAGGGTGGCTCCGACGTCGCCGCGGTCGCCCGTCCGATCGGCTACGCGTTCACGATCTGGGGCGGCGTCCTCTACGTCTGGTCCGGCGTCTTGTACGTCGTCCAGGCGCGTAACGCCCTGCGTGGCGCGCGCGACGACTGAGCGCGACGGTTTTCCCCGGGCCGTGCCCGGCGCTGCGCCGTGTGGGTGTAAGACTTCGCCCAGCACGTTTTCGCCAGTGAGGGCATGAAAGGGGACCGGCGGTGTCCGCTCCTGAAGAGCTTCGCTACACCGAGGAACACGAGTGGGTCGCCACCCGCGGCGAGGACACCCTCGTCCGCATCGGCATCACCGAGTACGCGCAGGACCAGCTCGGCGACGTCGTGTTCGTCGACCTGCCGGAGGTCGGCCGCCAGGTGAGCGCGGGCGACGTCTTCGGCGAGGTCGAGTCGACGAAGAGCGTGTCCGAGCTGTTCGCGCCGGTCGACGGCGAGATCGTCTCGATCAACGACGCCGTCGCCGACTCGCCCGAGCTGATCAACAGCGACCCCTACGGCGAGGGCTGGCTGATCGAGATCCGGCTCGACGACCCCGCGGGGCTCGAAGCCCTGCTCGAAGCCGAGGCCTACGACGCCCTGACCAAGGGCTGAACCCGGCCGGACCGGCACTGCGCCGGTTCGGGGAGCCGGGGCTCGGAGAATCGATCAGGCACGGTACGTTGGCAGCTACACGTTCTTGAGTACTAGGCAACACAGCATGTGTGGAGGAGAGCTCAGGTGAGCACGAACGACGGGCCCGGCGGCGTTCCCCCGGAGCAGTCTCCGGAGCGGACCTCTGTCTTCCGGGCCGACTTCCTGGCCGAAGTCGAAGGCCACGAGCCCGCCCCCGCCGCGGAGGCGCCGGTCCAGGGTGTCGACGCGCTGCCGGCGGGGTCGGCGCTGCTGGTCGTGAAGCGCGGGCCCAACGCGGGTTCGCGGTTCCTGCTCGACCGCGACACCACCAGCGCCGGTCGGCACCCGGACAGCGACATCTTCCTGGACGACGTCACGGTCTCCCGCCGGCACGCCGAGTTCCGGCGTGAGGGCGGCGAGTTCGTCGTCATCGACGTCGGCAGCCTCAACGGCACCTACGTCAACCGCGAGCCGGTCGACCAGGCCGTCCTCGCGGGGGGCGACGAGGTGCAGATCGGGAAGTTCCGCCTGGTCTTCCTGACCGGCCCGGGTCACGGGGGCCAGGGGGCGCAGTGACGGCGGCCGGGCGGCCACAGAACCACGGACTGAGCATCGGGGCCGTTCTGGCGCAGCTGCGCCAGGACTTCCCCGATGTCACCATCTCCAAGATCCGGTTCCTCGAAGCGGAAGGCCTGGTCCAGCCGGGCCGGACGGCTTCGGGGTACCGGCAGTTCGCCGTGGCGGACGTGGAGCGCCTGCGGTTCGTCCTGGCCGCCCAGCGGGACCACTACCTCCCGTTGAAGGTCATCAAGGAGCAGCTGGACGCGATGGACTCGGGTGCCGGGCCCGTCGCGGCCCTGCCCCGCCCGCCGCGCCGGCTGGTGCCGATCGACGCCCCGGCGGAGAACGTCGGCCTGCCGGAGGCGGCGGACTTCGCCACCGGCAAGGAGCTGCGCCTGACCCAGGAGGAGCTCCTGGAGCAGGCCGGCATCGACGCGGCCGCGCTGACCGAGCTGCAGCAGTACGGCCTGGTCCGGCCCGGTCCCGCCGGGTTCTTCGACCCGGACGCGGTGCTCGTCGCGCGGACGGTGAAGGCGATGACCGAATTCGGTATCGAGCCGAGACATCTGCGTGCCTTCCGCGCCGCGGCCGACCGCGAGGTCGGGTTGCTGGAGCAGATCGTGACCCCGGTGTATCGGCACCGTGACCCGGAAGCCAAGTCGAGGGCCGACGAGGTCGTGCGAGAGCTCGCGGCACTGTCCGTGACCCTCCACACGCTCCTCGTCAAGGCGGGAATCCGCGGCGTCGCGGGGTGTTGATCCCCGACGGGCCGCTGAGATCCTCTTTGCGGCCCCATGTCAATGACTGAATGTTCGGCACCGCATGCCGTACCGTGAAGGCAAGGGTTTGCGGCAGGCGAACCGAGATAGTCTCGACAGCGAGCACAGCGCAGGGATGACGGGTAGCGTCGGCAGTGTTGGCGCCGGGCCGTTCCAGCGTCTGGGCCCGTGTGCACGAGAGGGAGGCGAAGCCCGATGAGCGAGATGCGCGTCGTCGGTGTGCGGGTCGAGCTGCCCGCGAATCAGCCGATCTTGCTGCTGCGGGAGACCGAGGGTGAACGGTACCTGCCGATCTGGATCGGCTCGGTCGAAGCGACCGCCATCGCCTTGGAGCAACAGGGAGTCCGGCCGGCCCGTCCGCTCACGCATGACCTGCTGAAAGAGGTCATCGGGGCGCTCGGCCGGGAGCTCGAGCAGGTCGTCATCACCGACCTCAAGGAAGGCACGTTCTTCGCGGAGCTCGTCTTCGACGGCGACATCCGGGTCTCCGCCCGGCCGAGCGACTCGGTCGCGCTGGCCCTGCGGATCGGTGTCCCCATCCACGCCGTGGACGCGGTGCTGGAAGAGGCGGGCCTGATCATCCCGGACGAGCAGGAGGACGAGGTCGAGAAGTTCCGCGAGTTCCTCGACTCCGTGTCGCCCGAGGACTTCCGGGGAGCCGACACGTAGGACTTGCCTTGACGCGGACGTCAACGTCTAGCGTCGGGGTATGCGGATCGGAGAGCTTGCGCGGCGCACGGGTGTCACCACCCGTGCGCTTCGTTTTTACGAGGCCCAGGGCCTGCTGGCGGCCCGTCGCTCGGCGAACGGCTACCGCGAGTACGACGAGGACGACCTGCAGCTGGTCCGGGAGATCCAGACCCTGCAGACGATCGGCCTGACCCTCGACGAGACCCGCCCCTTCGTCGACTGCCTCCGCAGCGGTCACGAGACCGGCGACTCCTGCCTGACGTCGATCGAGGTCTACCGCCGCAAGCTCGAAGAAGCCGACGCCTTGCTGGCCCGCCTCGGCGGCATCCGCGCCGAACTGGCCGGGAAGCTCGCCACCGCCCTGGCCCGGCAGGCGCCCGATCCGTGTGTCGTGCCCGATTCCCCGCGCCCGTGAAGGAGCCCGCCATGTCCGAAAACGCCACGGTCACCGAAGTCACCGACGCCACGTTCCCCGAAGTGCTCGGCAGCGACGTCCCGGTGCTGGTCGAGTTCTGGGCCACCTGGTGCGGGCCGTGCCGGATGGTCGGCCCGGTGCTCGCGCAGCTGGCCGGCGAGCGGGCCGGGAAGCTCGCCGTCCGCAAGATCAACGCGGACGAGAACCCGGAGACCATGCGCTCCTACCAGGTCATGTCCCTGCCCACGATGATCCTGTTCTCGGGCGGCGAGCCGGTCGAGACGATCGTCGGCGCGTTCCCGAAGGCCCGCATCGAAGAGCGGCTCGACCGGGCCCTCAAGGCGCCGTCGCTTTGACGAACGCGTCCGCGACCTCGCGGGCGTACTTCTCCAGATCGAGCGACGGGTCCGCCGCGTGGGCCGCGGCCACCCCGTCGATCGCCTGCGCGATGGACATCGCCATCACCTCCGGCGTGAAGTCGCCGAACACCCCCTCCGCCTGACCCTGCTTGAGCTGGCGGGCCAGCCCGTGCACCCGCATGTCGTCGACCAGGACCTTCGTCATCACCCAGCCGTCGGCGTCGTCGGCGTTGGCCGCCAGCTCGGTCAGGACCCGGACGCACTGGGGGTACGCGCGCAGGAACGCGATCGACGTCTCGATGTGGGCCCGCAGGTAACCGGGCCGGTCCGCCGGGTCCAGCGCGCCGCCGGTGCGCTCCTTCAGGAACTCGTTCTTCGTCTCGACCACCGTGCTCAGCACGGACTGCATCAGGCCGGCCTTGTTCGTGAAGTGGTACGAGATCATCCGGGTGCTGCTGAGCCCGGCGCGTTCCTTGATCTTGGCGAACGTGGCTTTCCGGTAGCCGAGGTCGGCGATCACGCCGATGGTCGCGCCGATGATCTGGGCGCGGCGCGCCGCCTCCGTCACGCTGAGGCCCAGTTCGGCCATGAGGTCGGTGTTTACTTGCATGAGTAAAAATGTACTCGGTTGAGTAAAACGCCGCAAGAGGTTTGAACCACCACCTCCGGGGTACGGCGAACGGTGCAAAGGCTCATCCGACCGTTGAGGCTTGCCGCGCGTCGCGTTGACCGGTGTTCTCCTGGCGCTTACCGTCGAAGGAGGTAAATCGCCACGGTGTGATTCACGGTCTGGGGCCGGACCGTGGCAATTGATCTCCGGCGGGTCCCACTCCTGGGACCGTCCGGCTGTCATTCGCCGGCCGTCAGGTCGGGCGAGGGGAGGCTTGCGTGGTCGAGGCTGGTTCCGAGAAGCAGCCTGTTGGTGTCGCGGCTGGCGAGCAGGGTGAGCTGTTCCCCGACAACTCGCTGCCGGACGAGCTGGTGGGATACCGCGGCCCGGCTGCGTGCCAGATCGCCGGGATCACCTACCGCCAGCTGGACTACTGGGCCCGGACGAAGCTGGTCGCACCCAGCATCCGCACGGCGCACGGTTCCGGCTCGCAGCGGCTGTACTCGTTCAAGGACATCCTGGTCCTCAAGGTCGTCAAGCGGCTGCTGGACACCGGCGTCTCCCTGCACAACATCCGGGTCGCCGTCGACCACCTGCGCCTCCGCGGAGTCCGCGACCTCGCCCGCGTCACCCTGTTCTCCGACGGCACCACCGTCTACGAATGCACCTCGCCCGAGGAGATCGTCGATCTGCTCCAAGGCGGCCAAGGCGTCTTCGGCATCGCGGTCAGCGGCGCCATGCAGGAGATCAGCGGCACCATCCACGAGTTCCCGGCCGAACGCGCCGACGGCGGCGTCGTCGAAACCCACGAGCCGGACGAGCTGACCCAGCGCCGCAACGCCCGCAAGACCGGGTGATCATCGCCGCGGGGAGGCGAGTAAGATCCTCCCTGCGGTCGACGAATCCGCGCGGGAGAGTCCGAGCCACACCACGAGCTCGGCGCCGAAGGAGCAAGTCCTCCCCGGAACCTCTCAGGCACCCCGGACCGCGCGGACTAGACGCCTCTGGAAAGCGGGTCGTCAGGACACAACCTGGTGGCCCCGCCGACGGTGCAAGCCCGGCTCAACCTCGGGTGAAACTCTCAGGCGCCCCTCGGGGTACGGACAGAGTGGGGAGGATCCGCGCTCGCGGGTGAGCTGCGCTCGCGCTGCGCGCTCACCCGGCTCGCTCCGGAGTGTCTTGTGGGGGTGCAACCCCCACACCCCGCCCGGCGGGCTCCGCCCCCGGACCCCCGCGGTGGTTACCTTCGCGTTTACAGTCGGGTCGTGCGACACCGCCGTTCGGAGGAGGCCACCTTGGACCTGTCGCTTGCCTCGCTCGAGCAGGGTGTTCCTTTTGCCGAGCGGCACATCGGGCCTGGGCCCGGCGAGCTTCGCCGGATCCTTGACGTCATTGGCGTCGCTTCTCTTGATGAGCTCTCCGAGCGTGCTGTTCCCGAGTCGCTTCGCTCCTCTGCTCAGCCGCTCGAGCTGCCGCCCGCTGCCAGTGAGGCTCAGGCGCTTGCCGAGCTGCGGGCGCTTGCCGCGCGGAATCGGCCGATGGTGCAGATGATCGGGCTCGGGTACCACGACACCGTCACTCCGCCCGTCATCCGGCGGAACGTGCTCGAGAATCCCGCCTGGTACACCGCCTATACGCCTTACCAGCCCGAGATTTCGCAAGGTCGGCTCGAGGCGCTGCTCAACTTCCAGACCATGGTCGCCGACCTCACCGGGCTGCCCGTCGCCAACGCCTCCATGCTCGACGAGGCCACCGCGGCCGCCGAGGCCATGACGCTGGTGCGGCGGGCCGGGAAGTCCGCGTCACCCCGGTTCGTCGTCGACCGGGACACCCTGCCGCAGACCCTCGCCGTCCTCCGGACCCGCGCCGAACCCCTCGGCATCGAACTCGTCGTCGAAGACCTCACCCAGGGCCTGACCGGCCTCGGCCTCGGCGGCGACTTCTTCGGGGTCCTGCTGTCCTACCCGGGTGCTTCCGGCGCGGTGCGCGAGTTCGACTTCGCGATCGCCGACGCCAAGAAAGCCGGCGCCGCGGTCATCGTCGCCGCCGACCCCCTCGCCCTGACGCTGCTGCGGTCGCCGGGGGAGCTGGGTGCCGACGTCGCCGTCGGATCCACCCAGCGGTTCGGCGTCCCGCTCGGCTTCGGCGGTCCGCACGCCGCCTACCTCGCCGTCCGGAAAGGCCTGGAGCGGCAGCTGCCCGGCCGGCTCGTCGGCGTCGCGAAGGACGCCGACGGCGCGCCCGCGTACCGGCTCGCCCTCCAGACCCGCGAGCAGCACATCCGCCGCGAGAAGGCGACGTCGAACATCTGCACCGCGCAGGTCCTGCTGGCGGTGATGGCGTCGATGTACGCGGTGCACCACGGGCCCGAGGGGCTGCGCGGGATCGCGCTGCGTGCCCACCGGATGGCCACCGTGCTCGCCGCCGGTCTCTGCGAAGGCGGCGTCGAGGTCGTGCACGGCGAATTCTTCGACACGGTCGTCGCGGCGGTGCCCGGGCGCGCGCACACTGTCGTCGCGGCGGCTCGCGACCTCGGCGTGAACCTGCGGCTCGTCGACGACGACCACGTCGGCGTCGCCTGCGACGAAACGACCACCCGCGAACGGCTTTCGTGCGTGTGGAAGGCGTTCGGCGTCTCGGTGTCCGATGTGGATGGTCTCGACGCCGACACGGCGGACGCCCTCCCGGCGCCACTGCGGCGCACGACGGAGTTCCTCACGCACCCGGTCTTCCACGCCCATCGCTCGGAAACCGCGCTGCTGCGCTACCTGCGGCAGCTGGCGGACAAGGACGTCGCGCTGGACCGCAGCATGATCCCGCTCGGCTCGTGCACCATGAAGCTCAACGCCACCGCCGAGATGGAGCCGATCAGCTGGCCGGAGTTCGCCGGGCTGCACCCGTTCGCGCCCGCCGAAGACGCCGCCGGGCTCCTGGAAGTGATCGCCGACCTCGGCGCGTGGCTCGCGCGGATCAACGGCTACGACACGGTTTCCCTGCAACCGAACGCGGGCAGCCAGGGCGAGTTCGCCGGGCTGCTGGCCATCCGCGCCTACCACCGTGCGCGCGGCGAGGGCGAGCGCGACGTCTGCCTGATCCCGGCGAGCGCCCACGGCACGAACGCGGCGAGCGCCGTCATGGCCGGCCTGCGGGTGGTCGTCGTCCGGTGCGACGACGCCGGGAACATCGATCTCGCGCACCTGCGGTCCACTGTGGACGATCATCGCGGCGACCTGGCCGCGATCATGATCACCTACCCGTCGACCCACGGGGTCTACGAGGACACCGTCGGCGAGGTGTGCGCGCTGGTGCACGACGCGGGCGGGCAGGTGTACGTCGACGGCGCCAACCTCAACGCCCTGATCGGCGTGGCGCAGTACGGCCGGTTCGGCGCCGACGTCTCGCACCTCAACCTGCACAAGACGTTCTGCATCCCGCACGGCGGTGGCGGACCCGGCGTCGGGCCGATCGGGGTCCGCGCGCACCTGGCGCCGTTCCTGCCGAACCACCCGCTGCAGCCGGCGGCCGGCCCGGTGACCGGGGTCGGGCCGGTGAGCGCGGCGCCGTGGGGGAGCGCGTCGATCCTGCCGATCTCGTGGGCGTACGTCCGGATGATGGGCGCGGCCGGCCTGCGCCGGGCGACGCTCGTCGCGGTGGCCAACGCCAACTACGTCGCGAAGAGGCTCGGGGAGCACTACCCGGTGCTGTACGCGGGACACGAGGGGCTGGTCGCCCACGAGTGCGTCCTCGACCTGCGGCCGCTGACCAAGGCGACCGGCGTGACGGTCGACGACGTCGCGAAACGGCTGGCGGACTACGGCCTCCACGCGCCGACGATGTCGTTCCCGGTCGCGGGCACGCTGATGGTGGAGCCGACCGAGAGCGAGGACCTGGCCGAGCTGGACCGCTTCTGCGCGGCGATGATCGCGATCCGCGCGGAGATCGACCGCGTCGCCGCGGGGGAGTGGACCTTGGACGAGTCGCCGCTGCGGCAGGCCCCGCACACGGCGCGCTGTGTCGCGGGCGAGTGGGACCGGCCGTACAGCCGGGAGGTCGCGGTGTTCCCGGCGGGTCCGGGCGCGGCGAAGGTCTGGCCGCCCGTCCGGCGCATCGACGGCGCGGCGGGCGACCGCACCCTGGTCTGCTCCTGCCCACCGCCGGAGGCGTTCGCCTAGCGCTCACTAGCTGGCGCCGGACAGCCGGACCAGCAGCTCGGTGCGGCTGGTGAGGTCGAGTTTGCGGTAGATCTGCTGCAGGTGCTTCTGGACCGTCCGCGGGCTGATGCCGAGGCGGCGGGCGATCTCACGGTCGCAGGCGGCGCGGGTCACGGCTTCCGCCACCTGCCGTTCGCGGGCGGTCAGCAGTTCCGTGGCCGCCGCGTCGACCGGGTGGACCGGCGGTCGTTCCTCGCGGGCCAGCGCCTGGGCCAGGTGCGGCGCGAGCAGGTCGACCAGCGCCCGGTCGAGGGAGGAGAACCCGGGCCGTGACCGGCTGAGCGTCAGAATGCGCCCGGCGCGGTCGTCGACCTCGACCACGCACAGCAGCTGGTCGATCGTGCCGCGCGGGCGGTAGAAGTCCGTGTACAGCGGCAGTGCCCGCAGCGTGCGCAGGTCCGCCAGGTCGGTCAGCGCGGCCGACGTCCCCAGCGGCAGCCGCCCGCTCCGGTGCGCCGCGAACGCCGGGTGCCTGCTCACCTGCGCCCGGAACTCCGGGTGGCGCATCAGGTTGTCCTCCGGCCGCTCGGTGACCGCACCGGTCAGCCGCCGCGTCGTGTGCTCCGCGCTCGTGCACGACACGAAGTCGCAGCCGACCAGCCGGCCGAGCCCGGCGAGCCCGGCCGCCGTCCCCGCCGACCGGAACTCGCGCACGACTTCGAGGGCGCGGTCCAGGTGCCGCGCCGTCAGTTCACTGCCCACCGGTGATCCCCCTCGGCTCGTCCGGTGAAGAAAGACCCGGGCGAGCCGAGAGAGATACGAACCGGTGGTTACCGGGCGATCCGGACGTTCAGCGTGGTGTTCGAGCCGGCGCTGACCATCGACTGCGCGATGCTGCTGATCCCGGCCGCCGCGCTGTACTGGTTGTTGTTGCTGTCGTCTTCGTCGTCGGTGTGGAAGAAGCCCGACGAGTCGACCCCGGAGAACACCAGGTAGCCGAAGCCGACGTTCGGGAACGCCGTCGTCGTGGCCACCCCCGGCGCGAACAGGCAGAACCGCAGCAGCGTGTTGCTGTCGCTCACGTTCGGGAAGATGTTGCCCGAGAACGCATTGTTGTTGCTGTCGTCCTCGTTGTCGAACCGGCGCGAGAACTCCTGCGAGCCGTTCGGGCAGTTCGCGCCCAGCTTCAGCACCGCGTACGGCCGGAACGAGCCGGACTGCGTGACCCCGCGGAACGCGGCGCCGTTCACCCGGCAGAAGAACATCTCCGTGTTGCTCGTGCTGCTGACCGCCCCGATGAACCCGCCGCGCGAGTTCGCGTTGCCCGAGTCCTCGTCGTCCATCCGGATGACGATCGCCTCGGTCCCGACCGGGCACGACCGGCTCGCCGGGATGACGCCGACGTCGGTCGTCGCCGCCTGGGCGGGCGCGGCCGACACGGTGAGTACCCCGGCGAGCGAGGCGAGCAGCAGTGCCGGAACGGTGAAGAGTCGTTTCATGGTGAGCCTTCCTCCCCAATGCTTCATGACCCCTCAAGGACACCAATCCGGCCGGGGCGACGGCCATACGCAGTAGTGCGTACGCCGGGCCGGGCCCGCACAGGAACGGGAGGTAGGTTGACGCCATGTCGAGTGCGCACGATCCTGATCGGACGTCCGTGGTCGTGACCGGCGGCAGTGGCTTCATCGGCCGGGCCGTCGTGCGCGCCCTCCGCGACCGGGGCGTCCCGGTCACCGTCGTGGACCGCGTCCCGTTCCCGGACGACTCCGGTGACGTCCGCGTGGTGACCGGCGACCTGCGCGACGCGGACGTCCGCGAGGAGGCCGTGACGCGCGAGACCGCCGGGATCGTGCACCTCGCCGCGCTGACGTCAGTGCTGAAGTCGGTCGAGCTGCCTGAGGACACCTTCGCCGACAACGTCCTGGTGACCCAGGAACTGCTCGAGCTGGCGCGCCGTCTCGAGGTGCCGAAGTTCCTGCTCGCCTCGACCAACGCGGTGATCGGCGACGTCGGCACCGCGACGATCACCCCGGACCTGCCGCTGCGGCCGCTGACGCCCTACGGCGCCACGAAAGCCGCGTGCGAAATGCTGCTCTCGGGCTACGCCGGCGCGTACGGCATGACGACGTGTGCGTTGCGGTTCACCAACGTCTACGGCCCGGGAATGTCCCACAAGGACAGTTTCGTGCCGCGCATGATGCGCGCCGCGCTCACCGGCGGCGGGATCAAGATCTACGGCGACGGCCGGCAGCGCCGCGACCTCGTGCACGTCGACGACGTCGTCGGCGCGATCCTCTCGGCCTTCGACAGCGGCCACACCGGCCGCGCGATCGTCGGCGCCGGGCGCTCGGTGTCCGTGCTGGAGATGGTCGAGGCCGTGCGCGAAGTGACCGGCGCCGAGCTGCCCGTCGAGCACGTCGAGGCGCCGGCGGGGGAGATGCCCGCGGTGGTCGTCGACGTCTCGGCCAGCGCGGAGACCATCGGGTACCGCCCGGAAGTCTCGCTCACCGACGGCCTGGCGACGGCGTGGAAGTACTTCTCCGGCCTCGACCGTCCACACGCGACACCGTGACGGCGTTCCTCCGGCGGCACTGGCTGCTGCTCCTGCTCCTCGTCCCGGCGATCGCCCTCCGGGTGCTGACCTGGCTCGCGTACCGGCCCGCGCTGCTCTACATCGATTCGTTCCGCTACATCGACAACCTGCACGCGCTGCGCGCCGACCAGCTCGACCCGATCGGCTACGACCTCGTGTTGCGGCCGCTGCTGGCCGTCGGCGGGCTCGCCTGGGTCACGGCCGTGCAGCACGTCGGCGGCCTGCTCGTCGCGGTCGGGATCTACGGGCTGGTGCTGCGCCTCGGTGGACGCCCGTGGGTCGCCGCGCTCGCCGCGGTGCCGGTGCTGCTCGACGCCTACCAGCTGCAGATCGAGCAGAACATCATGTCCGAGGTCGTCTTCGAAGCCGTCGTGCTCGGCCTGCTCTGGCTGCTGCTCGGCTGGGGCACGCCGGGCTGGAAGCGCGCCGCTGCCGCCGGGCTGCTGCTCGGCTTCGGCGTGCTGACCCGGCTGGTCGGGATCTCCGTCGGCTTGCCACTGCTGGTGTTCCTGGTCGTCGCCGGGGGAGCGTGGCGGCAGTGGGCGGGCTGGCGCCGCGCGGGCGCCGGCGTGCTGGGACTGCTGGTCGTGCTCGTGCCTTACGCGGCGCGGGTGCACTCGGAGACCGGCAAGTGGGGACTGACCGGGCCGTCCGGGAACATGCTCTACGGCCGGACCGCCGCCGTCGCCGACTGCGCGAACCTGCACCTGGCGCCCGAGCTGCAGGTGTTCTGCCCGACGGAACCGCGCGCGACCCGGCTGGTGGACAACTACACCCACGCCGACCTCGACCCGAACTGGCCGGGACCGCTGCCGCCGGGTGCGGACAAGGCCGCGCTCGCGCACGAGTTCGCGATCGACGTCCTGAAGGAGCAGCCCGGCGACGTCGCCGAAGCGATCCTGAAGGACTTCTCCAAGAGCTTCGCCTGGACGCGCGAGCAGGACCCGACCGACGTCCCCCTGGACCGGTGGCAGTTCCAGCTCACCTACCCGCAGTGGGCCGACCAGTCGCTGATCGACCTCGTCACGCAGCAGAACGACGGCGTCGTCGCGAGCGTCGATCAGCCTCTGGCCCAGTTCCTCCGCGACTACCAGCTCGGCGGCGGTTACGTCCCGGGCGCGGTGCTCGGCATCGGCGCGCTGCTGGGGCTGCTGACGGTCTTCCGCCGCAAGAAGCCGCTGGACCCGGCCCGGGCGGGCGCGCTGCTGGCGGCGTCGAGCGGCTTGATCCTGCTCTTCGCCTCGGCCGTGTTCCAGTTTTCCTGGCGCTACCAGATCCCGGCCCTCGTGCTGCTGCCGCTGGCCGGGGCGCTCGGCTTCACGACGCTGACGTCGGCCAGCCGTAAGCGCCTCGCCGCGTTCCCCGACGACGTCGACTCCGGTGCCCTCGACGACTTCCGCGGCCGCCACCCCGAGCTGGAGCTGGCCCCGCTGACCGTCGTCATCGCGGCCTACAACGAAGCCGGCGGCATCGGCGAAGTCCTGGAGAAGATGCCGGACGAGTGCCTCGGCATGCGCGTCGACGTGCTCGTCGTGGTCGACGGCGGCACCGACGACACGGCGGCGATCGCCGAGGAGCACGGCGCGTACGTCTGCGTCGCGCCCCGCAACCGCGGCCAGGGCGCCGCGCTGCGCCTGGGCTACCACCTCGCGGCCGACGCCGGCGCCGACTACATCGTGACCACCGACGCCGACGGCCAGTACGACAACAGTGAGCTGGAAGCCCTGGTCAGGCCGGTCGTGGACGGTACCGCGGACTTCGTCACCGGGTCCCGGCGGCTCGGCCACGAAGAGGCCGACAGCCGGGTCCGGTGGCTGGGCGTGCGCGTGTTCGCGGTCCTGGCGTCGGTGCTGACCGGGCGGCGGATCACCGACACGTCGTTCGGCTTCCGGGCGATGCGGGCGGACCTGGCGTGCTCGGTTCCGCTCAACGAGCCGCAGTACCAGTCGTCGGAGCTGATGCTCGGGGTGACCGCGCGCGGAGCGCGGGTCGTCGAGCTGCCGATGAGCATGCGGCTGCGCAAGGCGGGCAAGAGCAAGAAGGGCGGCAGCGTCGTCTACGGCGCCAACTACGCCCGGGTCATGACGGGGACGTGGTGGCGGGGGTACGTGCTGCGCCGCGGCCGAACACGAGCCGGTCGAGCAGGGTGAACTTGACGACGAACACCAGCGCGTAACTGGCCACGTACGCGCCGTCGACGAGCACGACCCACCAGACGTGCGGCAGGTTCAGCGGCGTCAGCAGTGAGCCGGCCAGGGTCGTCAGGCCGATCGACGCGAGGCCGCCGAGGCCGATGACGGCCAGGTAGGGCAGCAGTTCGCGGCGTACGCGCGGGCGCCCGGTGCGGCCCCACACCCAGCGGCGCGTGACCACGAAGTTCAGCACCGCGCCGGCCGCCCAGGCCAGCGTGCTCGCCAGGGCCGCCGCACCGCCGGTGGCGAGCACCGCGAGCAGCACGACCTGGCTGACGACCGTGGCCGCGACGGACGTCGCCGCGGCGCGCGCCAGCCGGGCCCAGCCTCGGCGGCGGGTCTTCTCCGTTGTGCGGGGCCGCACGCCGTTGGTTACGGTCGTCATGCCCCCATCCTCCCCGCGGGCCCGTCGCGCCGCCGTCCGGGTCCCCTACGCATAGGAGATTCACAGCTCATTGCCAGGTCTTCATCAGCACGTGATCGATAACGTCGGGGGGCGTAAACGAGCAGGAAAGGCGGCACAATGCGAGTGCTGGTTCTCGGCGGTGACGGATATCTGGGCTGGCCGACCGCGTTGCACTTATCGGACAAAGGCCACGAGGTGGCCGTTCTCGACAATTTCGCCCGCCGCGGTTATGACGCCGAACTCGGCGTCGAAAGCCTCGTTCCGATCGAATCCCTGGCCGACCGCATCGCCGCGTGGCACGAAGTCTCCGGGCGCGTGATCAGCAGCTACGAAGGCGACCTGCTCGACGCGGAGTTCCTGTTCGAGGCGGTGCGCGACTTCGCGCCGGACACGATCGTGCACTACGCCGAGCAGCGGTCCGCGCCGTACTCGATGATCGACCGCGAGCACGCGGTGTACACCCAGCACAACAACGTGATCGGGAACCTGAACCTGCTCTACGCGATCGCGGAGATCGATCCGTCGATCCACCTGGTCAAGCTGGGCACGATGGGCGAATACGGCACGCCGAACGTCGACATCGAAGAAGGCTGGCTCGACCTCGAACACAACGGGCGCCGTGATCGTGTGTTGTTCCCGAAGCGGCCCGGGTCGTTCTACCACCTGACGAAGGTCCACGATTCGCACAACATCGAATTCACATGCCGCGCGTGGGGGCTGCGCGCGACGGACCTCAACCAGGGCGTGGTCTACGGCCAGCGGACGCCGCAGACGGCGCTCGACCCGCGGCTGTCGACCCGCTTCGACTACGACGCGGTGTTCGGCACGGTGCTGAACCGGTTCGTCATCCAGGCGGTGCTGGGCCAACCGCTGACCGTGTACGGCAAGGGCGCCCAGACGCGCGGCCTGATCGACATCCGCGACACCGTCGAATGCATCCGGCTCGCCGTGGAGAACCCGGCCGAGGCGGGGGAGTTCCGCGTCTTCAACCAGATGACCGAGAGCATGTCGGTGGCCGCCATCGCCGACCTCGTCGCCGACCGGTTCCCCGGGCCGGTGCAGATCGAGCAGCTGGAGAACCCGCGCAGCGAGGCGCCGGAGCACTACTACAACGTCAAGCACACCGGGCTGGTCGGGCTGGGACTGGAACCGCACCTGCTGTCGGACACGCTGATCGAGTCGATGTTCGACATCGTGGGCGCCAACAAGCACCGGGTGAACCCGGACAAGCTGCGCCCGACCGTGCGCTGGCGGGGCGCGCTGAAGAGCTGACGGTGCGGGCTCCCCCTGCCCGGGGGAGCCCGCACGCTTTTCGTTCAGCCCGGCATCTTGTCCAGGAACCCGTGCACCTTCGCGATCTTGCCGTCCCGCAGTTCGACGACGTCGAACCCGATGGCGACCGGCTCGGCGCCGGGCGTGCCGAGGTACCACTGGAACCGCGCGAGGTCGTGGTGCGCGTCGGGGTCGGCGGGCAGGCTGAAGGTCAGGCCGGCGAACTGCTGCTGCGCCCCGCCGACGAACTGATCGATCCCGTCGTGCCCGGTGACGGCCCCGAGCGGGTCGGTGTAGCCGGCGGAGTCGGTGAAGACGTCGGCGATGAGGGCGCGGCGCTTGTCCCCATCGGTCTCGTTCCAGACGGCGATGTACTGCTCGACGACGGTGCGGACGTCGGTCATGGGAAGCTCCTTCGGTTGGGGGACAACGGCTTTCGTCGTCCTGCGCTGAGACCCACTCTGCTGGCGCGGCAGCGGCTCGTCGATTACGCGGCAGGTAATGCGGTGGCGTTTCCCCGTCCGGGTTCGCGACACTCGGTCTCGTGGAAGAAGATCCGAACAGCGTGACGAGCGCGGAGCAGGCCCGCCGAGCTGATGCGGGCGTGCTACGGCGCCCGTGACGCCATCGACGCCGGAGCGCCGGAGGGAACCGACGATCCGGCCGAAGACGAGGTCCTCGACCTGATGGACCGGCTCGCCGGCTGGTGCCACCCGTCGTCGCGCCTGCCATTACCCCGGAAGTAATGGCAGCCACTCGGTGATCGCCGTAGCGTCGCTCGCGTGACGACTACGGTGCAGGCGCGGCAGCGGCCCGTCGGGGAGCTTCTCCGGGAATGGCGTGACCGGCGCCGGATCAGCCAGCTCGACCTGGCCATCTCGGCGGACATCTCCACCCGCCACCTCAGCTTCGTGGAGACCGGGCGCTCCAAGCCGAGCCGGGACATGGTGCTGCGCCTCGGCGAGCACCTCGACGTGCCGCTGCGCGAGCGCAACCGGCTGCTGCTCGCCGCCGGCTTCGCGCCCGCCTACACCGAGAACGCGCTGGGGGACCCGGAGATGAGCGCCGTGCGCCAGGCCGTCCGGCAGCTGCTCGCGAGCCACGATCCCTACCCGGCCGCCGTCGTCGACCGGAACTGGAACCTCGTCGACGCCAACACTGCCATCGGCCTCTTCGTCACCGGGATCCCGCCCGAGCTGACCACCAACGTCCTGCGCGCGACGCTGCACCCCGACGGCATGGCCCCGCACGTCCTCAACCTGGGGGAGTGGCGCGCCCACCTGCTCGGCCGGCTCCGGCGCCAGGTGGACCAGACCGCCGACCCCGGCCTGACCGGCCTGCTCGACGAGCTGCGCGGCTACCCGTGCGACCAGCCGGTGCCCGAGGTGGAGGTCCCTGGACCGGGTGACATCTTCGTGCCGCTGAAGTTCCGCCACGAGGGCACCGACCTGACGTTCTTCAGCACGGTGGCCACGTTCGGCACGCCACTGGACGTCACGGTCGCGGAGCTGGTCATCGAGTCGTTCTTCCCGGCCGACCCGGCGACGGCCGCATATCTGCGCGAGCGGGCCGCGTCGGTGGAATGATGGAGGACATCCGCGCAGCATCCGACGTGAGGATCACCGGTAGATGGCCGTCCCGCCTTCGCTCGCCCTGTCCGACGGAGTCCGCATCCCCCAGCTGCTGTTCGGTGTCGCGGGACTGACCGTGTCCGAAGTCGGCCGCGCCGTCCGCATCGCCCTCGACACCGGCTACCGCGGCTTCGACACCGCGCCGGGGACCGAGGCGGCGGTGGGCGACGCGCTCGCCGGCGTGCCCCGCGACGAGCTGTTCGTCAGTTTCAAGGTGCCCGCCCAGGGCTATGACGCCGCTCGCCGGGCCGCCGACCAGGCGCTGGCCGCGCTCCAGCTCGAACGGGCCGACCTGTGCCTCCTGGACGGCACGAAAGGCGCCTTCACCGACACCTGGCGCGCCGCGAGCCGGCTTCGCGCCGATGGCCGCGTCCGCGCGGTCGGCGTCGCCGGGTTCGGGGTGGCGGAGCTGCGCCGGCTGATCGACGCCACCGGCGCGGTCCCGGTGCTGAACCAGGTCGAGCTGCACCCGTGGCTGCAGCAGCTGCCGTTGCGGGAGTTCCACACCGAGCGCGGCATCGTGACCGCCGCGTCGAGCCCCGCCGCCAACGCCGGCCTGCTGGCCGACGAGACGGTCACCGCGCTCGCGGCGAAGTACGGCAAGACACCGGCCCAGATCGTGCTGCGGTGGCACCTGCAGGCGGACACGGTCGCCGTGGCGGCTTCGGCCACGACGACCCGGACCCGCGAGAACTTCGGGATCTTCGACTTCGAGCTGGCCGACGACGACCTCGCCGTGGTGGCCGAGCTCGACAACGGGACGCGCGTCTAGGCCTTGATCCCGGCGGCGGCGAAGTCGGCCTGCTGGGCGGGCTGCTCGAGGTACTCGCGGAAGGTCTGGGCCGCGCGGAGCGCGGTGTCGTCGATGCCGTTCCCGGTCAGCCCGACGAACGGGTAGTCCGCCGAGCGCGCGTTCGCGACCGACTGGGCGGGGGAGCCGATCATCTCGGGTTTCTTCGTGGTCAGCTCGCTGATCCAGTAGGTCGACTCGGGCAGCCACGCGGCCGGCAGACCGCCGATGGAGTCCAGGTTCGTGCGGCCGACCAGCGCGTCGAGCACCTGCGAGGACGGCTTGGCCTCGATCATCACGTGCACGCACTGGCCGTGGACGACGGTCGCGGCCTGGTTCCAGCGGTCGGCCGCGGCGGTGAGGGGCTTCTGCGCGCTCGGGGTGACGATGATCCGCATGTGCGAGGTGCCACCGGAACAGCTGGCGGCCTGCGCCTCGGCACGGCTGTTGAGCTCACTGTCGGCCCAGTTCCAGCCGATGACACCGAGCCCGATCAGGGCGGCGAGCACGGCGCAGGCGATCGGCCACCCGGCGATCCGGCGGCGCGGGGCCTTCTTGCCGACGATCCGGTGCGACCCGGTCGCGTCGCCCTTGCCGAGAGTCCGGTGCGAACCGGTGCCTTCGCTCTTCCCGGCGGGAGCGGTGGAGTCACTGCGGCCAGGAACGCGACGACGGCCGGTCTGCTCACCCTCGGCGGCTTCCGCGCGACGGCGGCCCCGGCGCGACGTGCTTTCGCCGTCGCCGGTGACGTCTTCGCGTTCGAGGGTGCGGGGGGAGCTGGTGCTTTCGCCCGGGACGGCGGTCCGGACGGCCCCGGACGCCTCGCTGCGGGCGGTGATCGGGTAGTCGCCGGAGGCCTCGCCGTGCCGGGTGATGACCTCGGTCCGCTCGGCGGCGGACTCTTCCGGCCGGACGCCGGGAGAGGCCTTCCCCCGGCGGCGGCCGCCACCTTCGCCTCGGCGGCTGCTGGGAGCTTCGCCGCGACTCGCGGCGGGCTGGGAGCCGGAGGGCTCACCGCGCCCGATGACGGGGTAGGAGCCGGAGGCTTCGCCGCGGCGGCCGGTGGGAGCTTCGCCGCGACCGGCGATGGGGTGCGAGCCGGAACCTTCACCGCGCCCGGCGACCGGATAGCCGCCGGAGGTGTCGCCACGGCGGCCTGCGGCGGGCTGGGAGCCGGAAGTCTCACCGAGTCCGGCGGCCGGGTAGGAATCGGGGGCCTGACCGCGGCGGCTCTTGGGAGCCTTGCCGCGGCCTGTGGCGGGCTGGGAGCCGGAGGTCTCACCGCGCCCGATGGCCGGGTACGAGCCGGAGGCCTCACCGCGCCGGCCGGTGGGAGCTTCACCACGGCCCGCGACGGGGTGCGAGCCGGAAGCTTCACCACGCCCGGCGGCGGGGTAGGAACCAGACGCTTCACCACGGCGGCCGACACCGGGAGCGTCACCACGCGCGGCGGCCGGGTAAGAGCCAGACGCTTCACCGCGACGGCCGGCGCCGGAAGTGTCACCGCGCCCAGCGGCCGGGTAGGCCCCGGAAGCCTCGCCGCGGCCCACAACGGGGTACGAACCGGACGCCTCACCCCGGCGGACGGCCGGGTACGAACCGGAAGCCTCGCCGCGGCCCACGGGCTCGCCGCCCCCGGAGACGAAGTAGCCCGAGGAGTCGCCGCGAGGGGCGCCGCGGCCGGCGATCCCGAACGCGGCCGAGATCGAACTGCGCTTCGGGGTTCCCTGACCGGCGACCGGGTAGGCGCCGGAAGCCTCACTTCGAGGAGAGTTCGAGGCCTCGCCCGGCGCCCCGGCACGGTCGTGGGGGTGCGGCACGGGCTCGTCGTCCCGGGTGTGTCGCCCCATCGTCCGTCGTCCTTTCCGCGTCCGCGCATGTCAAGTACGCGCTGCGATGCAATGAAACCGTTATCACCCTAACAGGTGAGTATCAGAGAGAGAATAATCTGACTCACAGTGGCGCGTACTCAGGGTGCTGCGCTGACCAGGCGATGGCAGTGCGCGATCAGCCGAGCACGGACCGGCGCCGCCCGCCGGGCGAAATCGCCTTGGGCCCGGGCGTATTCGGCGCGCCCGGCGGCCGTTTCGATCCGCACCGGCGGGTAGCCGAGCGCGACCAGGTCGTACGGGCTCGCCCGCATGTCCAGCGTCCGGATCTCGACGGCCAGCTCGAACGCGTCCGCCACCAGCTCCGCCGGCACGAACGGATCGAGCTTGTAGGCCCATTTGAACAGATCCATGTTCGCGTGCAGGCACCCCGGCTGCTCGAGTGCGACCTGCGTCTCCCGCGACGGCGTCAGCTCGTTGCGCGGGCGGGCGTCGTCGGTGAAGAACCGGAACGCGTCGAAGTGCCCGCACCGGATGTCGAGCGACTCGACGACCTCGTCCGTGCCCGCCGAGCCGAGCCGGAGCGGGACCTGGTCGTGCCGCACCGAGTCCGCCGGCTCGCGGTAGACCATCGCCCACTCGTGCAGCCCGAAGCAGTTCAGCCGCGGCGCGCGGGACGCCGTCGCGCTCAGCAGGCCGAGGACGAACTCGGCCGTCCGTTTCTTGCCTTCGGTGAAGCCCGCGGGATCGAGGACCACGCCGTCGGCGGTCTCGACGTAGCCCTTGCGGTCCAGGAAACGCCGCGCCGCGGGCCCGGCGAGGGCCACGCCGGGTCCGGGCTGCCACCGCTGCAGGTGCGACGGCCGGTGCGAGTAGTAGGTGAACAGGAAGTCCAGCACCGGGTGCTTCTCGCCGCGCGAGCGCCGCTCCTGGTGCGGGACCGTCCACCGGCGCATCCGCTCGACGTGCGCCGCCTCCCGGGCCAGCCAGTCCGGTTCGGCGAGCACGTCGGCGGTCATGCGCCCACGTGGGTTCCGTCGCGGACGGTGCCCACGTACTCCTCGACGAGGTCCTCGAGCGCGACGACGCCGACGGCGTTGCCCGCGATGTCGAGCGCCCGGGCCAGGTGACTGCCTTCCTTGCGCATCGCCGAGAGCGCGACGTCGAGCCGGGCGTCGGCGCGCAGCTCGGTGAGCGGGCGCGTCTTCGAGTCGGGCACGATCGTCGCCGGGTCGAGGCCGGCCAGGTCGAGGACGTCCTTCACGTGGATGTAGCCGGTCAGCCGCCCGTCGTCGGTGCACACCGGGAACCGCGAGAAGCCCGTGGAGGACACCGCGCGCTCGACGTCGCCGACGGTCGGCCCGCAGGGCAGCGTCGTCAGCTCCGCGGTCGGCACCAGCACGTCGGCCACCGTCTTCTGCACCGACGACAGCGTCTGGGTCAGCCGCCGGTGTTCGGACTGGTCGATCAGGCCTTCGCGCCGCGACTCGCTGAGCAGCTCGGCCAGCTCGTCGGAGGTGTAGGCCGTCTCCAGCTCGTCCTTCGGCTCGACCTTGAACGCGCGCAACAGCGAGTTGGCGACGAAGTTGAGCAGCCAGATGAACGGGTTGGCGAGCTTGACCCACGCGACGTGCACTGGCACCAGCCACAGCGCGAGCCGCTCGGGCTCGGCGATCGCGAGGTTCTTCGGCACCATTTCGCCGATCAGGACGTGCAGCACGGTGATGAACGCCAGCGCGATGGCGAACGAAACCGCGTGCAGCAGCGTCTCGGGCAGCCCCAGCAGGTCGAAGAACGCCGAGAGCCGGTGCGCGATCGCGGGCTCGCCGAGGCGGCCGAGCAGCAGCGAGCAGATGGTGATGCCCAGCTGCGCGCCGGCGAGCATCAGCGACACGTGCTTGCTCGCGTTGATCACGATCTTCGCGCGGGTCTTGCCCTGCTCCAGGAGCGCTTCGAGCCTGTCGCGCCGCGAGGAGATCAGCGTGAACTCCGCGCCGACGAAGAAGGCGTTGGCCAGCAGCAGGACCCCCACGAGGGCGATGTTCAGCCAGTCGCTCACGAGGCCACCTCGGCTACCGCGGGTTCTTCGACGGTCCGGACCGGGGCCACCTCGACCTCGGCGATCCGGCGCTTGTCCATCGCGGTGACGGTGAGCCGCCAGCCGTCGACCTCCGCGGCGTCCCCTTCGGCGGGGATCTTGCCCAGCCGTTCGAGGATGAGCCCGGCGATGGTTTCGTAGTCGCCGTCCGGCATCCGGAACCCGGTGACGTCGGTGATCTCGTCGGCGCGCAGCTGCCCGGACACCAGCCAGCTGTCGGTGCCGACCTGCTGCGACGCCGGGCCTTCGTGGTCGTCGTGCTCGTCGCGGACGTCGCCGATGATCTCCTCGACGACGTCCTCCAGGGTCACGAGCCCGGCCGTGCCGCCGTACTCGTCGACGACGATCGCCAGCTGGAAGCGGGAGTCGCGCAGCCGGTTGAGCAGGTCGTCGCCGGGCAGGGACTCGGGCACGGTCGGCACGGGGCGCATGACGGACCCGATCGGCACGTTCGCCCGCTCGGCGGCGGGCACGGCGAAGGCCTGCTTGACGTGCACGGCGCCGCGGACGTCGTCGAGGTCCTCGGCGTGCACCGGGAACCGCGAGAACCCGGTGCGGCGCGAGATGTCGATGAGGTCCTCGATGGTGTCGTCGATCGCGAGCGACTCGAGCTGCACGCGCGGGGTCATGAGCTCCTCCGCGGTGCGCTCGCCGAACCGCAGCGAGCGGTCCAGCAGCTCGGCGGTCGACGTGTCGAGCGTGCCGCTTTCGGCGCTGGAGCGCACGATCGAGCCCAGTTCCTGCGGCGAGCGCGCGGACCGCAGCTCTTCCTGGGGCTCGACGCCGAACTTGCGCACGAGGAAGTTCGCGCTGTTGTTCATGATCGTGATCAGCCAGCGGAACAGCGCGGAGAACCGCGAGTGGTAGCCGGTGACGGCGCGCGCGGTCGGCAGCGGCCGGGCGATGGCGAGGTTCTTCGGCACCATTTCGCCGAGGATCATCGACAGCGACGTGGCGATGACCAGGGCGAGCACGACCGACGCGCCCGAGGCGAACGCCTCGGGCAGCCCGACGCCGGTGAGCAGCGGCCGGACGAGCTCGCCGATCAGCGGCTCGGCCAGGTACCCGGTGATCAGGGTGGTCAGCGTGATCGCGACCTGGGCACCGGAGAGCTGGAAGGACAGCGTCCGGTGGGCCTTTTGGACGGCCAGGGCACGGCGGTCGCCGACCTGGCGGACGTTGGCCTCGACGGTGCTGC
The DNA here is from genome assembly GCF_040629235.1 of Amycolatopsis sp. NPDC005961. Classification (NCBI taxonomy): domain Bacteria; kingdom Bacillati; phylum Actinomycetota; class Actinomycetes; order Pseudonocardiales; family Pseudonocardiaceae; genus Amycolatopsis; species Amycolatopsis sp. NPDC005961. The sequence goes on along the minus strand of NZ_JBEXVF010000007.1, from coordinate 184,581 downwards.
GCTCGAGCGCGGTCAGCGAGAACTCGGCGGCGACAGCGAGTCCGGTGCCCACGGTCAGCAGCACGAAGAGGAGGACGCCGAGCACGGCGAACAGGATCTGGGTCATTCCGCACCCGCCCGGTCGGCGGGGGAAGAACCTATCGGACAGCCGGGTCGGTCACCCGGCTCGGTACTGTCACCAGGTGACTGCGCTGCGCGCACGAAACGGTCACTCCCAGCAGTGAATCGGTGTGTACTGCGATTATCCGACAATCTTAACGTGTCCCCGGCGCCGGCCGCGGGGATATCGGTGTGTCGGCGCGCTCACCTCGGCGGGTGATTCACCGCGGGTCCCGCCCGAGCAGGGCCACGAGCCGCGCGGCCGGGGCCGCGTCGCGGGGGACCGGGACCGGCGGGGCGAAGATGCCGAGCCCCTGCCACTCGTCCACCCACGGCCGGACGACGTCGAGCAGCCGTTCGGCGAGGTCCTCGGTCACCGGGCCGGGCAGGCCCAGCGCCGTCGCGAGGTCCCAGGCGTGCACGGCGGCGTCGATCGTCATCTGCCAGCCGTACTCGCGGGCGGGGAGCAGCCCGGTCGACACGTGCACCGCGCGTTCAAGGACGCCGTCGTCGAGGAAGGCTTCGCGGGCGGCTTCGGCGGCCGCGTCCCAGGCGGACACCGGGTCTTCGCCGAGAACGTCGCCGTCGTAGCGGTCGCCCACATCGTCCAAAGTGGCGCCGGCCAGCAGGGCGGGCGCCCAGAGCTGCTCGGCCACGAGGTGGTTCACGAGGTCGCGGACCGTCCACTCGGTACACGGCGTCCGATGGCCCCAGCCGGCTTCGCCGGCCGCGTGCACCGCGTCGCCGAAGGCCCGCAACGCGTGGCCGTGCGCTTCGAGAAGATCCACGCGGGCCATTCGACCACGACGGATCAGCCGGCGCCCGGCCGGTGCCGCCGCACGGTCTCCTCGACGAGGTCGAGCACCGGTCCGAGGCCGGCGGCGGGCAGGCCCATGGCCAGGTGCGAGACGAGTCCTTCGAGGACTAGCTCCAGGAACGCGGTGAGGATGTCGACGTCGACGTCGTCGCGCAGGATCCCGGCCTCGCGCTGGCGCAGCAGCCGCAGGCGCGTGGCGGTGGTCAGCTGCTCGGAGCGCTCGGCCCACCGGCCGCGGAACTCCGGATCGGTGCGCAGCCGCCGGGAGACCTCGAGGCGGGTGCCGAGCCAGTCGGCGGGGTGGTCACCGCCGGCGAGGAGGTCCCGCATGACCTGGACCAGGCCCTGCTCGGCAACGACGTCGGCCATCCGGATGGCGTCGTCCTCGGCGAGGGCGAGGAAGAGCGACTCCTTGTCGCGGAAGTGGTGGAAGATCGCGCCCCGGGAGAGCCCGGTGGCTTCCTCCAGGCGCCGGACTGTGGCACCTTCGTAGCCGTAGCGTGCGAAGCACACGCGCGAGCCGTCGAGGATCTGGCGCCGTCGTGCGTCGAGGTGATCCTGGCTTACGCGTGGCATCCTGAAATCCTGGCACCGCGGACCGGGATCTCGCAATCCGTACGTACGTACTGTGACCCGGAGTGCCCGGGAACCGAACCGAAGCCCCCATCGTCGGAACGTTGCGCCGATTCGCTGACACGGCGTGAGACAGTTGGCTAATCTTTGCACCATCACGGTGGGTGAACTGAGGGGAAGGTGCGGGGCGTGATCATCGGCGAAGCCGGGCAGGCGGCACAGGCGCTCTGGGGCGACGTTCTCTCCACGCCCGGACGCGTGTACGGCGGCGGGGGCAAGGGTGGCCAGTTCAAGATGGACCCCGACGAGCTGTCTTCGGTGATCAGCCAGTGGGAAGACGTCCTGGACAAGATCGTCGAAGACGGGAACAAGATCCAGAGTCTCGTCTACGCGCCCAAGCTGGCGCCGGGTGAAGACGCGGTCAGCGGGAGCTACGCCTCGACCACCTCGGACTCGATCGCCGCTCTGCAGCGGCAGAACGATTCCATGCGCAAGTACGCGCAGGAGTACATCAAGAAGCTCAAGGCGGCGCAGACGAAGACCGTGGCGACCGACCAGGACATGTCCGGCACCTTCAAGGCATAGGCGAACCGATCTCGTGCGAAGCGAAATCCGCGGCCTGGCCGCGCTCCTGATCGTCTCCGCGGGACTCGCGGCGGGCTGTACCTCGACGACCGGCGGTGCCGCGTCTCCCGCGCCGAGCGCGCCGGCCTCGACGAGCGCCCCCGCCGCGGATCCCGACGTGCCCAAGGTGACCCAGCCTGCCCTCGACGCCGGCAAGTACGCGACCGACACCTGCGGGCTGCTGCCCGCGGACGTCCTGGCGTCCCTGCGGTACACCGACGCCGGCAAGTACCAGGCCGGTGGTGACACGCCGCTGACGGCGGCGGGCCCCTCCTGCGCGTGGAAGATCAGCGGCGAAGGCATCGGCCTGCAGGTCATCCTCGGCACCGGGAACCGCGACCACGGCGCGGGTGGACTGGCCGGCACCTATGCCGCGTACCGCGAAAAGAAGTTCGTGCGGTTCCTCGAACAAGCTCCGGACGTCGAGGGCTACCCGGCCGTGTACGCCGACATCCAGGACGAGCGCACGAGGGGCACCTGCACCTTGGTCGTCGGCATCGCCGACGACCTTTCGTTCAGCGTGCAGGCGCAGGGATACCAAGGGCAGGACGACTCCTGTGCGGCGGCGAGCCAGGCCGCGTCCGGCGTCGTCAAGACACTCAAGGGGGCATGACGAGTGGACGGCAAGCAGATCTACGACAACTTCCGGCAGGGCGATACGTCCGGCCTGCGTCAGACGGCGGAGACGGTCCAGTCGCTGTCCGACGCCTACATGGAGCGCGGGGCGAGCATCAAGGCGCTCCAGACGCGGATGGTGAGCTCGTGGAGCGGGGACGCGGCCGACGCCGCGAACGCCGGGGCCGGTCCGCTGGAACAAGCCTTCGCGCAGACCGCCGAGCCGCTCGACGTCACCAAGGCTTCCGTCGACTCGCAGGCCAGTGCCTTCGACCACTCGAGCAGCTCGGTCGTGGAGATCCCGCCGAAGCCGGACAAGCCCAGCCCGTGGAGCATCGGTCTCAAGGCCGCCATCCCGATCGCCGGGCCGTTCATGGCCAAGGACGACATCGACGACTACCAATCCGGCATCGCGAAGTACAACGCGGCGAACGAGACCAACGTTCGCGTGATGGACCAGTACAGCAGCGTCACCAGCGGTACCCGCGCGGTGCTGCCGACCGACTACGGCGTCCTCGAGTCCGATGGCGCTTCCATCGCCGTCAACAAGCCCGGCGGCCCCGGGCCGGTGATCGTCGACGAGCACAAGTGGTACCCGGAAGGCGGGGGCGGTGACCCCGGTGACGACCGCACCTCGACCTCCAGCGTCGACCCCGGCCGCACCGGTGGTCCCGACAAGCCCGGCGGCACCGGAGGGACCGGAGGCACGGGCGGGACTGGCGGCACTGGTGGAACGGGAGGCACCGGAGGCACCGGCGGAACGGGAGGCAGCGGCGGAACGGGCGGAACGGGCGGCGACGACACCACCCACACCACCGGCTCCGGCCGCCCGACGCTCCCCACCGTGCCGACCCGGCCCGGGCAGGCCACCGACCAGCCGGGCAAGACCCCGCCCGGGACCGGGGGCGTGGACTTCTACCCGACCAACACCGGCGGTGGGGGCGGTCAGAACTACTCGAACACCTTCGGCAACGATCCCAACTCCAGCACCGGCGGTCGCGGGCCGACGAGCGGGAACGCCGGCAGCCGGCTGCTCGACTCGAACGGCCGCCCCATCGGCGAATCCGGTAGCGGGTCCGGCCGCGGCGGTGGCGCGGGCGGCAGCGGGTCCGGGGCCGCGGGGGAGCGCGGCCTCGGCGGCGGCCGTGGCTCCGGCATGGGCAGTCTCGGCAACGCCGCCGCCGCGGAGGCCGCCGCCGCGCGGTCGGCGGCCGGGCGGTCCGGGCAGATGGGGCCCATGGGTGCCGGGGGCCGCCGGGGCGAGGGTGAGGAAGATGATGAGCACCAGCGGCCGGACTTCCTGATCGAGGCGGACCCGGACGCGATCTTCGGTACCGACCAGCGGACCAGTCCGCCGGTCATCGGCGAGTAGGCGGGTGGACGTGGCAACAGGCCGGGTGGACGTTCCGGTCGAGGCTCTGGCCGCACTGGCCGAGCGCGAACAGGTCGGTCAGCTGCACATCACCCTGCGCCCGGAGCCGCTGTGGCTCTCGGACGAGGAGCGCGACGAGGCCGGCAAGCGGGTCGACGCCGCGCTGGCCGAAGCCGGGCTGGTCGACGTGCGCGGGCGGGCCACCGTCGACTTCCTCGACTGGCTCCCGCTGCTGGTGAACCCGGCGCGGGAGTGCTACGGCTGGGTCGGTGTCGACGGCCGGACGTACGGCGTGCTAGCGGCCGCGAAGGGCCTGCAGGCGATCCTGGCCGTCTCCGACGGGACGCAGGTCGGCGTCCAGGAGATCGACCGGAACCGGCTCGCCGAGTCGCTCGTCGAGCAGCTGCCGCCGATGGGGGCCGGCGGCGGCCACCCGCGCGCCGTGCGGGTGGCGGACCTGAGCGAAGCCGCCCGCCGCGGTCAGGAGGCCTACCCGCTCGACCCGGCGATCGCCGACGTCGTCAGCCTCGTGCAGCGCCCGGTCTCGGGCAGCGGCGAGCTCTACGTCGGCCGCCGGGACGACGTCGGGCGCCACACCTGCCTGCAGCAGCCGTTGCACTACGCCGACACGGACTGGGGCCGCTACCTCAGCTACACCTCCGGCGCGGGTGACGACGCCGTGATCCACATCGGCCCGGCGGGCCCGCGCGAACTGGCCGACACGCTCATGGAGCTGGCCGGCGCCCTCGTCTGAGCGGAAAAGCCCGCGCATCGAGCGCCGTTCGCGGCTAATGTGACAGCGCTGTTGTATTCCGCGGGAAGGACGCGCTGATGGCTGGGCTGTACCCCGAGATCGACCCCTGCGACCACGGCCTGCTCGACGTCGGCGACGGGCACGAGATCTACTGGGAGACCTGCGGGAACCCGGACGGCAAGCCGGCGCTCGTCGTGCACGGCGGGCCCGGCACCGGGTGTTCGACGAACCTCCGCCGCTACTTCGACCCGGCGAAGTACCGCGTCGTGCTCGTCGACCAGCGCGGCTGCGGCCGCAGCACCCCGCACGCCGGCGCCCCGGTCGCCGACCTCTCCGCCAACACCACCGACCACCTCGTCGCGGACTTCGAGCTACTCCGGACGCGGCTCGGCATCGGGAAGTGGCTGCTGTTCGGCGGTTCCTGGGGCTCGGTGCTGAGCCTGACGTACGCCCTGCGGCACCCCGAGCGGGTCAGCGAGATGGTCCTCATGGGACTGGCGACCGACCGCTTCATCGAGATCGAGATGCTCATCCGCGGCCTGGGAGCGTACTTCCCGGAAGCCTTCGAGAAGTTCCGCCAGGGCGTGCCGGAGAGCGAGCGGGACGGCGACCTGTCCGCCGCCTACCACCGGTTGCTGATGGATCCCGATCCGGCGGTCCACCACCAGGCGGCCGACGACTGGTGCGCCTGGGAGGACGCGATGCTCCCGGGCGTGCCCGCGTACAAGTCCTTCGAGGACCCGGCCTACCGGCTCTGCTTCGCCCGGCTGGTCACGCATTACTTCAGCAACCGGGCCTTCCTCCCCGACGGTGAGATCCTGCGCTCCCTCGGCAAGCTCGCCGGCATCCCGGCCGTACTGGCCCAGGGGGTGCTCGACACGAGCAACATGGTCGGCACGCCCTGGCTGATGCACCACGCTTGGCCGGGCAGTGAGCTGGTGCTGCTGGAGAACATCGGGCACTCGACGCAGGACGCCCCCATGCAGGACGTGCTCGTCGGCGCGACCGACCGCTTCGCGCGGTGAAGGAACCGCGCGGCGCCCCCACCCGGGGCGCCGCGCGGAACCCGGCTCACGGGATGAGCAGCGCCGGCTCACCTTCCGGCGCGAGCGCCGCCTCGGCGCGCTGGGCGCGGGTGGTCTCGGCGAGCCGCAGCCCGGTGACGCGCAGCGGCAGCCGGTCCATGTTCCAGCCGGTCAGCAGGAGCGCGACCTTGGCCTGCATCTCCGTGCGCAGCCGCAGGAACGAGTCGGCCGGGTCCGCGCCCACCTCGCCCAGCAGCAGCCACCACGCCCACGCCGCGGCGCCCGCGTTGGCCACGAAGTCCGGCACGACCGCGACCCCGCGGGCGGAAAGTGCCGCTTCCGCTTCCGGCGTCGTCGCCGCGTTGGCCGCCTCGACGACCACCGACGCCTTGACGAGGTTCTCGTTGTCCGGGCGCAGCGCGTACGAGATCGCGGCCGGCACGAAGATGTCCGCGTCGATGCCGACGACGGTCTCCCGGGGGAGCGATCGCACTCCGGCGGGCAGCCGCGACCGGTCGACCTCGCCGAAGCGGTCGCGCAGCTCCAGCAGCGCCGGGACGTCGAGCCCCACCGGGTCGTACAGCGTGCCCGCCGCGTCGGCGACCGCGACGACCTTCATCCCGGCTTCGTGCAGGTACCAGGCCGCGCCGCCGCCCATCGTGCCGATGCCCTGGATCGCCACGGTCGTCTCGCGCACGTCCCAGTCCCACGCCGCCGCGACGCCGAGGCACGCCTGCGCCACGCCGTAGCCGCCGACGACGTCGCCGAGCAGCAGCCCGCCGGGTACCGGCGCGTTGAGGCCCGCCTGCACCCGGCGCAGGGTGCGCGCGGGGTCGGCCGAACGGACGATCGCCGCGTGGTACGACTGCTCGAGCCCGAGCTCCGCGAACACCTCGTCGATCAGGTGCTGGGGCACGCCGAGGTCCTCGGCGGTCACCCAGTGCGCGTCCAGCCACGGCCGCAGGAACGCGCAGAACCGCTTCAGCACGCCGTACGCCCGCGGGTCCTTCGGGTCGAAGTCGATGCCGCCCTTCGCCCCGCCGACCGGCAGGTTGAAGGTCGCGGTCTTGTTGGCCATGCCCCGGGCGAGGTCCTCGACCTCGCTCATCGTGCAGCCCGCCCGCATCCGGGTGCCGCCGGTGGCGACGCCGGAGACGAGGGTGTGCACGACCAGGTAGCCGTTCGCGCCGGTGATGGGATCGGTCCAGGTCAGTCGCATCAGCGGCTCGGCTTCGCGCGGGGTCATCAGGGCCACTCACCTCCAGGGGGAAGTCCGGGGCGGTCCGGCGACCGCCTCTCCCGAGCGTGCGCCCCGGGTGGCCCCCGCGTCCATTTAACGAACCTGCACGATCTCGTTTAGGTTTGGTGTATGGAACTCTCGTTGCACCGCTTGCGGATGCTTCGCGAGTTGCACCGCCGGGGCACGGTGACAGCGGCCGCCGCTTCGCTGCACTACACTGCTTCAGCGGTCTCGCAGCAGCTCGCGCAGCTCGAGCGCGACGTCGGCGCGAAGCTGTTCGAACGGCTCGGCCGGCGTGTCCAGCTGACCGAGCTGGGCAACCTGCTGACCGAGCACGCGGAGGAGATCCTCGGTTCGGTGGAGCGCGCGACGTTCGCCCTGGAGGAAGCCCAGGAGGCCCGGACGGTCCGGCTGACCGCCGGCGTGTGGGCGTCGGTGGCTTCGGGACTGCTTCCGACGGCGCTGACGGCGCTGGCCGGCGAGCACCCCGGCATCCAGGTGCGCACGCGCGAGCTGGCGCCGGAGGACACCGCCGAAGCCGTCCGCGACGGCACGCTCGACCTGTCGTTCGTGATCGACTACTCCGACGCGCCGACGCCGTGGGACGGCGGGCTGGAACGCGCCGTCGTGGCCGTGGAGCGGCTGCACGCCGCGGTGCCGCGGGGCGCGGTCCCGTCGGGGACGGCGTCCCTGGACGAGCTCGCGGAGCACCCGTGGATCCTGGCCAGCCCGAAGTCGCACTTCGGCCGGGCGATGCGGACGGCCTGCCGGCGGCACGGCTTCTCCCCGAAGATCAACCACGAGGTCGAAGAGCAGTCCACGGCGATGGCGATGGTGGGGGCCGGGCTCGGCGTCACCCTGGTCTCGGACCTCGGTCTGCGGCTGCTGCGGCCGCCCGGGATCGACGTCGTCGCGCTCACCACGCCGCTGCTGCGGACGGTGTCGATCGCCTACCGGCGCACCGCGTTCCGGCGGCCCGCGTTGCACCTGGTGATCGAGGCCGTGCGGGCCTCGGCGGCCGAGCTCGGCCTGGGCACCGAGTCCGCTTTGCCCTGATCCGGGACTTCTTACGGAGTGGTGATCCGGTCCCGCAGCGCAAGATCCCGCCTGATTTTGTCGTACCCCGCGTGTAGCGTCCGAAGTCAAGAAGTTCCACCACCCGGAACAAGGACGGACATGACAGAAGCGTCTACGGTGCACGATTTTCCCGAAAAGTCGGGGAGTGCGTCGAACCGCACCGCGCGGGTCCTGGCGGACCGCGCGGCCGGGGAGGCGTACGTGGCATCGGTGTGCTTCAAGCACGGGCCACCCCGCCTGATCGGCGCGGAGCTGGAGTTCATCGTGCACCACGCCGACGACCCGGCCAGACCCCTCGATCCCGATGTCCTCGCCACGGCGCTGGGCCCGCACACCCCGCGGACACTCCGCCCCGACAGTCCCGCCTCGCCCCTCCCGGCAGGTTCACCAGTGAGCCTCGAGCCCGGGTGCCAGGTCGAGATCTCCGCACTTCCCCAGGCCTCCCTGCGCGACCTCGCCGCAGTGGTCACGGCCGACCTCCACCACCTGCGTGACCGCCTCTCCCGGCACGGCCTCGTGCTGGGCGAAACGGGTATCGACGCCCACCGGCCGCCCCGCCGTCTCCTGCACACGCCGCGCTACGCGGCTATGGAACGCCGGTTCGCGCCGATCGGGCCGGGCGGCCTCACGATGATGGCCGGCACCGCCGGCCTGCAGGTCTGCGTCGACGCGGGGGAGCCGGAGCACTACGCGGCCCGGTGGGCGGCCGCCCACGCGATGGGCCCGCCGCTGCTGGCCCTCTTCGCCAACTCCCGCGTCCACGCCGGTCGCGACACCGGGCACGCCTCCGCCCGGTGGCTGGCGGTGCACGACACGGAAGCGGTCCGGACCCGCACGGCCCGGGTAGCGGGCGACGACCCCGCGGGAGAGTGGGCCGCGCGCATGATGGATGTCCCCCTGATGGTGCTGCCGCGCGGCGACCGGCCGTGGGACGCGCCGGAGGGGCTGACGTTCGCCGACTGGATCGACGGCAGGGGCGCGGCCGCCCTGCTGCCGAAACCGACGGCGGCGGACCTCGACTACCACCTCACCACGATGTTCACCCCGGTCCGCCCGCAGGGGTACCTGGAGATCCGGTACCTCGACGCGCAGCCGCCCGGCGAGTGGCTGCCACCGGTGGCCCTGGTCGCCGCGCTGCTCGCCCGTCCGTCCACTGTGGACAAGGTGCGTGACCTCTGCGCACCGGTCGCCGACCGCTGGACCACGGCGGCGCGGCGCGGCCTGGCGGACCCGGACCTGGCGGCGGCCGCGGCGGCGCTGGCCGACCTCGGCTGCGCCGAGCTGGGCGCGACGGGGCTGGCGGAGGAGTCGATCACCGAGATCAGCGAGAGCGTGCAGGGGCGCGCGTACCGATCGAGGAGCGAAGCATGAGCACGGAAGCACTGGGTGACCTGAGCGCGCAGGACCTGCGTGCCCGGGCGGCCGAAGCACTGACCCGGGCGCGGGCGCGCAGCGTGGCGCTGACCGACGCCGTGGACGACGAAGACCTGGTCCGCCAGCACTCCAAGCTGATGTCGCCGCTGGTCTGGGACCTGGCGCACATCGGCGTCCAGGAGGAGCTGTGGCTGGTCCGCGACGTCGGCGGCCGGGAGCCGCTGCGTCCGGACATCGACGACATCTACGACGCGTTCCAGCACGCCCGCGCCGACCGGCCGGAGCTGCCGCTGCTCGGCCCGGCCGAGGCGCGCGCGTACGTCAAGCAGGTGCGCGAAAAGGCGTTCGACGTGCTGGAACACGCGCCGATGGAGGGGCGGCGGCTGACCGAGCAGGCGTTCGCGTTCGGCATGATCACCCAGCACGAGCAGCAGCACGACGAGACCATGCTGGCCACCCACCAGCTGCGCAAGGGCGACCCGGTGTTGCACGCGCCGGAGCCGCCGCCCGCGCGGTCGGGCACCCTCCCGGCCGAGGTGCTGGTCCCGGCGGGCGTGTTCACGATGGGCACGTCGGCCGAGCCGTGGGCGCTGGACAACGAGCGCCCGGCGCACGAGCTCGCCGTCGAGGCGTTCTGGCTCGACACCACGCCGGTGACGTGCGGGGCCTACGCCGAGTTCCTGGACGGCGGCGGGTACGCCGACGAGCAGTGGTGGAGCCCGGCCGGCTGGGCCTACCTGCGCGAGAACGGCATCACCGCGCCGCGGTTCTGGCAGCGGGAGCAGGACGGCTGGTGGCGGACCCGGTTCGGGGTCCACGAGCGCGTCACGGCCGACGAGCCGGTCGTGCACGTCTCCTACTACGAGGCCGAGGCCTACGCGGCCTGGGCGGGGCGGCGGCTGCCGACCGAGGCGGAGTGGGAGAAGGCCGCCCGGTTCGACCCGGCGACCGGCCGCTCGCGGCGGTTCCCGTGGGGTGACGACGAGCCGTCGGCCGAGCACGCCAACCTCGGCCAGCGGCACCTGCGCCCCGCGCCGGCGGGGGCGTACCCGGCCGGCGCGTCGCCGACCGGCGTGCACCAGCTGATCGGCGACGTCTGGGAGTGGACGAGCACGGACCTCCACGGCTACCCGGGCTTCGCGCCGTTCCCGTACCGGGAGTACTCGGAGGTGTTCTTCGGGCCGGAGTACAAGGTGCTGCGCGGCGGCTCCTTCGGCACCGACTCGGCGGCCATCCGGGGCACGTTCCGCAACTGGGACTACCCGATCCGGCGGCAGATCTTCGCCGGCTTCCGCACCGCGCGCGACGCCGCACCCGGCGAGGTGGGCTAGGCGCCATGTGCAGGCACATCGCCTACATCGGCGAGCCGGTCTCGCCCGCCGAGGCGGTCTTCCGCGCGCCGCATTCCCTGCTGGTGCAGTCCTACGCGCCGGCGGACATGCGCGGCGGCGGCTCGGTCAACGCCGACGGGTTCGGGCTGGGGTGGTACCCCGGCCCGGGCTCGCCGCCGCTGCGCCACCGCCGGTCCACTCCACTGTGGACGGACGAGACGCTGCCGCCGCTGGCCGCGTCGGTGACCTCCGGCGCGTTCGTCGCCGCAGTCCGCAACGGCACCACCGGCATGCCGGTGACCGAAGCGGCCGCGGCGCCGTTCACCGCCGGGCGCTGGCTGTTCAGCCACAACGGCGTCGTCCGCGGCTGGCCGGACTCCCTGGCCGAGGCGGCCAAGACCCTGCCCGTCACCGAGCTGCTCACCCTGGAGGCGCCGACGGATTCGGCGGTGCTCTGGGCCCTCCTGCGGGCCCGGCTGGCGGCGGGGGAAGACCCGCTGACGGCGGTGGCGGGACTGACCACCGCCGTCGAGGCGGCCGCACCCGGCTCCCGGCTCAACTTCCTGCTCACCGACGGCTCGACCCTCATCGGCACGGCCTGGACGCACGCGCTCTCCCTGCTGGAGACCCCGGCCGGCGTGCTGCTGGCGTCCGAACCCCTCGACGGCGATCCGCGCTGGAAACCCGTCCCCGACCAGCACGCCGTGCGCGCCACCGCGGCCGGCGTCGACCTGCTTCCCCTGACCCAGGAGCGCTCATGACCGAAGTCGATCTCGACCACCACCGTTCCGGCGACGCCGTCACCGCGGAACTGCGAGCCGACGTCGTCGCCGGGCTCACGGCGGAGCAGAAGTGGCTGCCGCCCAAGTGGTTCTACGACGCCGACGGCAGTGAGCTGTTCGAGAAGATCACCCAGCTGCCGGAGTACTACCCGACCCGCAGCGAGCGCGAGGTGCTGGCCGCGCACGCCACCGACGTCGCGGAGCTGACCGGCGCGCACACGCTCGTCGAGCTGGGGTCCGGGTCGAGCGAGAAGACCCGGCTGCTGCTCGACGCGCTCACCCGCCACGGCACCCTGGAAGCGTTCGTGCCGCTCGACGTCTCCGAGTCCGCGCTGGCCGAAGCGGCCGAAGCCATCTCCAAGGACTACCCGGGGCTGACCGTCCGCGGCGTCGTCGGCGACTTCACCCAGCACCTCGACCTGCTGCCCGGCGGCCAGCCGCGGGTGGTGGCCTTCCTCGGCGGCACGATCGGCAACTTCCTGCCCGCCGAGCGCGCGACCTTCCTCGAGTCGGTGCGCGAGGTCCTGGACGAGGGGGAGTGGCTGCTGCTCGGCACCGACCTGGTCAAGGACCGGGGCATCCTCGAACGCGCCTACGACGACGCCGCCGGCGTCACCGGCGAGTTCGACAAGAACGTGCTGCGGGTGATCAACACCCGGCTGGGCGCGAACTTCGACGTCGACGAGTTCGAGCACGTCTCCTACTGGGACGCGGAGAACGAGTGGATCGAGATGCGGCTGCGGGCCCGCCGCGCGCTGACCGTCGACATCCCCGGTGCCGACCTCACGGTGGCCTTCGCCGAGGGTGAGCACATCCGCACGGAGATCTCGGCCAAGTTCCGCCCGGACGGCGTCGAAACGGAGCTGGCCGCGGCCGGGTTCGCCCTCGACCGCTGGTGGACCGACTCGCAGCAGCGGTTCGGGGTGAGCCTGGCAAGATCTGTGCGTGGCTAATCCTCTCCGGGCGCTCGCCCGGGCTGTCGGCACCCGGCCGTGGCTGATGCGCACGGCCGGGTTCGTCGTCTGGGCGGACAAGAAACTGCATCGGGCGTTCGGCGGCCGGGTGAGCCTCGTGGCGCTCGCCGGGCTGCCGTCGGTCCGCCTCACGACGACCGGCCGCAAGAGCGGGCTGCCCCGCGGCACGAACCTGCTCTGCTTCCCGCGCGGCGACGACCTCGTGCTGACGGCGTCGAACTGGGGCCGCCCGAACGACCCGGCGTGGGCGCTGAACCTCCGGGCCGACCCGAAGTGCCAGGTGGCGCGCGCCGGGAAGCCGGTGGACGTCGTCGCGCGGGAGCTGCACGGCGAGGAGTACGCCGCGATGTGGCGTGAGCTGCTGGAGTTCTGGCCGGGGTACGCGATGGAGCGCAAGGAGGCGGGGCGTTCGTTGCCCGTTTTCGTCCTCACCCGCCCGGATCGGTAGGTTCCCACCATCCTTTCGGCCGGTGACGGGATTCACCGATTTGTGCCAGTCTCTCCCGGGTAACGCGCCGTGACGTCTCGGACGCGCGGCGAGTACGCCACTTAGGGAGGAGACGTCTTGCTGAGATCCACAAGAGGCCGGGTGCGGTCGTTCGCACTGGTGGGGGCGCTCGTGGCCGGACTCGGCGTCACCGGGACGGCCGGCACCGCGGCGGCGGCCCCAGACCCGACAGCTGCCGACGCGGTGGTCAAGCCCGCGGTCGTCGGCGCGACCGCCGCCGTCACCTGGGGCACCTGCTCGAGCGACACGCTGGCCGGCGTGCCCGCCGACCAGGTGAAGTTCTACAGCTGCGCGCGCTACCGCGTGCCGATCGACCACGACAACGCCGCGCTGGGCACCATCGACATCGCGCTGCTCAAGCGCGCCGCCCGCACGCCGGACGCCCGCGTCGGCTCGCTGTTCCTCAACCCCGGCGGCCCCGGCGGCTCGGGCCTGCGGATGCCGATCAGCGGCCAGTACTACTTCCAGCCGCAGGTGCTCGACCGGTTCGACCTCGTCGGGTTCGACCCGCGCGGCGTCGGCCAGAGCAACCCGCTGCGCTGCTTCACCACCCAGGAGGACGCCGACGAGGTCTTCGGCGCCCAGATCCCGGTGCCGCTGAGCCGGGCCGAGATCTCCGGCACCCTCGCCAGCTACCGCGACTACGGCAAGTTCTGCAAGAACAACGCCGGTTCGCTGCTGAACCACATGTCCACCAAGGACGTCGTGCGCGACCTCGACACGCTGCGCGCGGCGGTCGGCGACCAGAAGCTCACCTTCGTCGGCTTCTCCTACGGGACGCTGATCGGCTCGACCTACACGTCGATGTTCCCGAAGCAGTCGCGGGCGATCGTCATCGACGGCAACGTCGACCCGGCGCTGCGCACCAGCGACGGCGTGCAGTACGACCGGGAACGCGCGCAGGGCTTCGAGATCTCGCTCGACGGGTTCCTCAAGCGCTGCGACCAGGCCGGCCCGAAGTGCGCGTTCAGCGACGGCACCCCGCGGGCGAAGTTCGACGAACTGCGCGAGTACCTCCGCAAGCAGCCGATCACCATCCCCGGCGGTGGCACGGTGGACATCAACGCGTTCACCGGCGGCGTGTCGAGCGTCCTGTACTCGCCGTCGGCGTTCCCCGGCCTGGCCGAGGACCTGCAGGCGCTCTACACCGCGATCCACCCGGCGGGCGCGCAGGCTCAGACGCTGGCCGCGAAGCAGCTGAAGGTGCTCACCGGTGGCAAGCAGGGCCTGGCCGACCAGAACCCGGACAGCCCCTACACCAGTGACGACTCGTACTTCGCCGTCAACTGCTCCGACAAGCCGTTCAAGATCAAGCAGGAGCAGGTCCCGGACATCGCCGCGAAGTGGGAGCGCGAGTCGCGCACCTTCGGCCGCTACCAGGCGTTCGCCGACACGGCGGGCTGCCCGGTGTGGCCGGCGAAGAAGCCGGACGTCTACCGCGGTCCGTGGCGGGCCAAGACCGACGTCCCGGTGGTCGTGGTGAGCAACTACTACGACCCGGCGACGCAGTACAAGTTCGGCCAGCGCATGGCGGCCGAGCTCGGCAACTCCCGGCTGCTCTCGGTCGACGCGTTCGGCCACTGCATCCTCGGCGACGCGCTGGGCGTCGACAAGGCCGTGGCGGACTACCTGACCGACCTCAAGGTGCCGGCGAACGGGCAGGTGTTCCAGCCGAACGTCCAGCCGTTCGAAACCGCTTAGCAGCAAGGAAAACGGGTCGGGGTGACACTGTCGCCCCGGCCCGTTTCACGTCCCCAGCAAGCGGTCCAGCAAATCTCCGGCTGCCGCTTCGGCTTCGGCGGCGGTGCTCCCGTGGTCGTCGGCGCGGGCGACCAGCATCGCGATCTCGTTCATCCCGGCGAGCAACACGTGCGCGAAGAGGTCCACGCGCGCCTTGGGGATCCGGCCGTCGCGTCGCAGCGCCGCCTTGATCTTGCCGAGCGTGCGTTCTTCGTCGATCTCCCGCCACCGTTGCCAGCCCAGCACGGCTGGCGCGTCGATGAGCATCACCTGGCGCACCACGGGATCGCGGGTGCTCCGGATCCAGGCGAGACACGCGGCGCGCAAGGCCGTCACCGGGTCGGTCAGGCCCTCGACGGCTTTCGCGCCCTCCGCGCCGACCCGCTCGTAGACGGTGTCCAGGACCGCGGCGAACAACGCGTCCTTGCCGGGGAAGTGGTGGTAGAGCGCGCCCCGGCTCACCTCGGCGGCCCGCAGGACGGCCTCGATCGAGGTGCCGTCGTAGCCTTGTTCGGTGAACAGGCCGGTGGCGACCGCGACGAGGTGCTCGCGGGTCGCCTGGCCGCGGTCGATCTTCTTGTTCATGCGAGTCGGCTGCCTCCGTCGTTGACAAACCGACTGACGGTCTGTTCATACTAGACCGTCAGTCGGTTTACTTCTGGAGGGACTGTACCGATGGACTTGCGAACCTGGGAGGACCAGCGCGGGCGCGTGTCGACGGCGTCCGGCGAGGTGAGCTACACCGACGTGGGCGAGGGGCCGGTCGCGCTCTTCGTGCACGGCGTGGGAACGAACAACCTGTTGTGGCGCAAGGTGATCACCGAGCTGGCGGGGGAGCGGCGGTGCATCGCGCTCGACCTGCCGGGCCACGGCGCGTCGCCGGTGACCCCCGATCAGGACCTGAGCCTGAACGGGTTGGCGCGGCTGCTCGGTGACTTCTGCGAGTCGCTGGAGCTGGGCGGACTCGACGTCGTCGCCAACGACACCGGCGGCGCGGTCGCGCAGGTCTTCGCCGTGCACCACGCCGAACGGCTGCGGACGCTCACCCTGACCAACTGCGACACGCAGGGCAACCTGCCGCCCGAGGCGTTCCGCCCGATCGTCGAGCTGGCCGAACGAGGGAAGCTGGCGCCGCTGCTGGTCCAGCTCACCGCGGACCCCACGCGGGCGCGAACCAGTGCGCTGGGCGGCGGCTACGAACACCCCGGACAGCTGTCCGACGAGGTCCTGGACGCCTTCGTGCGCCCGGTCGGCGGCACGCTCGAGGCGGCCCGGCAGTTCGAGCGGCTGCTGACGTCGGTCCGCGGCGAAGAGCTGGACGCGATCGAACCGCTGCTCAAGGAGTTCCGGGTGCCGACGCTGCTCGTGTGGGGCACCGGTGACCCGAACTTCGGGATCGAGTGGGCGTACCGCTTCCGCGACGCCGTCCCCGGGGTGACCGAGGTCATCGAGGTACCCGGCGCGAAGCTGTTCTTCCCGGACGAGCGGCCCGAAGACCTCGTCCCGCACCTGCGTCGCCACTGGGCGTAGTGATCATCACAGCCTCGCGCCGCGGTCCCGGCGCTACAGTGGTCGGGTTGATCAACCACGAGCAACGGAAGCGAGGTGAGCGGCACATGCCAGCGGACAGTCAGCGGATGACCGGGCGTGCGCTCACCGGAGGCTTCCGGCTGGGCTGAGCTCGTCCGGTCTCCTCCTGTCCGGCAGTGCGCGCACGCCGGAAACGAGTCGGACATGACCACCTTCGAAATGCTGCTGCGCGTAGGCGCCGGCGTCGGCCTGGGCGCCGTCATCGGAGTCGAGCGCCAGTTCCGCGCCCGGATGGCCGGGTTGCGCACCAACGCACTGGTCGCGGTCGGCGCGACGCTGTTCGTGCTGCTGTCCGCCCACGGGTTCGGCGGGCTGGCTTCGAGCGGCGACGCCGACCCGACCCGGGTGGCCGCGCAGATCGTCTCGGGCATCGGGTTCCTCGGCGCCGGCGTCATCATGCGCGACGGCCTCAACGTCCGCGGTCTCAACACGGCGGCGACGCTGTGGTGCTCGGCCGCCGTGGGATCGCTCGCCGGGGCCGGGCTGTACGGGGTCGCGGCGGCGGGAACCGCCGTCGTGGTCGGGGTGAACGTGGTGCTGCGGCCGCTCGGCCGCGTCGTCGACCGGCGCCCGGAAGCGGGTGACGAGACACCGACGAGGTACGCGTTCCAGGCGGTGACGCGCGACGCGACCGAGGCGCACGTGCGGGCGCTGCTCGTGCAGTCGTTGAACCGCACGGACTTCCGGCTGCTGTCGGTGCTGAGCACCGACCGGGACGATCGCACGGTCGAGGTCCGCGCCGAGCTGGTCGGCGACCAGCGCGACGACGCCCAGATGGAGGCGGCGGTGTCCCGGCTTTCGCTGGAGCCGTCGGTTTCCAGCGTGCGCTGGGAAGCCGTGCCGGCCTGAGAAAAGGCCTCCCCGCTCACCGAACGGGGAGGCCTTTTCCTAGCGGGAACCCTTACGCCTGCGTCATCTTCCGCAGCACGTACTGCAGGATGCCGCCGTTGCGGTAGTAGTCCGCCTCACCCGGGGTGTCGATGCGGACATCCGCCTCGAACTCCACCTTGGTGCCGTCCGCCTTGGTGGCGGTGACGTGCACCGTGCGCGGGGTGTCGCCGTCGTTGAGCGCCGTGATGCCCGAGATGTCGAACGTCTCGGTGCCGTCGAGGCCGAGCGAAGAAGCCGACTCGCCCTGCGGGAACTGCAGCGGGATGACGCCCATGCCGATCAGGTTCGAGCGGTGGATGCGCTCGAACGACTCGGTGATGACCGCGCGCACGCCCAGCAGCGACGTGCCCTTGGCCGCCCAGTCGCGCGACGAACCCGAGCCGTACTCCTTGCCGCCCAGCACGACCAGCGGGGTGCCCGCCGCCGCGTAGTTCTGCGCCGCGTCGTAGATGAACGCCTGCGGGGCGCCCTCCTGCGTGAAGTCGCGGGTGTAGCCGCCCTGGACGTCGTCCAGGAGCTGGTTGCGCAGGCGGATGTTCGCGAACGTGCCGCGGATCATCACCTCGTGGTTGCCGCGCCGCGAGCCGTAGGAGTTGAAGTCCTTCTTCTCCACGCCGTGCTCGGTCAGGTACTGCGCGGCCGGGGTGCCCGGCTTGATCGCGCCGGCGGGGGAGATGTGGTCGGTGGTGACCGAGTCGCCCAGCTTCGCCAGCACGCGCGCGCCGGAGATGTCGGTGACCGCGGCCGGCTCCGGCGTCATGCCCTCGAAGTACGGGGGCTTCCGGACGTAGGTGGACTCGGCGTCCCACTCGAAGGTCTTGCCCTCCGGGGTGGGCAGCGCCTTCCAGCGCTCACCGCCGTCGAAGACGTCGGCGTAGTCCTTGGTGAACATCTCCTGCGTGATCGCGTAGTCGATGGTCTCCTGGATCTCCTGCGCGGTCGGCCAGATGTCCTTGAGGAAGACGTCGGTGCCGTGCTCGTCCTGGCCCAGCGGCTGGTTCGCGAAGTCGAAGTCCATCGTGCCGGCCAGCGCGTAGGCGATGACCAGCGGCGGCGACGCGAGGTAGTTCATCTTCACGTCGGGGTTGATCCGGCCTTCGAAGTTCCGGTTGCCCGAGAGCACCGAGACCGCGGTGAGGTCGTTCTCCTGGATCGCCGCGGAGATCTCGTCCGACAGCGGGCCCGAGTTGCCGATGCAGGTGGTGCAGCCGTAGCCGACCAGGTGGTAGCCCAGCTTCTCCAGGTACGGCCACAGGTTGGCCTTGGTGTAGTAGTCGGTGACGACCTGCGAGCCCGGCGCCATCGACGTCTTGACCCACGGCTTGACCGCGAGGCCCTTGTCCACGGCGTTGCGCGCGAGCAGCGCGGCGCCGAGCATGACCGACGGGTTCGAAGTGTTGGTGCACGAGGTGATCGAGGCGATCACCACGGCGCCGTGGTCGAGCACGAACTCGCCGCGGTCGGAGGTCGAGACCTTGACCGGCTTGCTCGGGCGGCCCGACGCGCCGTTCGCGGCGGAGCTGGTGACCGGCGCGGCGTCGTCCTCGGCGAACGACAGCGACGGGGCGTCGCTGGCCGGGAAGGACTCCTCCGAAGCCTCGTCCATCTTGGTGTGCGGCGTGGTGTCCTCGCCGTCCACGTAGTCGTGGATCGACTTGCGGAACGCCGACTTCGCGTCCGACAGCTCGATGCGGTCCTGCGGGCGCTTCGGGCCGGCGATCGACGGGACGACCGTCGACAGGTCCAGCTCGAGGTACTCGGAGTAGGACGCCTCGTGCGACGGGTCGTGCCAGAGGCCCTGCTCCTTGGCGTAGGCCTCGACCAGCGCGACCTGCTCGGCCGAGCGGCCGGTCAGCTTGAGGTAGCGGACGGTCTCCTCGTCGATCGGGAAGATCGCCGCGGTGGAGCCGAACTCCGGGCTCATGTTGCCGATGGTGGCGCGGTTGGCCAGCGGCACCGCGGCCACGCTCTCGCCGTAGAACTCGACGAACTTGCCGACCACGCCGTGGCGGCGCAGCATCTCGGTGATCGTGAGGACGACGTCGGTGGCGGTGACGCCGGCCGGGATCTCGCCGGTCAGCTTGAAGCCGACGACGCGCGGGATCAGCATCGAGACCGGCTGGCCCAGCATGGCGGCCTCGGCCTCGATGCCGCCGACGCCCCAGCCCAGCACGCCCAGGCCGTTGACCATGGTGGTGTGCGAGTCGGTGCCGACGCAGGAGTCGGGGTAGGCCTGGCCGTTGCGGCTCATCACCGTGCGGGCGAGGTGCTCGATGTTGACCTGGTGCACGATGCCGGTGCCCGGCGGGACGACCTTGAACTCGTCGAAGGCGCCCTGGCCCCAGCGCAGGAACTGGTAGCGCTCGCGGTTGCGCTCGTACTCGATCTCGACGTTGCGCTCGAAGGCGTCCGGGCGGCCGAAGACGTCGATGATGACCGAGTGGTCGATGACCAGCTCGGCCGGCGCGAGCGGGTTGACCTTGTCCGGGTCGCCGCCGAGGTCGGTGACGGCCTCGCGCATGGTGGCGAGGTCGACGACGCAGGGGACGCCGGTGAAGTCCTGCATGATCACGCGGGCGGGCGTGAACTGGATCTCGATCGACGGGTCGGCCTTCGGGTCCCACGAGCTCAGCGCGCGGATGTGGTCGGCGGTGATGTTCGCGCCGTCCTCGGTGCGCAGCAGGTTCTCGAGCAGGACCTTGAGGCTGTACGGCAGGCGCTCGGCGCCCTCGACCTTGTTCAGGCGGAACACCTCGTACGAGGCGTCGCCGACCTTCAGCGTGTCTTTGGCGCCGAAGCTGTCCTTGCTGGCAGGTGCGGTCACGTCTAACTCCAGTGGCATGGACTTCCGCGCCGGTGCGGCGGTCGAGTCCCGGGTCAGTTCGGTCAGTTCGGGTTTCGTGCTCAGGTCGTGCAGAGTCCGCACGGGGCGGACGCGAGTCTTGCGCACCCCCACCGTAGGACCGGATTCGGGATGGCACACCTCGCGGTGGCTCAAACAGTACGCGCGTCCTGTTTGGGGTTCAAGACGACACGCGGTGTGGGCTGCGCCATCCGCGCCGGGGGTCCCTCAATAAGGGGAATTGGTGCCTACGGTGTGTAAGTTTCCGGTGATGCTTGTGATAGTGGTGTGACTGCAGTGACGCGCGATGTGCGCAGGTGAGCGGAGGTGGCGGTCGTGCCGGAACGGCGCAGGGGCGAGAAGGTGCCCGGCACACGCCGTGGACTGACCGTGAGCACCCTGGTCCTGGTGATCTTGTTCGGGGCCGGCGGCACCGGCCTGGCCGCGCCCCCGCCGCCGCCCAACCCGAGCGACTCGGAGCTGAACAACAGCAAGGCCCAGGCGAACGCGAAGGCCGGTGAAGTCGGCCGGCTGACCAACCAGCTGGCCCAGGCCGAGCAGAGGCTGTCCCAGCTGCAGGACGACGTCGAGCTCAAGCAGGAAGAGGCCAACAAGGCCCTGGTCGACCTGCAGTCCGCGCAGGACGCCGCCGCCCAGGCGGAGAACGACGCGAAGGCCGCCCGGACCGAGGCGGACGCGGCCGCCGCGGCCATCGAGAAGGCCCGCGGCGATCTCAAGACCTTCGCCGCCGCGAGCTTCCAGCAGGGCAGCACGGTCGGCTCGCTCTCGGCGTACCTGAGCGCCGACAGCCCCAAGGACATGCTGGCCCGCGCACAGCTGCTCGACGCCGTCGGCGGCGACCGGCTCAACGCCCTCGACCGGCTCCAGCAGGCGCAGACCGAGAAGTCGAACAAGGACTCGGCGGCCCGCAAGGCCGCCGAGATCGCGCAGCAGAAGCAGGACGCCGCCCGCCAGGCGAAGCACAGCGCGGACTCCGCGCAGTCGGCCGCCGTCACGGCCCAGGACAACCAGGCGTCGCAGAACACCCAGCTCGAGAAGAACAAGTCCGACGTCGAGCAGCAGCTGTACGCCGCCCAGTCGAAGGTCAGCGGCCTGCAGGGCCAGCGGCAGCGCTACCAGGACTGGCTCGCCCAGAAGCAGCGCGAAGACGACGAGCGCGCCCGCCAGGCCGCGCTCGGCTCGTCCGGCGGTGGGGGCGGCCGCCCGGCGAGCCGGCCGCCGGCGGGCCCGGCCGGCTCGTCCATCGAGGCGGTCATCGCCCGGGCGCTGTCGAAGATCGGCCTGCCCTACGCCTGGGGCGGCGGCAACGCGAGCGGCCCGACCCGCGGCATCCGCGACGGCGGCGTCGCCGACCGCTACGGCGACTACAACAAGATCGGCTTCGACTGCTCCGGCCTGATGATCTACGCCTTCGCCGGGGTCACGGGCCTGCCGCACTACAGCGGCTACCAGTACACGTCCGGGCGCCGGGTCCCGCTCTCGCAGATGCGCCGCGGCGACATGCTCTTCTGGGGTGGGGCCGGCGGCATCCACCACGTCGCGCTCTACCTGGGCGGCGGGCAGATGGTCGAGGCGCCGCAGTCCGGCCTGCGGGTCCGGGTCTCGCCGGTGCGCTACGGCGGGATCATGCCGTACGCGACCCGGCTGATCGGCTGAAACTCGCTCGACGCCCGCGTCGAGCGGCGACAGGATCGCCCGGTGGACGACGAACTGAACGCGCTGCGGCGCACCCGGATGCGCTGGAACACGCCGCTGTCCGAGCTCCACGCGGAGCTGCTGCTCGACCGGATGGACCTGGGGGAGGGCCGGCTCGTCGACCTCGGCTGCGGCTGGGGCGAGCTGCCGCTGCGGGCGGCCGCCCGCGCGCCCGGCCTGCGCGTGACGGGCGTCGACACCGACGTGACCGGCCTCGACCGCGGGCGGGCCGCGGCCGCCGAACGTGGCTTGGCGGTGGACTTCACCGAGGCGGAGGCCGCGACCTGGCCGGGACCGGCCGACCGGGCCTTCTGCATCGGCGCCGCCCACGCTTTCGGCTCGACGAAGGCCGCGCTCGCCCGGCTCGCCGAGGTGGTTCCCGCCGGCGGCCGGCTGCTCTACGGCGACGGCTTCTGGGCGGCCCCGCCGAACCCGGCGGCGCTGGAGATCTTCGGCCCGGACACGCTGACGCTGCCGGAACTGCTCGAAGCGGCCGACGCCGCGGGCTGGCGCGTGCTGCACCTCAGCACGGCCGACCAGCTCGAATGGGACGACTTCGAGTCGACGTCGAAGGCGGCCTGGCAGGAGTGGCTCCTGGCGCACCCGGACGACCCGCGGGCCGGGGCGGTGCGGGAGTGGCTCGACGAGCGGCTGCGCCAGTACGTCCGGGACTACCGGGGCGTACTGGGACTCGCCTACCTCGTGCTCGGCCGCTGAGGTCAGCGCTCGCGTTTCAGCTTGCGCCAGCCGCCGGCCCGGTTGTTCGCGATGATCTGCCGGAACATCGCCGTGAGCGCGGGCGCGTTGATGGTCTCGCCCTGGCGGAAGGCGACCGTCCGTGCGGTCTTGTTGTCGTGCCCGGCGGTGATGATGCCTTCGGGGTCGGGGACGATGCCACCGTCGTAGACGAAGACGTTGACGTGGTCCTTCGCCGCCAGCAGGGCGCAGATGTTGCCTTCGAGCACGAAGTAGGGCTGCCGGGTGCGCTTGATCGTCTCGGTCACCTCGGGGTCGGCCGCGTGGACCAGCTCGCGGACCTCCCGGCAGATCGCCTGCTGCCAGTCCGGCAAAGCGTCGATGTAGGCGTCGACGCGCGGCTCGGCGGTGTAGGGCACACGACGAGTATGCCGGGCTTCACCTCCCGTGTCCCCGGCGGCTAGCCTCCCCGGATGCGGTACGCGGGGATCGTGGTGGCCGGTGGCTCGGCCCGCAGACTGTCCGGTGTGGACAAGCCCGCCCTGTCGGTGGGCGGGAAGCCCCTGCTCGCCCGCGCGATCCACGCACTGGACGGCGCCGAGCGGGTGATCGTCGTCGGCCCGCGGCGACCCGGCTTCGACGTCGTGTGGACCCGCGAACCGGTGCCGGGCACCGGGCCGGTGGCGGCGCTGGCCGCGGGGCTCGCGTTCGTCCCGGACGACGTCGAGGCGGTGGCGGTGCTGGCCGCCGACCTCCCGGGCGTCCGCCGGTCCACAGTGGACCGCCTGGTCACGGCGATCGGCGACGGCGACGGTGCCGTGCTCGTGGACGCCGCCGGGTCGCGGCAGTGGCTGCTCGGCGCGTGGCGGATCACCGCGCTGAAGGCGGCGCTGCCGGAGCGGCCGGAGAACGCCGCGCTGCGCCGCGTGCTGGGCGGCCTGGCCGTCGCCGAGATCCCGGCGGAACGGGGCGAAGCGGACGACATCGACACCCCCGAGGACCTCGAGCGCCACCGCTGACCGGCTGCTTCACAGATGTCACACCGGGGAAGGTGTTGGCTACTGACGGGGCAACGCGTGCGTCCGCGTGCCGGATGAGACGAACCACCGCAGGACGCAGTACGGTCGCACCGCGTGATCACCGTCGCGGGGGCGGCGCACGAACTTTCGAGGAGGCAGAGTGACCGAGCCCGGCTACGCCGAGGGCGGGAACGGCCAGCAGGCGACACCGGCGCGGGACGCCCAGTTGCTGGAGCGGACCGTGTTCGAGGTCAAGCGGATCATCGTCGGCCAGGACCGCCTGGTCGAGCGGATGCTGGTCGGCCTGCTGGCCAAGGGCCACCTGCTGCTCGAAGGCGTACCCGGCGTGGCGAAGACCCTCGCGGTGGAGACGTTCGCCCGGGTCGTCGGCGGCTCGTTCTCCCGCGTCCAGTTCACCCCCGACCTGGTGCCCGCGGACATCCTCGGCACCCGGATCTACCGCCAGGGCGCCGAGCGCTTCGACGTCGAGCTCGGCCCGGTCGTGGCCAACTTCGTGCTCGCCGACGAGATCAACCGCGCGCCCGCCAAGGTCCAGTCGGCGATGCTCGAGGTGATGGCCGAGCGGCACGTGTCGATCGGCGGGCAGACCTTCCCGATGCCCGACCCGTTCCTCGTCCTGGCCACCCAGAACCCGATCGAGAACGAGGGCGTCTACCCGCTGCCCGAGGCGCAGCGCGACCGGTTCCTGTTCAAGATCCTCGTCGAGTACCCCACGGCCGAGGAAGAGCGCGAGATCATCTACCGGATGGGCGTCACCCCGCCCACCCCGCACGAGGTGCTCAGCCCCGGCGAACTGGTCCGGCTGCAGGGCGTCGCGGCGCAGGTGTTCGTGCACCACGCCCTCGTCGACTACGTGGTGCGCCTGGTGCTGACCACCCGGACGCCGAACGAGCACGGCCTCGCCGACGTCGCCGGCTGGGTGTCCTACGGCGCCTCCCCGCGCGCGAGCCTCGGCATCATCGCCGCCGCCCGGGCGCTGGCCCTGGTCCGCGGCCGCGACTACGTGCTGCCGCAGGACGTCGTCGACGTCGTGCCGGACGTGCTGCGCCACCGGCTCGTGCTGTCCTACGACGCCTTGGCCGACGGCGTGCCGATCGACCACATCATCACGCGCGTGCTGCAGACCGTGCCGTTGCCGCAGGTCTCGGCCCGGCCGCAGGGCGGGGCCGGCCAGGGCGGCCCGGTCCCGGCGGGCGCGCCGGTCAGGTAGCCGGCGATGGCGAAGAACGAGAAGGGCGTCCGCCCTTCGTGGGCGCCGCCGGTCCTGCGCGGCGACCGGCTGGAGGCCGGGCTCCGGACGCTGGAGCTCGACGTCCGGCGCCGGCTCGACGGGCTGCTGCAGGGCAACCACCTCGGCCTGGTGCCGGGGCCGGGGTCCGAGCCCGGCGAGGCCCGCCCTTACCAGCCCGGCGACGACGTCCGCCGGATGGACTGGGCAGTCACCGCGCGCACCACGACCCCGCACATCCGCGAGACCGTGGCCGACCGCGAACTGGAGACGTGGGTCGTCGCCGACCTCTCGGCGAGCCTCGACTTCGGCACGGCGCTGTGCGAGAAGCGCGACCTGGTGGTCTGCGCGGTCGCCGCGCTGGCGCACTTGACCGGGGGCGGCGGCAACCGGCTCGGCGCGCTGATCTCCACCGGCGCCGAGCTGACCCGCATCCCGGCGCGCGGCGGCCTGGCGCACGCCCGCGGGCTGGTGCGGAAGCTGGCCGAGACGCCCCGGGCCGCCGAGGGCGTCCGCGGTGACTTCGCCCAGGCGCTGGAGGCGTTGCGCCGTCCGCCGCGCCGCCGTGGCCTGGCCGTGGTGATCTCCGACTTCCTGGGCGACCCGTCCTGGGAGCGGCCGCTGCGGGCGCTGGGCGGGCGCCACGAACTGATCGCGATCGAAATCCTCGACCCGCGCGACGTCGACCTGCCCGAGGTGGGCACCGTCGTGCTGGCCGACCCGGAGACAGGGAAACAGCGCGAAGTGCACGCGTCGGCCTTGCTGCGCAAGGAGTTCGGGGCCGCGGCCCACGCCCACCGGCAGACGGTGGCGGCCGGCCTGCGGCGCGCGGGTGCGGCGCACCTGACGCTGCGGACCGACGCCGACTGGATCGCCGACATGGTGCGGTTCGTCGTCGCCCGCAAGCGCCGCTGGTCGGGGGGTGTCGCGTGAGGGAGCTTGCGACCGAACCCTTCGACACAGCGTCTTCGGCTCAGGCCGCACCGAGCGTCAGCGAGGTGTGCGCATGAGTCTCACCGGGTTCGCCGCGCCGTGGTGGTTCCTGCTGCTCATCGCCGTCGCGGCGGTCGCCGTCGGGTACGTCCTGGTGCAGCGTGCGCGCCGCAAGCGGACGATGCGGTTCGCGAACCTGGCCCTGCTGGACAAGGTCGCGCCGAAGAGCCAGGGCTGGGTCCGGCACCTGCCGGCCGTGCTGATCGTCCTGTCGCTGCTGTTGCTGACCGTGGGGCTGGCCGGGCCGACCGCCGAGCAGAAGGTGCCCCGCAACCGGGCGACCGTGATGCTGGTGATCGACGTGTCGCTGTCGATGGAGGCCACCGACGTCGCGCCGACGCGGCTGAAGGCGGCGCAGGACGCGGCGACGCAGTTCGCGCGGAACATGACCCCGGGGATCAACCTGGGCCTGATCTCGTTCGCGGGCACCGCGACGGTGCTGGTCAACCCGACCACCGACCGCAACGGCGTGATCAAGGCGATCGAGAACCTCAAGCTGGCCCAGTCGACGGCGACCGGCGAAGGCATCTTCGCGGCGCTGCAGTCGGTGGAGAGCTTCTCCAGCGTCGTGGGCGGGGCCGACGGACCACCGCCGGCCCGGGTCGTGCTGATGTCCGACGGCAAGCAGACGGTGCCCGAGGACCTGTACGCCGCGCGCGGCGGCTACACGGCGGCGCAGGCGGCGAAGCAGGCCGGGGTGCCGATCTCGTCGATCTCGTTCGGCACGACGCACGGCTCGGTCGACATCGACGGCAAGGCCCAGCCGGTCAGCGTGGACGACGAGTCGCTGCGCGAGATCGCGCGTCTTTCGGGCGGTGACTTCTACAAGGCGGCCAGTGCCGAAGAGCTGAAGAAGGTCTACGCGGACCTCGGCGAGCAGATCGGCTACGAGCTGAAGGACGCCGACGCGAGCAAGCCGTGGGTGGTCGTGGGAACGCTGATCCTCATGATGGGCGCGGCGGCCAGCCTGTTCTTCGGACAGCGACTCCCGTGACTCAGGCTCGGCGGACGCCGTAGAGGCTTCCGCCGAGCAGGGTCACCCCGGAGAGGACGCCGCTGACGAACGGAACCCACGCGGCGGCGCTCCCGAGCAGGGCGAGACCGACGACGCCCAGCACGGTGAGGACCACCCCGACCACCAGGATCGACCGCGCCTTCCACGCCGAGGCCAGCGCGACGAAGTGCAGGCCGACGACGGTCGCGATCCACGCGACGTTCGCCTGCACCGGCGCGTCGAGCAGGCTGAGCACGAAGAACCCGGCGACGAGCAGCACCACCTCGCCGATCACGATGACCCGGTAGCTCGGCCCGAACATCGGCCGCCCCTCGAGCGTCGGCCGGCCGCCGGCCCGGACACCGAGGACCACCACGGCCGCCAGCGCGACCACGGCGAGGGCGCGCAGCACCCAGCCGATCGCCGAGGGGAGCGGGTCGCCGGAGTTGACGAGGACGAACACGGTGCCGAACGCGGCGCCGATGAGCGCCCCCAGGAACTGCTGTCGCATCCGGCGAACCTACCGGAGGGTGATCACGCGCCCGCGAAGCCGTTCTGACGCCAGGCCTCGTAGACCGTGATCGCCGCGGTGTTGGCCAGGTTGAGCGACCGGCTGGTCGGCAGCATCGGCAGCCGTACGCGGTCGGTCACCTCCGGTGCCTCCTGCACCGCCGCCGGCAGCCCCGCCGACTCCGGCCCGAACAGCAGGACGTCCCCGGGCGCGTACGCGACGTCCGTGTACCGCCGCGTCGCCGACGCGCTGAACGCGTAGACCTTCGCCGGCAGCAGCACTTCCCACGCCGCCGCCAGGGACGCGTGCACCCGGACCCGCGCCAGGTCGTGGTAGTCGAGCCCGGCGCGGCGCAGCTGCTTGTCCTCCAACGTGAACCCGAGCGGCTCGACCAGGTGCAGCTCGCACCCCGTGTTCGCCGTCAGCCGGATCGCGTTGCCCGTGTTCGGCGGGATTTCGGGCTGGTAGAAGAGAATGCGGAACACGGCTCAGTCCCCGAGCAGGTCCGCGTAGACCTTGCGGACCGCGTCCGGCGGCGCTGCCGGACGCAGGGTGGCCGGGTCGATGAACACGTACCGGACGTTCGCCGCCGCGATGAGCGTCGAGCCGCGGTGGAGCTCGAAGTCGAAGATCAGCGACGTCGTCCCGAGGTGGGTCAGGTACTGCGAGACGACCAGTTCGTCGTCGTACCGGGCCGGCGCGCGGAACTTCAGGTTCGCCTCCGCCACCACGACGTCCGTGCGGTGGGCCAGGAACTCGTCGTGCGAACCGAACAGCGCCTTCTCCGCCTCGAACGCGCACATGTCCACATAGGCCAGGTAGTGGGCGTTGAAGACGATGCCCTGGCTGTCGCACTCGTGGTAGCGCACGCGCAGCGGCATCTCGACGATCGGGTGGCGGGGTTCGGTCACCGGCCCAATCTAGCGTTCAGCCGTGCAGCGTCCGGTACGCGGCCGCCGCGCCCGGCTGCAGCGGCACCGGCTGCGTGCCGATCAGCGTCCGCACGTCGAGGAACTGCGTGCCGACGGCCTCGGCGGGCACGAGGTCGGTCGCCCGCTCCACGAGCAGCCGGACGACGGCCGCGGCGACGTCGCCGGGCAGCGCGGGGGAGCAGACCAGCAGGTTCGCCACGCCGATCGTGCCCAGCGCCCCGACCCCGCGGTAGGCGCCGTCGGGCACCTGGACCTGGTCGTACACCGGCCCGTACGCGGCCCGCAGTGCCGGGACCACGGCGTCGAGCGGCAGCAGGGCGATCGGCGTCGTGCGGGTGAGGTCCGCGAGCTTCGGTGTCGGCACCCCGCCTGACCACAGCATCGCGTCGACCCGCCGGGCGGCCAGCGCGCGGACGGCGTCGTCGAAGAGCAGGTGCCGGGCGTCGACCGCGACCCCGGCCTTCGCGAACAGCCGCTCGCCGAGCTGGGCCGCGCCGGACCCGCCCGCGCCGAGCGACACCGGACGGCCCGCCAGGTCGGCGAGCCGGCGGATCGGGCCGTCCGCCCGCACCACGAGCTGCAGGTAGTTCTCGTAGACGCGGCCGAGCGCGAGCAGCGGCACCTTCGCGGTGAACGGCGCGGTCCCGGCGAGCGCCGTCTGGGCGACGTCGGCGAGCACCAGCCCGAGGTCGGCCTGCCCGCTTCGCACCAGCTCGACGTTGGCGACGCTGGCCTCGGTCGGCACGGCGGTGGCGTGCAGCCAGGGCTCGGCCCGGCTCAGCTCGGCCGCCAGCAGCTCGGCGAAGGCGAGGTAGAAGCCGCCGCGTTCGCCGGCGGCGATGGTGACCGTCCGTTCGGGACCTCCGTAGCCCGCCGTCGAGCAGCCGGCCAGGACGAGGCCGAGCCCGCCGAGCAGGGCGGTGCGGCGGGTGAGCGTCACGGCTCCTCCCGCAACGGCAGCGTGACCCGGGCTTCGAGCCCGTGCGGGAGTGCCTGGCGCAGCTCGAGAACGCCGCCGCGGGT
Organism: Amycolatopsis sp. NPDC005961; assembly: GCF_040629235.1. Lineage (NCBI taxonomy): Bacteria > Bacillati > Actinomycetota > Actinomycetes > Pseudonocardiales > Pseudonocardiaceae > Amycolatopsis > Amycolatopsis sp. NPDC005961. The sequence continues at coordinate 155,220 of NZ_JBEXVF010000007.1, read as the reverse complement.
GCGCACCTGCTGGTGCGCGATGGCCAGCCCGAGCCCGGTCCCGCGCGGGGCGCCTTCGCCGCCGGCGCGCCAGAACCGCTCGGTCGCCCGCGCCCGGTCCTCAGTGGACAGTCCGGGGCCGTCGTCGCGGACGACGAGGGTCGCCGTCTCCGGACCGCTTTCCCAGTCCGTGGTGATCTTCGCGCCGCGGCCGGCGTAGTGGACGGCGTTGTCCAGCAGCACGTCGAGGATCTGGGCCAGCTCGCCCTCGGGGCAGCGCACGGTGACCGGCTCGTCGTGCCCGGGCGGCGGGACGAGCGTCGAGCCGGTGTCCTCGGCGACCAGGCGCCAGGCGTCGACGCGTTCGGCGAGCACGGCGGCCAGATCGCAGGCCTCGTCCGCGCCCCCGGCGGCGACTCGGGTCGCCGTGCTCTCGGCCAGCGCGAGGGCCAGCAGGCCGTCGAGGAGCTTCTCCAGGCGTTCGACCTCGGCGACGGTCGCTCGGTAGGTGGCGTTGTCGCCCGCCACCTGCGCGGCCAGGGAGTCGACGCGCAGCCGCAGCGCGGCAAGGGGGTTGCGCAGCTGGTGGGACGCGTCGGCGACCAGCCGGTGCTGCTGGTCGGCTGCTTCGAGGACGGCTTCGGACATCCGGTTGACCTCGCCGGCCAGGACCCGCAGCTCGCGTGGCCCGGTGCGTTCGGGGACGTGCGCGCGGTGCCCGGCGGCGACGGCGAGGACCCCGGTCTCCAGTTCGTGCAGCGGCCGCACCATCCAGCGGGCCAGCACCACGGCGAGCAGCACGAACACCACCGCGACCAGCAGCGCCCCGGCGCCGATGGTGCCCCAGCGGGTGGCGACGTCCGCGGCCGCCGCCGTCACCGACGCGCGGAGCACGACCACGCCGGACACCCGGGTGCCGGTGCCGACCGGCCGCGCGAAGTACGCCGGTTCGGCCGACCACGGCCCGAGCCGGCCGACCTGCGGCGCCGGCTCGTTGCGCATCGTCGCCTCGACCAGCGCGTGCACCGCCGGGTCCGCCGCGGTCAGCCCACCGGCCTGCACCAGCGGCGCGCGCCGGGCGTCGACGATGACGACGCCTTCGCCGTACAGCTCGGCGTAGCGGGCCGAGTCGGCCACGAGGGCCGCGGAGTCGCGGGTGTCGACGGCCTGCTGGGCCAGCACGACGAACCGGTCGACGTCGGCGGTGCGGGAGATGACCAGCTGCTGGGTGCGCTGCTCGGCGGTGGACGCCAGCAGCGGCACGGCGAACGCGGCGACCACCGCGAGGGCGAGGGCGACCAGCACGACCAGCAGCCGGGTGCGCACGGGTCAGTCCCGGCCGAGCCGGTAGCCGTAGCCGCGGATGGTGGTGAGCAGCCCCGGCCGGTCCAGCTTCGCGCGCAGGCCGGTCAGGTGGACGTCGAGCGAGCGCGACACCGCGAGGTAGGCGTCGCCCCAGACCTCGTCCATGAGCTGCTGGCGGCTGACCGCGGTGCCGGGGCGCGCGGCGAGCACGGCCAGGATCTCGAACTCCTTGGTGGTGAGCCCGACGTCGTGCCCGGCGACGAGCACCCGGCGGGCGCCGAGGTCGATCTCGACGTCCTCGACGCGCACGACGTCACCGGCATTGTCGGCCGGAGCTTCGCGGGCGACGGCGCGGCGCACGACGGCGTCCATCCGGGCCAGCAGCTCGGCCAGCCGGACCGGCTTGGTGAGGTAGTCGTCCGCGCCGAGCCGCAGCCCGCGCACGACCGAGCGTTCGTCGCCGCGGGCGGTCAGGACGATCACCGGCACCGGCGAGACGGCGCGGATCTTGCGCAGGACATCGAGTCCGTCGAGATCGGGCAGCCCCAGGTCCAGCAGGACGAGGTCGGCGTCGCGGTGGCGGTGCAGGGCGTCGGCCCCGCGCCCGACGCTGGTGACGGGATGGCCGCGCGCGTGCAGCGACTCGGCGAGCGCGCCGGCGACACCCGCGTCGTCTTCGACGAGGAGCACGCGCACGACCATCCCTTTCTCAGCGCTCTTCCAGCTCGGAGCTCTTCGAGGTTTCCCGCATTGTGCCGTAGACGATCAGGGAGACCAGGACACAGCCCGCGACGTACCAGAAGAACACCGACTCGTGCCCGGCGCTCTTCAGCGCCTGCGCGATGAGCTCCGCGGTACCGCCGAAGATCGCCACGGTCAGCGCGTAGGGCAGCCCGACACCGATGGCGCGGATCTTCGTCGGGAACAGCTCGGCCTTCACGATCGCGTTGATCGACGTGTACCCCGCCACGACGACGAGCCCGGCCAGGACGAGGAAGAACGCGCCGACCGGGTTCCGGGTCGAGCCCATGATCGTCATGATCGGCACGGTGAGCAGCGTGCCCGCGATGCCGAAGAACAGCAGCAGCGGGCGGCGGCCGATCCGGTCGGACAGCTTGCCCGCCAGCGGCTGCAGGATCGCCGCGAGGAGGATCGCCGAGAACAGGATGATCGTGACCGTGCGCCGCGGGATGTGGGCGGTGTTCTCGAGGAACTTCTGGCTGTAGGTGGCGAAGGTGTAGAACGCCACCGTGCCGCCGAGCGTCAGGCCGACGACGAGCGCGATCTCCTTCGGGTACTTGGCCAGCGCGCGCAGCGTGCCGCGGTCACCGGCCGCCTCGGTGCCCTTTTCCTTCGTGAAGCTCTCGGACTCGTCCATGCCGCGGCGCAGCCACATGACGCTGAGCGCGGCCACCGTGCCGACGCCGAACGCGATCCGCCAGCCCCACGACGTCAGCTGCTGCTCGGTGAGCAGGCCCTGGAGGATCAGCTGGAGACCCAGCGCCAGCAGCTGGCCGCCGTACAGCGTGACGTACTGGAAGCTGGAGTAGAACCCGCGCTTGCCCGGAGTGGCCACTTCGGACAGGTACGTCGCCGACGTGGAGTACTCGCCGCCGACGGACAAGCCCTGGATCAGCCGCGCGACCAGCAGCAGGATCGGCGCCGCGAGGCCGATCGTGTGATAGCTCGGCGTGACGGCGATGAGCAGCGACCCGCCCGCCATCAGCGTGACCGAAAGCACCAGGGCGCTGCGGCGGCCGAACCGGTCGGCGAACCGCCCGAGCATCCAGCCGCCGAGCGGGCGCATGAGGAACCCGACCGCGAACACGGCGGCGGTGCCGAGGAAGGCGGCCGTCGTGTCGCTCGTCGGGAAGAAGGACTTGGCGAAGTACGTGGTGAACGCCGCGTAGGCGTACCAGTCGTACCACTCCACCAGATTGCCGATGGAGCCGCGCAGCACGTTGCCGATCACGCGTTTCTCGCTCACGGCCCCCGTGGTGGCACCGCTGATCCGGGTTGTCATCGTCGACCTCCTGTGTTGCGACTCACGGTGACCAACCAGCGGGTAACCAGCAAGGTCGGAGGGCAGTTCCTTACACGGGCTTAGGACGGTCACCGGCACCCCGGGCGCGGGTGCGCGACCCGGCGGCGCTGCCGATAACCTCGTGCCCGACATCAGCGCACGGTCGACGAAGAGGGAGAACACTGTGGGACGGTCGGTTCTGGTCACCGGGGGCAACCGGGGCATCGGTCTGGCGATCGCCCGGGACCTGGCGGAGCAGGGACACCGGGTCGCCGTCACGCACCGTGGTTCGGGCGCGCCCGATGGCCTCTTCGGGGTCCAGGCGGACGTCACCGACACCGAGCAGGTCGACGCGGCGTTCAAGCTCGTCGAGGAGCACCAGGGCGCGGTCGAGGTGCTCGTGTCCAACGCCGGGCTGACCGACGACACGCTGTTGATGCGGATGAGCGACGAGCAGTTCGAGCGCGTCATCAACGCGAACCTGACCGGCGCCTACCGCGTCGCGAAGCGCGCCTCCCGCGGCATGCTGCGCGGCAAGTGGGGCCGGTTCGTCTTCATCTCCTCGGTGGTCGGGCTCTCCGGTTCGGCCGGCCAGGCGAACTACGCGGCGTCGAAGGCCGGCCTCGTCGGCTTCGCGCGCTCGCTGGCCCGTGAGCTCGGCTCCCGCAACATCACCTCGAACGTCATCGCGCCCGGCTTCGTGCGCACCGACATGACCGACGAGCTGCCCGAGGACCGCAAGAAGCAGATCCTCGCGCAGGTGCCGTCCGGCCGGTACGCCGAGCCGTCGGAGATCGCCGCAGCCGTGCGCTACCTGGCCTCCGACGAGGCCGGCTACGTCAACGGCGCGGTGCTGCCGGTCGACGGCGGCCTCGGCCTCGGCCACTGACCTCTCTTCATCCCGAACCAAGACTTGGAGGACCCGTGCCCGGACTGCTCGAAGGCAAGCGCCTGCTGATCACCGGCATCATCACCGACGCGTCGCTCGCCTTCCACGCGGCCAAGATCGCGCAGCAGGAGGGCGCGAAGGTGGTGCTGACCGGCTTCGGCCGCATGTCGCTGGTCGAGCGCATCGCGAAGCGCCTGCCCGAAGAGGCGCCCGTGATCGAGCTGGACGTCACCAACCAGGAGCACCTCGACGGCCTCGCCGACAAGGTCCGCGAGCACGTCGACGGCCTCGACGGGGTGCTGCACTCGATCGGCTTCGCCCCGCAGACCTGCCTCGGCGCGCCGTTCCTCGACGCGCCCGCCGAGGACGTCAAGACGGCGATCGAGATCTCGACCTACTCGTACATGTCGCTGGCGAAGGCGTGCCTGCCGCTGATGGGCCGCGGCGCGTCGTACGTCGGCATGGACTTCGACGCGCGCGTCGCGTGGCCGGTCTACAACTGGATGGGCGTCGCGAAGGCCGGGCTCGAGTCGGTCAACCGGTACCTGGCCAAGGAGCTGGGGCCGCAGGGCATTCGCGTCAACCTGGTCAGCGCGGGCCCGATGAAGACGATGGCCGCCAAGTCCATCCCGGGCTTCGTCGACCTGGAGGACGGCTGGGGCGAGCGTGCGCCGCTCGGCTGGGACAGCACGGACCCGGACCCGGTGGCCAAGAGCGTGTGCGCGGTGCTCTCGGACTGGCTCCCCGCCACCACCGGCTCGATGATCATGGTCGACGGCGGGGTCCACTTCCTCGGCATCTGAGCCTCACACGGCCAGCGGCTCCCGGTCGCGGTCGTCGTTCCGCTGGACGACGACCGCGACCGTGACCGCGACCAGCGTCGTCGCGCCGAGGGCGATGCCCGTCCACGCGACGCTGGGGAAGCCCAGGCCGGCCCCGATCGCGAGGCCGCCGAGCCACGGCCCGAGGGTGTTGCCGACGTTGAACGCCGCCGTCGTGCTGGCGCCGACGAGCGTCGGCGCGTTCCCGGCCACGGAGTAGGTGCGGACGTTCAGCGCCGGGTTGGCCCCGAACCCGGCGGCGCCGAACACGAGCACCGCCGCGACGGCGACCCCCGTGTCGGTCGTGAGGGCCAGGACGAGCAGCGACGCCAGGGCGAGCCCGACGCAGCCGTAGAGCGTGGCGAAGGGATAGCGGTCGGCCAGCCGCCCACCGGCCGTGATGCCGATGAGGGCGCCGACGCCGAACAGGGCGAGGACCCCCGGGACCCAGGCCTCCGGGAGACCGTCCGTTTCGGTCAGCAACGGGGCGAGGTAGCTGAACGCGGCGAAGATCATGGCCTGGCACAAGGCGATCACGCCGAGCGCGAGCCAGACCCGGCCGCGCCGGTACAGCCGCAGCTCGGTGCGGACGCTCATCCCGCCGCCGGTCGTCTCCGGCACCAGCGCCGCCACTCCGGCGGCCGCCAGCAGGGTCACGCCCGCCACCGCCCAGAACGCCGTCCGCCAGCCCGCGTGCTGGCCGAGGAACGTTCCCGCGGGGACGCCGGCGATGTTGGCCACGGTCAGCCCGCCGACCAGCACCGCCATCGCGCGGCCGCGGCGCTCCACCGGCACCAGGGCGATCGTCGTCGCCACCGCGACGGCCCAGAAGCCCGCGCAGGCGAGCGCGGCCACCACCCGCGTCGCGAACAGCAGCGCGTACCCGGTGGACAGCGCACCCACGACGTGCGCCCCGAAGAAGACCGCGAGGAGCGCGAGGAGCGTCCGGCGGCGGGGGAGCCGCAGGGTGCCGATCGCCAGCAGCGGGGCCCCGACGACCATGCCGATGGCGAAGGCGGAGATCAGCAGGCCGGCGTCGGGGATGGTGACGCCGAGGTCGGTGGCCATCCCGGGGAGCAGGCCGGTGATCATGAACTCGGACGTGCCCAGCGCGAACACGCTGAGCCCGAGGACGAAGACGGCCAGGGGCACGGGTCCTCCTTGGTTGTGTATCGGTCAGTACAAAATTGAGGCAGCGGGTTTGGCGCCGCGGGGTGTTCTCTATCGAGTGATCGCGGACAGGGCGAGATCGGCGACGGCGTGCATCGCCTCGGGGCTCGCGCCGCGCCGCGACATCACCCGGAGCCCGGAAATGGTGCTGAGCAGGAACTCGGCGACGTCGGCCGGGGCGCGGCCGTCCCGGAGGCTGCCATCGAGAACGCCCTCCCGGGCGCTGCCGGTGAGCAGGGCGAGCTGCTTTTCGGTGTCTTTTCGCAGGGCGGCGCCGACCTCGTCGTCGGGCGTGCCGAGTTCGGCGAGGGTGTTGACGACGAGGCAGCCGCGGCGGCCGTGCCGCAGCTCGTCGTCGATGAGGTCGTCGAACATCGCCGCGATGCGTTCGGCGGCGGTGCCCGGTCCTTCGAGGACCGCTTTCCGGCCGGCGAGACCCTGGGCGCTGTAGTGCGTCAGGGTGCGCTGGAACAGGGCTTTCTTGCTGGTGAAGGTGTTGTAGACGCTGCTGCGCCCGAGTCCGGTGGCCTCGCACAGGTCCTGCGTCGAGGTCGCCTCGTAGCCGCGGGTCCAGAACGCGTGCATCGCGCTCTCGACGGCGGCGGTCTCGTCGAACTCCCTCGGCCTGGCCATGGGATGAGGCTACCAGGGTTTTGGACTGATTGATTCATAACGGGCCCGCGTCAGCGTGCGGGCCGCCACATCGGCAAGATGGCAGGGGTGGGATACGACGCGTTGCTGTGGCTTTCGTTCGGCGGTCCGGAAGGGCCTGACGACGTCATGCCGTTCCTCGAGAACGTCACCAAGGGCCGGGGGGTGCCCCGCGAGCGGCTGCTCGAGGTCGCCGAGCACTACCAGCACTTCGGCGGCGTCTCGCCGATCAACCGGCTGAACCGCGACGCGATGGCCGCGGTCGAGAAGCAGCTCGCGGCCGCCGGCGTCGACCTGCCGGTGCACTTCGGCAACCGCAACTGGCACCCGATGGTCGAAGACACCCTGGCGTCGCTGACCTCTGAGGGCGCGAAGCGGATCCTGGTGTTCCCGACGAGCGCGTACGGCGGCTACTCGGCGTGCCGCCAGTACGACGAGGACATCGAGCGCGCCCGCGCGGCGGTCGGTTCCGGTGCACCCGAAATGGTGAAGATCCGCCAGTTCTTCGACCACCCGCTGTTCATCTCGGCGGTGGCGGACGGCGTCCGCGCGGCCCACGCGTCCCTGGGCGACGTGCCCGGCATCCGCACGGTGTTCACGGCCCATTCGGTCCCGTCGAGCGCGGACGCGGCATCGGGCCCGCCCTCCGAAGGCGGCCGCCGGTACTCCCGCCAGATCGCCGAGGCGGCGCGCCTGGTGGCGGCCGAGGCGGGCATCGATTCCTACGACGTCGTCTGGCAGTCGCGCTCGGGGCCGCCGCAGGTGCCATGGCTGGAGCCGGACATCGTCGACCACATCGACGCGCTGCACGAGTCCGGCGTCCCCGGTGTGGTCGTGTCGCCGATCGGGTTCGTGTCGGACCACCTCGAGGTGATCTGGGACCTGGACAACGAGGCGGCAGAGCGAGCGGCGGAGCACGGAATGGCGTTCGCCCGCGCGGCAACGGCGGGTTCGGACCCGCGCTTCGCCGAGCTGGTGGTGGAGCTGGTGCGCGAGCACACGCACGGGGTGGAGCCGCGCAAGCTGTCCTCGTTCCCGGTCGCGGGCTGCACGGTCAACGGCGCCCCGTGCGCGGTGGGCTGCTGCGAACCGGCCAAGCGCCCGGCCCGGTAAACCAGCCACCGGCGGGCCCCCGCCCTCCCTGGGGGGCGTGCCCTTGTCCAGTCTATCGGCCCCCGCCGACGAAAGGCCGGAAAAGCCCTGGGTACGGCCTCGGTGTCCACATCACGGCTGGGCTGTGGACACCCGGCCTCAGCCCTCGCGGGCGGTCTGCTCCGCGAACACCCGCACCGCCTCGTTGACCGCCGCGCACCGAGCCGTCCGCACCGCGTCCGACAGCGGCCGCAAAGCCTGGGCGCGCAACGACGAAGCCGACGCCGACAACGCCCCACCCGGGTCGTCCGACGACGCGATCGCCAGGATCGCCGCGATCTCCTCCGCCCGCTGCAGCACCCGCAACGCTCGCGCGGGCGTGCCCGCGGGCCAGTCCACGTCCGGCCGCGACCGCAGGTGGGCCGACAGCTCGGCCCGCACCCCGGGCCGGTCCGAGGCCACGTCCAGCGCCTGCAGTGCCCCCGCGCTGTTGCGGATCGCGTCCGTCAGCCCGTGCTCGGCTTCGCCCAGCCCGACGTACTCCGGCGACGCGGTCGGCGAAAGGGAAAACACCGTCCAGCGCACCAGGCCCTCGGCGATCGGCTGCGGCACCAGCCCGAAGCCCAGCTCCGGCAGGACCACCGCGTCGCCCGCCCGCAGTGCCGCCTCCGCGAACGGCCCGGCGCCGCCGAGGCCGCGGACGTCGCCCGGGACCGGCAGCACCAGCCACATGCTTTTCGCTCCTTGCGAACGCAAGGCCATCAGCAGCTGGACTGGGGTGGCCGCGCGGTTGAAGGCCAGCGGCAGGGTGAACGCCTCCGCCGCCGCAGCGTCGGCCGCCACGACGTCGTGGGCTTCACCCCACGCGAGCAGGGCGTCGAGGACATCGTCGGACGCCGCGGCTCCGTTCAGCCACGCGGACGACCAGACGGCGAAAGTCGCACTGGGACGGCACACGACGCCCTATTTTACCGGGCCGTCCGCCACTCCGGCAGCGCGCCCACGCTGGAGTCGCTCCACATCGACGCACCGCCGATCCCGCAGTAGCGTCGAACGGGTGAACGCAGTTCCAGACGCTCTTCCCCGCACCGCCGGGGCCCTGCGCGCGGCCGGGTACGAGCCCCGCCCGATCGCGCAAGAGATCCACGACAACCTCCTCGACGCCCTGAAAACCGGCGAAGACGCCTGGCCCGGCATCGTCGGGTTCTCGCGCACCGTGCTGCCGCAGCTCGAACGCGCGCTGCTGGCCGGGCACGACGTCGTCCTGCTCGGCGAACGCGGCCAGGGCAAGACCCGCCTGCTCCGCACCCTCGCCGGCCTCCTCGACGAGTGGACGCCCGTCATCGAGGGCTCCGAGCTGGGCGAACACCCGCTGCAGCCGATCACGCCCGCGTCGATCCGGCGCGCGGCCGAACTCGGTGACGAGCTGCCGGTCGCCTGGCGCCACCGCTCCGAGCGCTACACCGAGAAGCTCGCCACGCCGGACACGTCCGTCGGCGACCTGATCGGCGACGTCGACCCGGTGAAGGTCGCCGAAGGCCGCAGCCTGGGCGACCCCGAGACCATCCACTTCGGCCTGGTCCCGCGCGCCCACCGCGGCATCGTCGCCATCAACGAGCTGCCCGACCTCGCCGAGCGCATCCAGGTCGCGCTGCTCAACGTGATGGAGGAGCGCGACATCCAGGTCCGCGGCTACACGCTGCGGCTGCCCCTGGACGTCCTGCTCGTGGCCACCGCGAACCCCGAGGACTACACCAACCGCGGCCGGATCATCACCCCGCTGAAGGACCGCTTCGGCGCCGAGATCCGCACGCACTACCCCCTGGACGTCGAATCCGAGGTTGCCGTCGTCCGGCAGGAAGCCCACCTGGTCGCCGAGGTCGGCGAGCCCCTGCTGGAGGTCATCGCCCGGTTTGTCCGGAACCTGCGTGAATCGCCGGTCATCGACCAGCGCTCCGGCGTGTCGGCGCGGTTCGCCGTCGCCGCGGCGGAAACCGTCGCGGCCGCGGCGCTGCGGCGCTCGGCGCTGACCGGGGAAGAGCCCGCGGTGGCCCGCCCGGTCGACCTCGACGCCGTCCCGTCGGTGCTGCGCGGCAAGATCGAGTTCGAGCCCGGCGAAGAAGGCCGCGAGATCGAGCACCTCGTGCACCTGCTGCGCCGCGCGATCGCCGAGACCGCCCGCGAGCGGTTCGCCGGTCTCGACCTGCGGCCGCTGGCCGACGCCGTCGCCGACGGGCACCTGGTCGCCACCGGCGAGCGCGTGCCGGGCAAGGACGTCCTCGAAGCCCTGCCGGAGCTCCCGGTGCTGCACGAGGTCGCCCGGCGCGCCGGCGTCGGAGCCGACGAGCCCGCGGGGCGGATCGCGGCCGCCGTCGAGCTCGCCCTCGAATCGCTGTTCCTGGCGCGGCGGCTGGCCAAGGACTCCGACGACGCGACGACCGTCTACGGCCGATGACCGCGGTCCCGCTTCCCGACGGTTACTCCTACGGCCCGTGGCACGACGGGCCGGACCCGCTCGCGCCACCGGCCGACCTGCGGGACGCGCTCGACGAGATCGGCCGCGAGGTCATGGCGGGCTCGTCGCCGCGGTCCGCGCTGGAGGAGCTGCTCCGGCGTGGCACCGAGCGCACGTCGGGCCTGGACGAGCTGACCCGGCGCCTGTGGCAGCGCCGGTCGCAGATCCAGCGCCGCAACAACCTCGACGGCACCCTGAGGGAGGTCCAGCGCCTGCTTTCCGAGGCGCTGGACGCCGAGCGGCGCGAGCTGTTCCCCGACCCGGACGACGACGCCCGCTTCCGCGAGGCCCAGCTGGATGCCCTGCCGCCCGGCACGGCCGCCGCCGTCAACGAGCTTTCCGAGTACGACTGGCGGTCCGAACAGGGCCGGGAGAACTACCAGCGGATCCGCGACCTGCTCGGCCAGGAGCTGATGGAGTCGCGCTTCCAGGGCATGAAGCAGGCGCTGCAGAACGCCGGGCCCGAGGACGTCGAGCGGATCAACGAGATGCTCTCCGACCTCAACGACCTCCTGGCCGCGCACGCCCGGGGCGCCGAGGACATCCAGGAGCGCTTCGACGACTTCATGGGCAAGCACGGCGAGTTCTTCCCGGAGAACCCGCGGAACGTCGAGGAGCTGATCGACGCGCTCGCCGAGCGGTCCGCGGCGGCCCAGCGGATGCTCAACTCGATGTCCGCCGAGCAGCGGGCGGAGCTGGCCGAGCTGACCCAGCAGGCGTTCGGCGACCCGCGGCTCGCGCAGCAACTGGCCAATTTGGACGCTCAGCTGCAGGCCGCCCGGCCGGGCGAGGACTGGACGGGTTCGGAGCGCTTCCGGGGCAAGAATCCGTTGGGGATGGGCGAAGGCGCCCAGGCGATGGCCGACCTCGCCGAGCTGGACGCGCTGGCCGAGCAGCTCGGGCAGTCGTACCCGGGCGCGCGCCTGGAGGACATCGACCTGGAGTCCCTCGAGCGTCAGCTCGGCAAGGACGCCGGCGTCGACGCGCGGCGACTGTCCGAACTGGAGCGTGAGCTGCGCCGCCAGGGGCTGTTCGAACGCGCCGCCGACGGGACGCTCCGGTTGTCGCCCAAGGCGTTGCGGCGCCTGGGCGAGACGGCGCTGTCGGACATCGTGAACGCGTTGCGCGGCAAGGCCGGCGACCGGGAGACGGAGTCGGCGGGCGCGGCCGGCGAGCCGACCGGGGCGTCGCGGCCGTGGCGGTTCGGGGACATGCAGCCCTGGGACGTGCCGCGGACCATCCGCAACGCCGTGCTGCGGTCGGTGTCGGTGGGGGAGTCTTCGGTCCGGCTGGACGTCGAGGACGTCGAGGTGGTCGAGACGGAGCACCGGTCGCGGGCGGCGGTGGCGCTGCTGGTCGACACGTCGTGGTCGATGGTCCAGGAGGGCCGCTGGCTCCCGATGAAGCGCACGGCGCTCGCGCTGCACCAGCTGATCAGCACGCGCTTCCGCAACGACGCGCTGCAGCTGATCACGTTCGGGCGCCACGCGATGCCGGTGGAACTGCCGGAGCTGATCGGCCTGGAGGGCGCGTGGGAGCAGGGCACCAACGCCCACCACGCGCTGCTGCTGGCCGGACAGCACCTGCGCCGTCACCCGGACGCCCAGCCGGTGGTCCTGATGGTCACCGACGGCGAGCCGACCGCGCATCTGGAACCGGACGGCGAAGCGGTCTTCGACTACCCGCCCCAGCCCCAGACCCTCCACAAGACACTGTCCGAAGTGGACCGCCTGGCCAAGCTGGGCGCCTCGGTGACGGTGTTCAGGCTGGGTGACGACCCGAGGTTGACGGCGTTCGTGGACGTGATCGCCCGCCGCTCGGGCGGCCGGGTGGTGGCCCCGGACCTGGACGGGTTGGGTGCCGCGGTGGTCGGGGATTACCTGCGTACGCGGCGGCGCTGAGGTCGGGTCAGGCCGCCTGGTCCGGTGACCGGGCGGCCGGCTCGGCTTGCGCGCCGTGGATCAGTGCAGGGGCCCGGTCGGCGCCGGACCTGAGTGCCTCAGTGGTCGGCGACCACCGGCGCACCCGGCGCCGCGGTCCGGCTCAAGCCGCCCGGTCCAGTGACCGGGCCGCCCGCGCGGTGTCCGCGTGCCCGGCCGGCAGGTACGCCTCGTGGTCGGCGAGCACCTCCAGGCCGAGGATCTTCGCCTGCGCGAACGCACCCGAGTCGGCCAGCACCTCGACCGAACGCCGCCGTAAGCGCAAAATCCGGCCCAGCCTAGGAGCCGCCTCGGCTGCGGGCAGCGCGCGGAAGTGCCTCCACAGCGCCGCCGCGTGGTCGGGGAGGTCCGGGGCCGGCTCCAGGACCTCGAACGCCCGGTCCAGGGCCCGCGCCAGCCGCTCCTCCGCGTGCAGCCGGCCCAGTACCGCGCGCTGCGTCAGCCGGTGCATCATCACCACCTCGCCGCCGATGTCGGACTCCGCGAGGGCCGCCTCCGTGAGCCCGTGGAGCGCCGCCTCGACTGCCACCGGGTCCGGCCCCGCTCGATGGAGCAGAGCACGGCGCACGCCCCACGGCGCCAGCACGGCGAGCAACTCCGCGAGCGCCAGCGCCCGGCTGTCGCGCGCCACCACCGCTCGCAGTGCCGCGAGCGTGGTGTCTTCGACGCGGGGTGGGTGGTCCTCGCCCGGGTCGCGCTCCAGCGGCGGCGCGTGCGGCAGCTCGTCCAGGTAGGTCGCGAACGGCTGCCGGCGGATCACCCCGCCCGCCTGGGCCAGCGCGAGCGGCAGGCACCCCAGCTCCCGGGCGACGTCGGCCGCGGCGGCGCCGGCCTCCCGCCCGGATCGCGCCTCCAGGAACCGGACGGCTTCGGCCTCGCCGAACCCGCTGACCGGCACGGTGCCGCCGAGGACGTCGAAGTCCGGCACGGTCGTCGTGACCAGGACCCGGGCGCGGGCGGGCAGCCAGCGGTTGAGCGCGTCCGGGTCGGTCGCGCCGTCGAAGACCACGATCGCGTCGTCGAGGCCGTCGAGCCACGCAAGTCCCGCGCGGGCGGCGGCTTCGGCGTCGGCCGCGCGGCCGAGCGCGGCGTACGCCCGGACGGTGTTCGCCGGATCCTGGGCGGCCACCCAGACGACGGTGCCGCGGACGGCGCGGACGTAGGCGGCGGCGAGGTGGGTCTTGCCGACGCCGCCACCCCCGAGCAGGACGCAGAACCGGCCGCCGGCGAACTTCTCCTCGATCTTGGCCAGCAGCGCGGTGCGGGACACCGCCGACAGCGGCTCGCGGGGGACCGCGCCCAGCACCAGCCGGGGCCGCGCACGTCGCCGCCGCCGAAGCACGAACGCCGTGACCAGCGCGAGCACGGCGACCGCAGCGCCCACCACGACCTCGGCCCTCATCGAGCCAGGCTAACCGCGCTCGCCGCGGTGCGGCGGCTACGGAAGGGTGACGCTTGACCCTCACGCCGCGTGAGGCACCACCGTGATCACCGCAAGGGCCACACCGGCCGGAATGGAGGAGGGGAAACCGATGGGGCATCCCGTGGGCAAGGTCGCCGCACTCGCCGGGATCACCGTCCGGACGCTGCACCACTACGACGAGATCGGCCTGCTCAGCCCGAGCGGGCGGACGAGCTCGGGGTACCGCAGCTACGACGACGACGATCTCGACCGGCTGCAGCGCATCCTGTTCTACCGGGAGCTCGGGTTCCCCCTCGAGACGATCGCGACCCTCGTCGACGACCCCGGTACCGACGCCGGCGCGCACCTGAAGAGGCAGCGGGAGCTGCTGGTCGCGCGGATGGGCGAACTGGGGCGGATGGTCGCGGCCGTCGATCGCGCGATGGAGGCGAGAGCCATGGGCAACGCACTGACGCCCGAGGAGAAGTTCGAAGTGTTCGGCGGGTTCCGCGAGCCGGACGGCTACGCGGAAGAGGCCGCGCGCCGCTGGGGTGACACGCCCGAGTGGCGGGGCGCGACCCCACCGTCCGAGGAGGACCTGGCGGCCGGGGAGGCGGCCCGCCGGGACTGGGTCGGCCGGCTCCGGGCCGTCCTCGACGCGGGCGGCACCCCGGACGGCTCCGAGGCGACGGACCTCGCCGAGGAACACCGGGAGATGCTCGCCAGGGTCATGGGCGAGTGCTCGTACGAGACGCAGCGGCGCATCGGTGAGCTGTACGTGACCGAGCCGGCGCAGCTCGCGTTCCTCGTCCGGGAGGACGAGCAGCGGCCGGGCGTCGGCGAGTTCGTCCGCGACGCCATCGTGGCGAACATCGCACGCCGGCAGTAGCCGCTGCTCCAGGTGGGGGAGGAGTCCCACCGGGCGGGAGGGTGCCGGAGGCAGCGCTTACAGTCGGGGGTATGCAGACTTGGTCATCGGTCGACGTGCCCCGCATCCCCGGCACCCCCCGCCCGCTGCGGCTCCACGACACGGCCACCGGGCAGATCCGCCCGACCGCGCCCGGCGCCACCGCCCGGATGTACGTCTGCGGCATCACGCCCTACGACGCGACGCATCTGGGGCACGCCGCGACGTACCTGGCCTTCGACCTCGTGAACCGCGTGTGGCGGGACAACGGGCACGACGTCCACTACGTGCAGAACGTGACGGACATCGACGAGCCGCTGCTCGAGCGCGCCCAGCGCGACCAGGACGACTGGGTCGTGCTGGGCATGCGCGAGACGGCGCTGTTCCGCGAGGACATGGTGGCCCTGCGGGTACTGCCGCCGAAGCAGTTCGTCGGCGCGGTGGAGAGCATCCCGGAGATCGTCGAGGTCATCGCGAAGCTGCTCGCGAACGGCGCCGCCTACCGGGCGGACGACCCGGAGTTCCCGGACGTCTACTTCGACCACACGGCGACCGGCAGGTTCGGCTACGAATCGAACTACGACGAGCCGACCATGACCAAGTTCTTCGCCGAGCGCGGCGGCGACCCCGACCGCGCCGGCAAGCGTCACCCGCTGGACGCGCTGCTGTGGCGCGTGGCCCGCGAGGGCGAGCCGTCGTGGGAGTCGGAGCTGGGCGCGGGGCGCCCGGGCTGGCACATCGAGTGCAGCGCGATCGCCGTCAACCGCCTCGGCCTCGGGTTCGACCTCCAGGGTGGTGGCTCGGACCTGATCTTCCCGCACCACGAGTACAGCGCGGCGCACGCCGAAGCCGTCGCCAAGGACGGGCCGTTCGCCCGCCACTACGTGCACGCGGGAATGATCGGCCTCGACGGCGAGAAGATGTCGAAGTCGCGCGGGAACCTGGTGTTCGTCTCGCGGCTGCGGGCCGACCAGGTCGACCCGGGCGCGATCCGGCTCGCGCTGTTCGCCGGCCACTACCGCGAGGACCGCGCCTGGACGGCCACCCTCCTGACCGAGGCCGAGGCCCGGCTGGCGCGCTGGCGGGAAGCCGTCGCCCTGCCGGCCGGACCGTCCGCCGAGGACACGATCTCCCGGCTGCGCGACCACCTTTCGGACGACCTCGACACCCCGAAGGCCCTGGCGGCGATCGACGCGTGGGCGAGCGAGGCCCTGCGCCGCGACGGCACGGACGCGACGGCGCCCGGCCTGATCCGCACCGCCGTCGACGCCCTGCTCGGCATCACCCTCTGACGACCCGAGGGCGGAGCTTTCCCGGGAAAGCTCCGCCCTCGGCGGGTGTATAACGGCCTACACGGCGACGGGACGGCCGTCGGCCAACTCCAGGTGGTCGCCCGGCCAGTCCCGGCGCAGCCACCGGTCGTGGGACGCGATGACGACCGCGCCCGGCGCCGACTCCAGGGCCGTGAACAGTTCTTCCGCCAGGGTCAGCGAAATGTGGTTCGTCGGCTCGTCGAGCAGGAGCACGTCCGGCGGTTCCGCGAGCAGGATCGCCAGGGCCAGCCGGCGCCGCTGCCCCACCGAAAGCGCGCCGACCGGCTGCCGGAGATCCCGGGACGCCAGCAGGCCCAGGTGGCTCAGCGGGGGAGCGTCCTCGCCGAGCGCGTCCCGGTACACCCGGGCCGCCGTCCGCTCCGGATCCGGAACGGCGACGTCCTGCTCCAGCAGGCCGACGCGCACACCGTGTCCGAAGTGGACGGCACCGCCCGCCGGGGTGAGCCGCCCCGCCAGCACGGACAGCAGCGTCGACTTCCCGGCCCCGTTCCCGCCGGTGACGAGCAGCCGCGACGCACTCCCGACGTCGAGCCGGGGCAACGTCAGTCGTCCCGGCACCTCCAGTGAGCGCACCGAAATCGCGGGACCGTCGCCGGTCACGTGCCCGGTGAGCTCCGCCCGGAACCGCAGCGGGGCGGGCGGTTTGCGGACCTGGTCGCGTTCCAGGTTCTCCAGCCGTTGCTCGGCGTCGCGCACCCGTCGCGAGATCGTCTTCTGGACGCGGGCGCCCTTGAACTTGTGGATGAACTTGTCGTTGTCGCGGGGTGCGCGACCGTAAGCGACGTTGCGCGCGGTGACGGCGACGGTTTCCCGCAGCTCCTTCAGCTCCTCCTGTTCTTCGGCGAAGCGCTGTTCCCAGCGCGCCCGCTCGGCCTTCTTGTGCCCGAGGTAGTCCGAATAGCTGCCGCCGTACCGGACCGCCCCGCCGGCCTGGCGGTCGGCCGCGGCCGGGTCGAGGTCGACGATGTCGGTGCAGACGGCGTCGAGGAACACCCGATCGTGCGACGACAGCACGACGATCCCGGTCAGCTCGGTGAGGTGGCGTTCGAGGAAGTCCATCGCGGCGTCGTCGAGGTGGTTGGTCGGCTCGTCCAGCAGCAGGGTTTCCGGCCGCCGGACGAGCAGCGCGGCCAGGCCCAGCCGGGACCGCTGCCCGCCGGACAGCGTGCCGAGCCGCCGGTCGGGTTCGACGCCGCCGAGGCCGAGCCCGTCGCAGACGAGCTTCGCGCGGCGGTCGGCGTCCCACAGGTCGTGGGCCTGGGCCCAGTCCAGGACGCGGCCGTACTCGTCGAGCACGCCTTCGTCGTCGGGCCGGTCGGTCATCGCCGCGGTCAGCTCGTCGAGCCGGGCGGCGGCCGCGCGGATCTCGGCGAGCGCGTCGTCGAGGACGTCGGCGAAGGTCGCGTCCAGGGCGAACGGCAGCTCCTGCAGCAGGAACCCGACGTCCGGGCCGCGGCGGACCTCGCCGGAGCGCGGCTCTTCGAGCCCGGCGAGCAGCCGCAGCAGTGTGGACTTGCCGGTGCCGTTCTCGCCGACCAGGCCGAGCCGCTGCCCGGCCGACGCGGTCAGCGTGACGCCGTCGAGGACGACGCGGGTGCCGTAGCCGAAGACGACGTCCTTGGCCTGCAAAGGAAAAAGAGAAGACATGCGCGATCACCGGGCCCGGATGAGAAAGCGGAAATCCCGCCGGGCGTCGTGGCACGCGGGAGCGTCAGGCTCGACCGGGTGCCGCCTCGGAAGCGGGATGGGCACGGGTCAGTTCTTCATAGTGGAGCCAGGTTAACGCAACAACCGTAGAGTTAGTCAACTGGTTATGGCCTGGGTCACATCGGGCAGGTTCCCGGCCGCCTGCTCGGCGGCGGCGGTCCCGTCGGTGAGGAAGCCGACGAGGGCGGTCAGCTGACGCCGGTCCAGGCGCGCCAGCCGCTCGCCGACGAACCGGGCCATCGGCGCGTACAGCTCCGCGAGCTCGGCCATCCGGTCGGGCAGCGGCCGGACGACGAGCCGGCGGCGGTCGGCCGGGTCCGGGGCGCGCTCGGCGAGCCGGTGCTGCGCCATCCGGTCGAGTAGCCGCGTGAACGCGCCCGTGGACATCCCGAGCAGCCGGGCGAGCTCGGTCGGGGAGTCGCTGACCCCGCCGTGGAGCAGGTGCAGGCAGTGCAGCTCGGTCGGGGTGACGGCCATCCGCTCGGCGACCGCGGCGTGGAAGAGCGCGGTCGAGCCCACGAAGCGGGGGAGGGCGAGGGCGGCGGAGGTGGCGAGTTCGCGCTGGTCGGGCAACGTCCATCCAAGGTCGGGTGACGAAGCAGTCACTGCCCTGCGCAGTGGCTGCCCCGCGAACGATAGCCGACCCCCTTGACAAACCCGCAGGCGGGACCAACTATGAAAGAGTACTTTCGAAATGACACTTTCAGATCGGACGACCCATGGCCGAGCTGCCACCGCGCAAGCGGATCGAGGACGTCGAGCTGCTGCGCGCCTTGTCCCACCCGCTGCGCTCGGCGCTGCTGAACCACCTGACCGCCGTCGGCCCGCGCACCGCGAGCGAGTGCGCCGAGGCCGTCGGCTCGAGCGCGTCCAACTGCAGCTGGCACCTGCGGCAGCTCGCGCAGTACGGCCTCGTCGAACGGGCCGACGCCGAGGACGGCCGCGAACGACCGTGGCGCGCCCGCCAGGTCGGGCTCGAGATGGGGGAGCTGGCCGACGACCCGGCGCACCGGGCCGCCCAGCTCGGCATGGTCGGCGCGACCCTGGGCCACGAGCAGGAGCTGACCCAGCGGTACCTGGACTCGCTAGACGGCCTCGACCCCGCGTGGCGGGCCGCGTCCGGGCTGGCGACGTACGCGCTGCGCGTCACGCCCGAGGAGCTGACCCGGCTGACCGCCGCGATCGACGCGCTGGTCCGGCCCTACGTCGGGGCCATCCGGACCGACGCCCCCGCGGACGCGCGCCCGGTGCACGTCGGCCTGCGGGCGTTCCCGCGCATCGAACACTCGGGGAAGGCGGAGGAATGAAGCAATTGCTGGGGGTTCCGGCGTTCGCGCGGCTGTGGGTGGCCGCGTTCTTCGGCGAGACGGCCGAGTGGATGCTGCAGGTGGCGCTGCCGGTGTACGTCTTCCAGCGCACCGGCTCCGCCGCGACGACGGCGCTGAGCATCGTGCTCGGCTTGCTGCCCGCGGTGCTGCTGAGCCCGGTCGCCGGCGTGGTGGCCGATCGCTGGAACCGGCGCGCCGTGCTGTTCGGTGTCTGCTGCGGGCTGGCGGTCGTCGCGCTGCCGCTGCTGTCCGAGCCCGGCGTCGTCGTGGTGTACGCGGTGATGGCCGGTCAAGCGGCCTTGGCGTCGGTGTTCGAACCGGCGCGCAACGCCCTGGTCCCGGAGCTGGTCGGCGTCGAGGAGGTCACCGGGGCGAACGGGCTGATGAGCGTGAACGGCAGCGTCGCGCGGCTGGCCGGCGGCTGGGCGGGCGGCGCGCTGCTCGGCTTCGGCGGGCTCGCCGACGTCGTCACCGGGTACCTGGTGGTGCTGGCGGTGGCGGCGGCGCTGCTGGCCAAGCCGTTCCGCCGGGTGAGCGCGCCGGTGCCGGCCGCCGCGCCCGAGCCGGTGGTGCGGGCCTGGCTCGACGGCCTGCGCGAGATCACGCGCAACCGCCGCCTGTGGCGGACGGGGCTCGCGGTCGTGTTCACGTCCCTGGCGCAGGGCATGTTCCTGGTGCTGTTCGTGGTGTACGTCCTGGACGTGCTGGGCGGCAGCGAAGCCGACGCGGGCCTGCTGCGCGGCGTGCAGGCGATCGGCGGGCTGGCGGCCGGGTTCGCGCTGGCCACGGTGGCGCGGCGGGTGGCGCCGGCGACGCTGCTCGGCTGGGGTTCGATCGCGCTGGGCCTGATTTCCGCGGTGATCTGGAACCTCTACCTGGTGACGACCGCGCTGGGGCTGTACGTGGGGTTGTTCGTCCTGGTCGGCGCACCGGGCGTGGCCGCGGGCGCGGGCGTGCTGTCGGAGATCCAGAGCGCGGTGGCCCCGGAGCGGGCGGGCCGGGTGCTGAGCACGGCGTTCGCCGCGATCGCGACGTTCACGACGGTGGGGGCGCTGCTGGCGGGCACGCTGGTCGCGACGACCGGCCCGGCGCTGCTGCTGGACATCCAGGCCGGCGTCTACGTGCTCGCCGGAGTGCTCATGCTGGCGCGGAAGCGCGGGATTCGCGGAACTTCCCCGTCTTCGATGGTTACGGTGGAGGGGTGCCGCACCTCTTCGCCACCAGCGACCTCCACGTGACCCACGAGGGCAACGGCCCGATCCTCGACGACGTCGTCCCGGAGACCCCCGGTGACTGGCTGCTCGTCGCCGGGGACGTCGCCGAGCGGGCCGAGGCGACCATCGGGACCTTGAAGACCCTGCGCGAGCGGTTCGCGAAGGTCGTCTGGGTGCCGGGCAACCACGAGCTGTGGACCACGAACAACGACGAATGCCAGCTTCGCGGGCAGGCGCGCTACGAGTACCTCGTCGAGCAGTGCCGCGCGATCGACGTGCTCACGCCCGAAGACGAGTTCCCCGTCTGGCGGCACGGCGCGCGTCCCCTGACGATCGCGCCGTTGTTCCTGCTCTACGACTACAGCTGGCGCACCCCCGAGGCCGAGGGCAAGTCCCTGGAGGAGGCCCTGAGCCAGGCCCGGGCCGCCGGCGTGGTCTGCACGGACGAGTACTTCCTGCACCCGGATCCGTACCCGAGCCGGCAGGCGTGGTGCGAGGACCGGCTCAAGATCAGCACCGGACGCCTCGACGCGATCCCCGAGGACCACGGCACGATCCTGATGTCGCACTGGCCGCTGCACCGCCACCCGACGGCGCCGCTGTACTGGCCGGAGTTCGCGCTGTGGTGCGGCACCACGAAGACCGAGGACTGGCACGTCCGCTACCGCGCGGAGATCGCCGTCTACGGCCACCTGCACATCCCGCGCACGACCGAGGCCGACGGCGTCCGGTTCGAAGAGGTGTCGCTCGGCTACCCGCGCGAGTGGCGGAAGCGGGCCCGGGGCGCCGTGCCGATGCGCCGGATCCTGTGGCCGTCATGACTCCGCGCGGCGCCGCTCCCTGAGCGCGCGCACCCGGCCCCGGCTCGCGCAGGCGGGGGAGGGACACCACCGGCGCCGCCCGCCGGGATCGGCGAACACGCCCCGGCAGTCCTGCTCCGGGCACGCGCGCAGGTCGTCGCGCAGCGGTCCGGTGAGCCAGTCGGCCGCCTGGTGGGCCAGCCGCGCGAAGGCATCCGACGCGGTCTGCGGGGCGCTGCGATGCAGGCGGTCGAGTGCGGCCAGGTGGACCGGCTCGGTCGTGAGGAACGTCGTCAGCGGGCGCACCTGGTCGGCTTTCGGTGCCACCCCGTCGACCGCGCCCAGCGCCAGCTCACGCAGGATCTCGCGGAGCCGGTGAGCCTCGCGCAGGTCGGCGTGCGTGACGGGCGTGAGGGGGGTCAGCCCAACCAGGGCCAGCCAGTCGCGCAGTCGCTCCACCGTCGGGATGCGCTCGACCGGCCGCGGGCCGAAGTGCGTCCCGCGGGTGGCGAGCAGGTTCAGCCAGGGTGCGCCCATGTCGAGGCGGAATTCTTCGGACACCTCGTCATCGTAACGGGTGAGGCGTTACACTCGGACCCGTGACTGGGGAACCCAAGGTCCGCACGGTGCTGGGCGACATCGATCCCGCCGAACTGGGCGTGACGAACTCGCACGACCACCTCTTCTTCGCCTCGAAGCTGCTGCCCGGCCAGGAGCTGGACGACCCCGCGGAAGCCGCGCACGAACTGCTCGCCTTCCAGAGCGCCGGCGGCCAGGCACTGGTGCAGTGGACGCCGTACGGCCTCACGCGCCGGACCCGGGAGCTGGCCTGGATGTCGGGCGAGGTCGGGGTGCACGTCGTCGCGGCCACGGGCCTCCACCGCGCCGAGCACTACGCGCCGGTGATCCTGAGCCGCGTCGTCGACGACCTGGTCCGCGTCTTCGTCGCCGACCTGACCGAGGGCACGCAGCCCGCCGACCTGCCGGACGAGCCGCGGACCGGCCCGCGCGCCGGGCTGGTCAAGGTGGCCGGCGCGTTCCACACGATCGACTCGCACGCGCGGCTGACGCTCACCGCCGCGGCGATCGCCCACCAGGAGACCGGCGCGACCATCGCGGTGCACCTCGAACTGGGCACCGCGGCCCTCGAAGTGGCCGAGCTGCTGTGCGAGAAGCTGGATGTGCCGCCCGAACGGGTGATCCTCGGGCACCTCAACCGCAACCCGGACCTGCCGCTGCAGCGCGAGATCGCCGGCACCGGCGTCTTCCTCGGGTTCGACGGCCCGTCCCGGGCCAACCACGCCACCGACGCTCGGCTCTTCGACGGCCTCGAAGCACTGGTCGGGGCCGGGCACGGCGGGCAGATCCTGCTGGGCGGCGACACCACGACCGCGGCGGCCCGCCACCAGCCCGGGGCGTCCTACCTGCTCACGACGCTGGCGCCGCGGCTGACGAAACTGCTCGGCGGCGACGTCGTCACCGCCATGCTGGTGGCGAACCCCGCGCGGGCGTTCGCCACCAGCTGGCTGAAGTAGCGGCTCGGCTCGGAGTGGATCAGCGCAGGCCGAAGCCTTCCTGTCCGCCGCCTCGGCCGCGGCGGCGCAGGTAGCGCTCGAACTCGGCGGCGATCTTGTCGCCGCTGACCTCCTCGGGCTCGACCTCGGTCTGCGCGTCGCCGCGCTCTTCGAGCCCGCGGACGTACTCGCTGATCTCTTCGTCCTCGTCGGCCATCTCGCTGACCGTGCGCTGCCACTCCTCGGACTGCTCGGGCAGTGCGCCCAGCGGGATCTCGACGTCGAGGATGTCCTCCAGCTTGTGCAGCAGCGCCAGCGTCGCCTTCGGGGACGGCGGGTGCGACACGTAGTGCGGCACCGCGGCCCAGATCGACACGGCCGGGATGCCCGCCTGCACGCAGTAGTCCTGCAGGATCCCGACGATGCCGGTGGGACCCTGGTAGTTGTTCATCTCGAGCCCGTAGAGCGACGCGGTGTCCTTGTCGTACGCCGTCCCGGTGACCGGGACCGGGCGCGTGTGCGCGGTGTCGGCGAGCAGCGCGCCGAGGGTCACCACGGTCGCGACGTCCAGCTGCTTGATGTGCTCCAGCAGCTCGGCGCAGAAGGCGCGCCAGCGCATGTTCGGCTCAGGGCCCTGCACGAGGACCACGTCACGGTCGAACCCGTCCGGGCGGCACACCGACAGCGTTGTCGTCGGCCAGTCCACCCGTCGAGTGACGCCGTCCACCATGCGGACGGTCGGGCGGCTGACCTGGAAGTCGTAGTAGTCGTCGGGCTCCAGTTCGGCCAGTGGCGTGGCGTCCCAGTTCAGCTGCAGGTGCTCGACCGCCCGGCTGGCCGCGTCACCTGCGTCGTTCCAGCCTTCGAAGGCGACCACCATCAGCGGCCGGGAGGGTTCGGTGCGGTCGCCGGGCGGCCGCGGGGTCTCGTCGTCGGGCTCACTCACCGGACCAGCCTACGACCACCGGCCTTACCCTGTTCAGCATGTCCGACCGGGTGTCGTCGCCGTTCCTCGAAGCCCTCCGCTCGCGCGTACTGGTGGCCGACGGCGCGATGGGCACCGCCCTGCAGGCCCACGACCTGAGCCTGGACGACTTCGACGGCCTCGAAGGCTGCAACGAGATCCTCAACGTCACCCGGCCGGACGTGGTCCGCTCGGTGCACCGGGGCTACCTGGAGGCGGGCGCGGACGCCGTCGAGACGAACACTTTCGGGGCCAATTTCGCGAACTTCGCCGAGTACGACATCACCTGCCGCATCGCCGAGCTCGCCGAAGCCGGCGCGCGGCTGGCCCGGGAGACCGCCGACGAGTTCGCGACGCCGGACCGCCCGCGCTTCGTCCTCGGCTCGGCCGGCCCCGGCACGAAGCTGCCGACGCTCGGCCACGCGCCGTTCACCACGCTGCGGGACGCCTACCAGGAGGAAGTCCGCGGCCTGCTGGCCGGCGGCGTCGACGCGGTGATCGTCGAGACCACCCAGGACATCCTCCAGACCAAGGCGTCGATCATCGGCGCGAAGCGGGCGATGGCGGCCGAAGGGCGGTTCGTGCCGATCCTCGCTTCGATCACCGTCGAAACGACCGGCACCATGCTGCTCGGCACCGAGGTCGGCGCCGCACTGGCGGCACTGGAGCCGCTCGGCATCGACCTGATCGGGCTCAACTGCGCCACCGGGCCCGCCGAGATGAGCGAGCACCTGCGGCAGCTGGCCAAGCACGCCCGGGTGCCGCTGTCGGTCATGCCGAACGCCGGCCTGCCGGAGCTGGGCCCGGACGGCGCCGCGTACCCGCTCGGCCCGGAAGCGCTGGTCGAAGCCCTGACCGGGTTCGTGCGCGAGTTCGGCGTCGGCCTGGTCGGCGGCTGCTGCGGCACCACCGACGAGCACATCCGGCAGCTCGCCGCCGCGGTGGCGGACACCGCGCCGGTCCCGCGGCGGCCGCGTCCCGAGCCCGGCGTGTCCTCGCTGTACCAGGCGGTGCCGTTCAAGCAGGACGCCAGCGTGCTGATGATCGGCGAACGCACCAACGCCAACGGCTCCAAGGCGTTCCGCACGGCGATGCTCGAAGGCCGCTGGGACGACTGCGTCGAGATCGCCCGCGAACAGACCCGTGACGGCGCCCACCTGCTCGACCTCTGCGTCGACTACGTCGGCCGCGACGGCACCGCCGACATGGCCGAGCTGGCCGGGCGCCTGGCCACGGCGTCGACCCTGCCGATCATGCTGGACTCCACCGAGGTCCCGGTGTTGCGCGCCGGCCTGCAGCGGCTTGGCGGCCGCTGCGCGGTCAACTCCGTCAACTACGAAGACGGCGACGGCCCGGAATCCCGGTTCACCCAGGTCATGGACCTGGTGAGCGAGTACGGCGCGGCCGTCGTCGCCCTCACCATCGACGAAGAGGGCCAGGCGCGGACGGCGGCCAATAAAGCCGACATCGCGTCCCGGCTGATCGCCGACATCACCGGCAAGTGGGGCCTGCGGACGTCCGACGTCATCATCGACGCCCTGACCTTCACCATCGCCACCGGCCAGGAGGAGTCGCGCCGCGACGGCATCGAGACGATCGAGGCCATCCGCGAGATCAAGCGGCGCCACCCCGAGGTCCAGACCACGCTCGGCCTGTCGAACATCTCCTTCGGGCTCAACCCGGCCGCACGGCAGGTGCTGAACTCCGTGTTCCTGCACGAGTGCGTCCAGGCCGGGCTCGACACCGCGATCGTGCACGCGTCGAAGATCCTGCCGATGGCGCGGATCCCGGACGACCGGCGCGCGGTGGCCCTGGACCTCGTCTACGACCGCCGCCGCGAAGGCTACGACCCGCTGCAGGAGCTGATGGCCCTGTTCGAGGGTGTGAGCGCGGCGTCGACCCGAGCTTCCCGCGCGGAGGAGCTGGCCGCGCTGCCGCTGTTCGAGCGCCTGGAACGCCGGATCGTCGACGGCGAGCGCACCGGCCTCGCCGCCGACCTCGACGCGGCCCTGGAGCAGCGGCCCGCGCTGGAGATCATCAACGACACGCTGCTGTCCGGCATGAAGACCGTCGGCGAGCTGTTCGGGTCCGGGCAGATGCAGCTGCCGTTCGTGCTGCAGTCCGCCGAGGTGATGAAGGCGGCCGTCGCGCACCTCGAGCCGCACATGGAGACCGGCGACGACACGGGCAAGGGCCGGATCGTGCTGGCGACCGTCCGCGGCGACGTGCACGACATCGGCAAGAACCTCGTCGACATCATCCTGTCCAACAACGGCTACGAGGTGGTCAACCTCGGCATCAAGCAGCCGATCACGACCATCCTCGATGCGGCGGACGAGCACGGCGCCGACGCGATCGGGATGTCCGGGCTGCTGGTGAAGTCCACGGTGATCATGAAGGAGAACCTCCAGGAGATGAACTCCCGGGGCGTCTTCGCCCGCTGGCCGGTGCTGCTGGGCGGCGCGGCCCTGACCCGGTCCTATGTGGAGAACGACCTTTCGGAGCTCTACTCCGGCGACGTCCGCTACGCGCGGGACGCGTTCGAGGGACTGCGGCTGATGGACGCGATCATGGCGGCCAAGCGCGGGGAGTCACCGCGGGTGGACGCCGACGCGGAGAAGAAGCGGCAGGAGCGCAAGGAACGCCGCGAACGCTCGCTGCGGATCGCCGAAGCGCGCAAAGCCCGCAAGGCCGAGGAGGAAGCCCTCGAAGGGCCGCAGGCCGCGCGGTCGGACGTCGCCACCGACGTCCCGCTGCCGGTGCCGCCGTTCTGGGGCAGCCGCGTGGTCAAGGGAGTTCCGCTGGCCGGCTACGCCGCGATGCTCGACGAGCGCGCGACCTTCATGGGGCAGTGGGGCCTCAAGGGCGCCCGCGGCGGCGCCGGCCCGACGTACGACGAGCTCGTCGAGTCCGAAGGCCGGCCGCGGCTGCGGTACTGGCTCGACCGGCTGACCGCGGACGGCGTCCTGGCCCACGCGGCCGTCGTCTACGGCTACTTCCCGTGCGTCGCCGAGGGCGACGACCTGGTCGTGCTCACCGAACCCGAGGCGGACGCGCCCGAGCGGCTGCGGTTCACCTTCCCGCGTCAGCGCCGCGACCGCCGGCTCTGCCTGGCCGACTTCTACCGCCCGCGCGAGTCCGGCGAGGTGGACGTCGTGCCGTTCACCGTCGTCACCATGGGCCAGCCGATCGCCGACTACGCGAACGAGCTGTTCGCCGCCGACGCCTACCGCGACTACCTCGAGGTGCACGGCCTCGGCGTCCAGCTCACCGAGGCGCTCGCCGAGTACTGGCACTGCCGCATCCGGGGCGAGCTGACCTTCCCCGGCGGTGTGGCGGTCGCCTCAGAGGACCCGGACGACGTCGAGGACTTCTTCAAGCTCGGCTACCGTGGAGCGAGGTTCTCCCTGGGCTACGGCGCCTGTCCCGATCTCGAGGACCGGGCGAAGATCGTCGCGCTCCTCGAGCCGGGCCGCATCGGCGTCAAGCTGTCCGAGGAGTACCAGCTGCACCCCGAGCAGTCGACCGACGCGATCGTCTGCCACCACCCGGAAGCCAAGTACTTCAACACCTGAGGAGACTCCACTGTGGACGGATTGGCCGCCGTGCTCTGGGACATGGACGGCACGCTCGTCGATTCCGAGAAGCTGTGGGACGTCGCGCTCTACGAGACGGCGGAAGCCTTGGGCGGCAAGCTTTCCGAAGAGCAGCGGATGACGCTCGTCGGGTCCAACATGGACGACACGTCGGCGTACCTGCTCGAGGTCGTCGGCCTGCCCGTGAACCCCGAGGCGATCGCCTCGACCGGTGACCAGATCCGCCGGCGCACGGCCGGGCTGTTCGACGACGCGCTGCCGTGGCGCCCGGGCGCCCGCGAGGCGCTGATCGCGGTGCGTGAAGCCGGTTTGCGCTCGGCCCTGGTCACTTCCACCGAGCGGGACCTCACCGAGCTGGCCCTCAACACGATCGGCCGGGACTTCTTCGACGTCACGGTCTGCGGTGACGAGGTCGACGGGCTCAACAAGCCGCACCCGCGCCCGTACCTCAAGGGCGCGGAGCTGCTCGGCGTCGACCCGGCGCGGTGCGTCGCGGTCGAAGACTCGCCGCCGGGCACGGAGTCGGCCGTCGCGGCGGGCTGCACGGTGCTGGTGATCCCCAACGACGTCCCGGTCGAGCCGGGGGAGCGGCGCGTGTTCCGCGACTCGCTCGTGGGCGTCGACGTACCGGCGCTGGCGGCCCTGCTGGGCTGAGCACGGCCGTGTCGCATTCCCGCTAGCCCCGGCGTCGCGGGTCGGCGATGCTGGAGCGCGTGCACGAGGACTTCGAACGGTGCGTGCGGGCCGTGCAGGGGAAGGACGCCCGCTTCGACGGGTGGTTCTACTGCGCGGTCC
The DNA here is from genome assembly GCF_040629235.1 of Amycolatopsis sp. NPDC005961. Classification (NCBI taxonomy): domain Bacteria; kingdom Bacillati; phylum Actinomycetota; class Actinomycetes; order Pseudonocardiales; family Pseudonocardiaceae; genus Amycolatopsis; species Amycolatopsis sp. NPDC005961. The sequence goes on along the minus strand of NZ_JBEXVF010000007.1, from coordinate 127,274 downwards.
TGACCACCCGGATCTACTGCCGGCCCAGCTGCCCGGTGGTGCCGCCCAAGCGGCAGAACATGAGCTTCTACCCCAGCGCGGCGGCCGCGCAGCAGGCCGGTTTCCGGGCGTGCAAGCGCTGCCGCCCGGACGCCAGCCCGGGGTCACCGCTGTGGAACGAGCGTGCCGACCTCGTCGCGCGGGCGATGCGGCTGATCGCCGACGGCGTCGTCGACACCGAAGGCGTCGACGGTCTCGCCGCCCGGCTCGGCTACAGCGTCCGGCAGGTCCAGCGCCAGGTGCTCGCCGAGCTGGGCGCCGGCCCGCTCGCCCTGGCCAGGGCCCAGCGCGCGCAGACCGCGCGGACCCTGATCGAGACGACCACGCTGCCGATGACCGAGCTGGCCCTCGCGGCCGGGTTCGGCAGCATCCGGACGTTCAACGACACCGTCCGCGAGGTGTTCGCCCTTTCCCCGACCGAGCTGCGGCAGCGGGCGAAGGGCAAGCGGTCCGCCACGGCGGGCGCGATCGTGCTGCGGCTGCCCTACCGCAAGCCGCTCTGCCCGGACAACCTGTTCGGCCACCTCGTCGCGACCGGCGTACCGGGCGTCGAGGAGTGGCGCGACGGCGCCTACCGGCGGACGCTGCGGCTGCCGCACGGCCACGGCGTCGTCGCCCTGCGCCCCGAGAACGGTCACATCGCCTGCCGGCTGAGCCTGACCGACCTGCGGGACCTGCCGGCCGCCACCAGCCGCTGCCGCCGGTTGCTCGACCTCGACGCCGACCCGACCGCCGTCGACGACCAGCTCGCCACCGATCCGCTCCTCGCGCCGCTGGTCGCGGCCGCGCCGGGGCGCCGCGTCCCGCGCACGGTCGACGGCGCCGAGTTCGCCGTCCGGGCCGTGCTGGGGCAGCAGGTTTCGACGGCGGCGGCGCGCACCCACGCGGCCCGGCTCGTCGTCGCGCACGGCGAGCCGATCGAGGATCCCGAGGGCGGGCTGACCCACCTGTTCCCTTCGCCGGAGGCTCTCGCCTCACTGGACCCCGAGACGCTGGCCATGCCGCGCAGCCGCCGTCGCACGCTGCTCGCGCTGGTCTCGGCGTTGACGGACGGGCTCGATCTCGGCGCGGGCAGCGACTGGGCGTCGACGCGGGCGGCGCTGAGCGCGTTGCCCGGGTTCGGGCCGTGGACGGTCGAGAGCATCGCCATGCGCGCCCTCGGCGACCCGGACGCGTTCCTCCCCACCGACCTCGGCATCAAGTACGCCGCGGAGACCCTCGGCCTGGGCGGCCAGGCGGCCGTCGTCGCCCGCTCCGAGGCGTGGCGGCCCTGGCGCGCCTACGCCACCCAGCACCTGTGGGCCACCGGCGACCACGCGATCAACCGGATGCCCGCCGCTTAGGAGATCCAATGCGTTCCCACACGGTCGTGGACAGCCCGTGCGGCCCGCTGACGCTGGTCGCCGAGGACGACGCCCTCTGCGGGCTGTACATGCACGAGCAGCGCCACCGCCCGGCCGAGCCGACGTTCGGCGACCCCGGCGCGGGCGAGGTCTTCGCCCGCACGGAGACCCAGCTCGGGGAGTACTTCGCCGGGCAGCGCCGCGAGTTCGACCTTCCGCTGGCCTTCCGCGGGACGCCGTTCCAGCGTTCGGTGTGGTCGGCGCTGCTCGAGATCCCGTACGGCGAAACGGCGTCGTACGGTGAGCTGGCCCAGCTGCTCGGCAAGCCGGCGGCCGCGCGGGCGGTCGGCCTGGCCAACGGCAAGAACCCGATCTCGATCATCGTCCCGTGCCACCGGCTGGTCGGCTCGACCGGTTCGCTCACCGGGTACGGCGGCGGCCTCGAACGCAAGCGGTACCTGCTCGACTTCGAACGGTGTCCCACTCCTCGGGAGGAAGCGTCCACTTCGGTGTGAGATCGGCGGCATCCGGACCGGCCCGGGGCAGCGGGGACGGGACCGGGGTGGAAGGATCTGCAGACCGTGAAGACCTTCGATGAGCTGTTCGCGGAGCTTGCCGAGCGCGCGCGTACCCGTCCCGACGGGTCCGGCACCGTCGTCGCCCTCGACGCCGGAGTGCACGCCCAGGGCAAGAAGGTGCTCGAGGAAGCCGGCGAGGTGTGGATCGCCGCCGAGCACGAGTCCGACGAGCGCCTGGCCGAGGAGATTTCCCAGCTGCTGTACCGGCTGCAGGTGCTGATGCTCGGCCGCGGCCTGTCGACCGAGGACGTCTACCGCTACCTGTGACGGGTGGTCCACCGCTGAACGAGGAGAGAAGCGAAATGCTGCGTGTTGCCGTGCCGAACAAGGGAGCCCTCGCCGCCGCGGCGACGGAGATGCTCGGCGAGGCGGGCTACCGGAAGCGGCATGAGCAGCGTGACCTGACGGTGCTCGACACCGTCAACGAGGTCGAGTTCTTCTTCTTGCGCCCCAAGGACATCGCGATCTACGTCGGCTCCGGTGACCTCGACCTCGGCATCACCGGCCGCGACCTCGCGCTCGACTCCGGCGCGCCGGTGGAGGAGGTCCAGGCGCTGGGCTTCGGCGGTTCGACGTTCCGCTACGCCGCGCCGGCGGGCCGGGACTGGAAGCCGGCCGACCTGCACGGCAAGCGGCTCGCGACGTCGTACCCGCGGCTGGTCCGCGAGGACCTGGCCCGTCACGGCGTCGAGGCCGAGGTCATCCGGCTCGACGGCGCGGTCGAGATCTCGATCCAGCTGGGCGTGGCGGACGCGATCGCGGACGTCGTCGAGTCCGGCCGGTCCCTGCGGCAGAACAACCTGGTCGCGTTCGGCGACCCGATCTGCGTGTCGGAAGCCGTGCTGCTGCAGCGCAAGGGCACCGCGGAGAGCAAGGCGAAATCGCAGCTGGCCGCGCGGCTGCGCGGGGTCGTGTTCGCTCAGCAGTACATGATGCTGGACTACGACTGCCCGCGGACGCTGGTCGAGCGGGCCATCGCGATCACGCCGGGCCTGGAGTCGCCGACGGTGGCGCCGTTGGCCGACGACGACTGGGTGGCCGTGCGGGCGATGGTGTCGCGCAAGAAGGTCAACCTGATCATGGACGAGCTGGCCGAGGTCGGCGCCAAGGCGATCCTGGCGTCGGACATCCGCTCCTGCCGTCTCTGAGCGTTCGCGCGGGCGGGGAACCGCTTCCCGCCCGCGCGTAGCTCACCGAGGCCGGTTGGGCTTCTTCGGCAGCAGGTCGTACAGCCCCTTGCGGGCGCCGTTGTCGTTGACGTTGCGGGCCACCGCCACCTCGGAGATGAAGTCCTCGAAGACGAACTCCTCGTCGGCCGGCACGACCGCCGGAGCCTGGTTCTGCTCCAAGTAGCTGTCCAGCGTGGCGGCGATCTCGCGGAACGACACCGCCTGCAACGTCTCCGGGGCGTACGTCGTCACCGGGACGCCGTTCGCGGCCGCTTCGTTCATCACCACGCCCAGCGGCAGGTGCGAGAGCATCGGGATGCCGAACTCGTACATCTCCTGCAGCGCGGCCGCCGCGTAGTGCGAGATCGGGCGCCGGTAGAGGCTCGGCACCAGGCCGAACCACGACAGCGGCTGCCGCCCCACGGTCTGCTCGACGTACCGGACCTGGTCGGCCAGCAGCCGCAGCGCGCGGATGCTCGTCTTGTCCGGCTGGACCGGCACCAGGATCCCGTGCGACGCCGCCAGCGCGTTGTTCGTCAGCACGTCCAGCGCCGGCGGGCAGTCGATGATGCAGTGGTCGTAGTTCGCGAACTGGATGACGCGGGCGAGCTGCCACCCGGGCACGCGGAACGAGTCGAGCCGCCGGATCAGGTCGAACATCCCCGGCGACGTCGGCACGACGTCGAGCGCGCCCCCCTTGCCGAGGTTGCTGCGCGGGTGCGGGACGACGATCTCTTCGATCGGGCCCTTCCACGTCTTGGCCAGCGCTTTCGCCAGGCTCGGCCGGTCGGGGGGCACCTCGGACAACCCGAGCATCTCGGTCGTCGCGTGGCCCTGCGGGTCGAGGTCGACGAGCAGCACCCGCCGGCCCTGTTCGGCCAGTGCGGCCGCGGTGCCGACGCTCAGTGAGGTCTTGCCGACCCCGCCTTTCTGGTTGACCACCGAGGTGATCTGCATGCCGGAGCGCTCCTCAAGTCGGTCGTTCCGCGAAGGTTATTGGATGCGGGCCCGTTGTGGGTGGCTATCCGCCCCCGGCCTGTCGCGGTCGCACCATGAGCGCCTGCGCGCCGGTGGCCACCGGGCCGTCGCCGTCGTGCAGGATGCTCGTCGCCGTGCCGACGCCGTGCTTGCCCACCAGGGTGACCGCGTCGAGGCCGATCCACTCGCCCGCCGGCGGCCGCCGCAGGTGCACGGTCAGCTCGGAGTTGATGAACCACCACTTGCGCGGGTCGAGGTAGTTCGAGACGCCGTTGCCGGAGTCGGCGATGGCGAACAGGCGCTGCAGCCCGCTCGGCTCCTCGCCGTCGACCAGCGGGACGCGCTGGCGGGCCCAGACCGCCGCCGGGCCGGGCACGTCCATGCCGCCGCGGACCGCGCGCCACTCCACCGCGTCGAGGTAGCCGGCCTGCCAGCCTTCGGGCCACGGCGACTCCGTGACGCTGTCGGGCGCGGGCATCAGCGGCCCGGCGTCCGTGGCGATCTCCGAGGTGTCCGACGTCGCGATGCGCCACGCCGAAGCTCGCGCGACCACGCGGTCCGCGGTCGCCAGCTCGGCCTGCAGCAGCTCGACCGACCGGCCGGGCCGCTCGACGCGGGCCCGCACGGCGAGGTCGGTGACCGGGGCCGGGCCGAGGATCTCGACGGTCACCCGCGCGAGCTCCGCCGGGTGCGCGGGTTCGACGTTTTCGAGGGCGCGGACCAGCAACGCCGACGGCGGGCCGAAGTGCTGGGACTCGGCCGACCAGGGACCGGCGGTGTGGGCGGTCGCGGAGAACCGGCCGTCGCCGAGCGGGACGTAGAAGGCGTCGGCCATCAGTCGGCCCGGTCCAGCGGCGTCTCGTCGCCCGCGTCGGGCTCCGGCCAGCCCGGGTAGGCCGGTGGCGTGCCGCCGTACTCGGGGCAGTGCGCCTGGTGGTCGCACCAGTTGCACAGCTTGCTCTTGTTCGCCCGGAAGTCGCCGGTCTTGCCCGCCTTGAGGATGGCCTGCCAGATGGCTTCGAGGGTGCGCTCGAAGCGGAGCAGCTCGGCTTCGTCCGGGGTGTAGGCGAGCGACTGGCCGTCGGTGAGGTACATCAGCTTCAGCTGGCGCGGCACGATCCCGCGCAGCCGCCACAGCACCACGGCGTAGAACTTCATCTGGAACATCGCCTTGGCCTCGCCGATTTCCCGCGGCGCGGCACCGGTCTTGTAGTCGACGACCCGGATCTCGCCGGTCGGCGCGACGTCGACGCGGTCGATGTAGCCGCGCAGCAGCACGCCGGAGCCGAGCTCGATCTCGACGTGCAGCTCGCACGCCTCCGGCTCGAGCCGCCGCGGGTCCTCCAGCTCGAAGTAGGCGTCCAGGAGCTTTTCCGCCGACCGCAACCAGTCCGCGTGGTCGTCGGGCTTCTCGCCGTCGAACAGCTCGGTCCACTCCGGACGGTCCTCGGACAGCTGCGTCCACGCCGGGCCCAGCAGCTCCCGCGCCTGTGCCGGAACGCGCTCGGCGGCCGGCAGCGCGAACAGCCGCTCCAGCACCGAGTGGACGAGCGTGCCGCGCAGCTGGGCCTTGGTCGGGACCTCCGGCAGCCGGTCGACCGCGCGGAACCGGTAGAGCAGCGGGCACTGCTTGAAGTCGCTGGCCCTCGACGGCGACAACGCGGGCCGCCGCCGCACCTGCGTGGCGACGGCGGAGGCCGGGGGTTCCGTGGTGACGGTGTCGGGGTCGGGCATGGGCAGAGCGTAACGCCGGGGTACGACAGTTCCGGCGACCGCAACGCCCACACCCCCACACCGGCCGACACGCGCACGCCGACGGACGACACGCGTACCCCGATGGCCGACACGCGTACGCCGACGGACGACACGACCCCGGAGCCGTGTCGTCCATCCAGGTACGCGTGTCGTCCATCCAGGTACGCGTGTCGTCCGCCCAGGCACGTGTGTCGGCCGGCCGGGTACGTGGGTGTCCGTGTGCGACACCACCGGACCCGGATCACCCGGTACCCACACCGGGGGCTCTAGGCTCTCCCGCATGGCCGCGACCAGTGAGCAGGGCACCGGGGGCACCCGGCAGGCCGTCCGCTCGGACGGCGGGCTCCTGCTGTTCCGGGTCGCCGGCGTGCCCGTGCTGCTGGCGCCGTCCTGGTGGATCGGCTCGCTGGTCGTCGTCGTGCTGTACGCGCCGCTGGTCGGACGGCTGCTCCCGGACGCCTCGACGCTGACGTCGTGGGTGCTCGCGGGCGCGTTCGCGCTGTTGCTGGGCCTGTCGGTGCTGGCGCACGAGCTAGGCCACTGCCTGGCCGCGCTGCGGCTGGGGATCCCGGTGCGGCGGCTGCGCCTCTTCCTCCTCGGCGGCCTGTCCGAAGTGGCCCGGACGCCGAAGCGGCCCGTCCACGAGGGCCTGGTCGCTGCGGCGGGCCCGGCGGTGTCGTTGCTGCTGGGCGGGTTCTGCGGCCTGCTGATGTTCGCCGTCCCGCCCGACGGCGCGGTCTGGATGCTGGTGGCCGAGTGCGCCGTGGCGAACCTCGCCGTCGGCGTGTTCAACCTGCTGCCCGGCCTGCCCCTGGACGGCGGCCGGCTGGTCCGCGCGGGCGTCTGGGCGGCGACGGGGATCCGCGCGAAGGGCACGCGCGCCGCGGTCGCCGGCGGCGGGATCGTCGCCGCGGGGCTGCTCGTGTGGGCGCTGTGGGGCCTGGCGACCGGCAGCCCGGACCGCTGGCTGCGCCTCGGCGTCTGCGTCGTCACGGCGTGGTTCGTGATCCTCGGCGCGCGGTCGGAGCTGGCCGCCGAGACGCGTCGCACCTGGCCGGAAGGTCTGGACCTCGGCGAGCTGGTGCGGCCGGTGCTGCAGCTGCCCGCCGAAAGCCCGGTGTCGGACGCGCTGGCCGCGTCGGCCGGGCGGGGCGTGGTGCTGGTCCGCGCCGACGGCGTCGCCGCCGGCCTGCTCGACACGGGCGCGGCGGAACGCCTCGCGAGCACGTCGCCGCACGCGCCGGCGGAGCTCGCGGCCGAGCCGATCCGGGCCGAGACCGTCCTGCTGGCCTCGGAGCCGGGGGAGGACGTCGTCGAACGCGTCCGCGAAACCGCCGCGTGGCAGTTCCTGGTGGTCGACGACGAAGGCCGCCCGGCTGGCGTGCTGCGCCGGGACGACCTGCGCGCCGCGCTGAACCGCCGTACCCGCTGACCCACCGGCCCGGGCGGCCTGCGAAGATCTGGTGTCGGCCATTCGGGGTACTGGAGGAAGTGTTGTCGGTCAGCGGACCGTTTCGCGCGGGTGATCGGGTGCAGTTGACCGACTCGAAGGGGCGGCACTACACCTTGACGCTGGCCGACGGCGGGGAGTACCACACCCACCGCGGCGGGCTCGCCCACGACGACCTCATCGGCCGTCCCGAGGGCTCGGTGGTGACGTCCGCGGGCGGGTCGACGTACCTCGCGCTGCGCCCGCTGCTGCCGGACTACGTGCTCTCGATGCCCCGCGGCGCGCAGGTGATCTACCCGAAGGACGCCGCGCAGATCGTGATGTGGGGCGACATCTTCCCGGGCGCCCGCGTGCTCGAAGCCGGCGCCGGCTCCGGCGCGCTGACCTGCTCGCTGCTGCGCGCGGTGGGTCCGGCCGGGAGCGTCCACTCGTACGAGATCCGGGACGACCACGCCGTGCACGCCGAGCACAACGTCGTGAAGTTCTTCGGCGAGAAGCCGGAAAACTGGTCACTGACGGTGGCGGACCTGGCGTCGCACGAGGGCGAGGTCGACCGGGTCGTGCTCGACATGCTCGCCCCGTGGGACCAGCTGCCGAACGTGGCCGCCCACCTGGTGCCGGGCGGCGTGCTGACCGTCTACGTCGCGACCGTGACGCAGCTCTCACGCGTCACGGAGTCGCTTCGCGAGCAGCAGTGCTGGACCGAGCCCGAATCGTGGGAAACGCTGATGCGGCCGTGGCACGTGGTGGGCCTGGCGGTGCGCCCGGACCACCGGATGGTCGCGCACACGGCGTTCCTGCTCACGGCCCGCCGGCTCGCGGACGGGACCGTGTCCCCGCGCGTGTCGCGCCGGCCCGCCAAGGGCAAGGGCTGACGCACCCGGGCTAACCCGGAACGCACCACCGGCCGGACTCCTTGTGCAGCGGGAAGGGCGTGTCCTTCGTCCCGCCCGCCGCCTCGACGTGCACCTTCGCCGTCGCGGACTCGCCGCGGACCTCCGGCGGCTCCTTCAGGGTCGCCGTCACCGGGCCGGCCGCGTCCCACGTCCGCTGCAGCTGCGCCAGGGCCTCCACGCTCTGCGGGCGGCACGTCAGCTTGCCGAACGCCGCCGAGTCGTGGGCCCTGATCGCGTCGACGATCGCACGGGCCAGCACGTTCACCGCGGCCGTGTCGACCGCGCTCGGCGCCGCCGAAGCCGAAGTCCGGGCCGGCGGCGGCGAGGCGCTCGACGGCGTGGGCGCGGTACCGGACGGCGCGACGAGCAGCAGTCCCAGCACCACGCCCGCACCGGCCACGCCGAGCAGCACGAGCCCGGCGGCGAGCACCCGGTTCACCGACGGCGCGGGCTCACGAGCCGTCCGCCTTCACGTTGGACAGGCACCACAGGCCGGATTCCTTCTGGGCCGACATCGTGCCGACCTTGGTCTTGCTGCCGTCCGTCGCCGAGTAGCGCACGGTGGACTTGTCCCCGGTGTCCTGCGGCGTGCCGGTCAGCTTCACCGTGACCTTCGGGATCTCGCCCGTGGTGCCCTCGAAGACGCTCCGGCAGATGGTGTCGGCCAGCGCCTTCTCGTCGCCCGCGTTGTAGGCGGCGATCGTCGTGTCGAACAGGTCCTGCGAGCTGTCCTTGCCGGACGGCGCCGGCCCGGAGGCGGCTTTGGTGCTCTTCGTCGACGGGCTGGACGGCGAGGTCGTCTTGCTCTTCGGGGCCGACGTCTTCGGCGCGGACGTCGGCGCCGCCGAGCTGCTGCTGGCAGGGGGTGCCGCGGTGTTGCCGTCGTCCTGGTTGGCCAGGACGAACCAGGTCACGCCGCCGCCGACGAGGACCACCGCGGCGGCCGCGATGCCGACGATGAGCCCGGTCTTCTTTTTCCTGGGCGGGGGAGCGTCGCCGAAGCCGCCGCCCCCGTACTGGTCGTAACCGCCGAAGCCCGGCTGCTGCTGGGGCTGGCCCCACTGGTCCTGCTGCCCGTACTGCGGGTAGCCCTGCTGGGGCTGAGGGCCCGTCTGGGGCGGGTAACCGCCCTGCTGCGGCTGGCCGTAGGGGTCGGGCTGGCCGAACTGCTGGGTGCCGCCGTAGCCCGGCTGGGGCTGCGGGCCGCTCTGGGGGTAGCCGCCGGGCTGCTGGCCGTACGGCCCGGGCTGCTGCCCGTAGCCGCCGGGCTGCTGCCCGTAGCCGCCCGGTTGCTGCGGCGGGTAGGTCATGGGTGGTGCCCCCTCGCGTCAAGACGGTGACCCGGCCCTGGAGCGGCCGACGTCGGCCCGATGCTAGCCATCGCGGGGGACCGCCGCGCGGTTAGGGCGGAACTGGCCCGAATCGTCATCCACGGGCGCGGTTGGGCCGTCCCGGGGGCGGGTACTCCCGACGTGCTTGGTTCGTCCTGGCCCGGATCGGCCCGCGACGCGCCGGGGCCACGGCACCGAAATGGCCTCTTGCGCTGCGGGAATGTCCGTGCTGGACCAGGCGAGGAAACCGCGACGCGCCGATCTTGTGATCCGGAAAGGCCTTTTCTTGTCGGTGATCGCCGGTACCGTGGAATGAAAAGCACTCCGAGGAGGTGCCCGATGCATCATGACCTTCCCGGAGGTCGGCGCGAGGAGGCCGACCCTTCAGCAACATCCGGAGCTGGGACGACGGCGGACGAGCAGGCTCGGCAGATCCGTTTTCTCGAGGAGGAAGTGGCGCTGCTGCGCCGCAAACTGACCGACTCGCCACGGCAGAACCGAGTGCTCGAACAGCGGCTCGCCGAGGCGTCGGAAAGGGTGAGCCAGCTCACCGAGCGCAACACCAAACTGGTCGAAACCCTGCGTGAGGCGCGAGGACAGCTCCTCGCGCTGCGTGAGGAAGTCGACCGGCTGGCCCAGCCACCGTCCGGGTACGGCGTCTTCGTCGAGGCGTACGAGGACAACACGGTGGACGTCTTCACGGCCGGCCGGAAGATGCGGGTGTCGGTATCGCCCGCGGTCGAGCTCTCGTCGTTGCGTCGCGGCCAGGCGCTGCGGCTCAACGAGGCGCTCACCGTGGTCGAGGCCGGCGGATTCGAACGCACCGGCGAGGTGTGTGCCTTGCGTGAGGTGCTCGCCGCCGACGTCGAGGGCGGCAGCCTTCGCGCGCTGGTGGTCGGGCACGCGGACGAAGAGCGGGTGGTCCTGCTCTCCGATCTGCTTGCCGAGCAGCCGCTCAAGCCGGGCGACTCGCTCCTGGTCGACTCCAAGGCCGGCTACGCGTACGAGCGCGTGCCGAAGGCGGAGGTCGAGGATCTCGTGCTGGAGGAGGTGCCCGACGTCCGCTACGAGGACATCGGTGGCCTCACCCGGCAGATCGAGCAGATCCGCGACGCGGTGGAACTGCCGTTCCTGCACGCCGACCTGTACCAGGAGTACCAGCTGCGCCCGCCCAAGGGCGTCCTGCTCTACGGCCCGCCGGGCTGCGGCAAGACGCTCATCGCCAAGGCGGTCGCGAACTCGCTGGCCAAGAAGGTGGCCGCGGCGCGGGGCGACAACGAGGACGGGAAGTCCTACTTCCTGAACATCAAGGGTCCCGAGCTGCTCAACAAGTTCGTCGGGGAGACCGAGCGGCACATCCGCCTGATCTTCCAGCGAGCGCGGGAGAAGGCCTCCGAGGGCACCCCGGTGATCGTGTTCTTCGACGAGATGGACTCGATCTTCCGGACCCGTGGGTCGGGCGTTTCGTCCGACGTGGAAACCACGATCGTGCCCCAGCTGCTGTCGGAGATCGACGGTGTCGAAGGCCTGGAGAACGTCATCGTCATCGGCGCCTCCAACCGCGAGGACATGATCGACCCGGCGATCCTGCGGCCGGGCCGGCTCGACGTCAAGATCAAGATCGAGCGTCCGGACGCCGAAGGCGCGAAGGACATCTTCTCCAAGTACCTGGCCGAAGGCCTGCCGATCCACGCCGACGACCTCGCCGAGTTCGGCGGCGACGCCAAGGCGACGTTCGACGCGATGATCCAGCACACGGTCGAGCGGATGTACGAGGAGAGCGACGAGAACCGGTTCCTCGAGGTGACCTACGCCAACGGGGACAAGGAGGTCCTGTACTTCCGTGACTTCAACTCGGGCGCGATGATCCAGAACATCGTGGACCGGGCGAAGAAGTCGGCGATCAAGTCGGTGCTCGAGACCCAGCAGCCGGGTCTCCGCGTGCAGCACCTGCTCGACGCGATCGTCGACGAGTTCGCGGAGAACGAGGACCTGCCCAACACCACCAACCCGGACGACTGGGCCCGGATCTCCGGCAAGAAGGGCGAGCGGATCGTCTACATCCGCACGCTCGTCACCGGCAAGAACCAGGACTCGGGGCGGGCGATCGACACCGCCACGAACACCGGTCAGTACCTGTAGTCCGACGCTCGATGGGGCGGTCGCTTCGGCGGCCGCCCCATCGGTGTGTCTAACGGCTGACGAGTGCGGGTTCGGGCCTGCGTCGCCGCAGGCGTCCGTGCGCGGCGAGGATGCCCAGCACCACCAGGAGCGCGCCGGCCGGCTGGTTCCAGCTCACCGGTTCGCCCAGCACGAGCACGCCGAGCAGCACTCCGACCACGGGTGTGAGGTAGGTCACCGCGGAGGCGTTGGCCGCGCCCCAAGCGGCGATGATGCGGACGTTCCAGACATACGCGATGCCCGTGCCGAACACGCCGAGCGCCACCATGCTCGCCACCACCGCCAGGTCCAGGTGGACCGGCGTCGCCGCGACCACCGGGGCCAGCAGGCCGAGGATGACCGTCGCCGAGCCCGTCTGGCCGAACGCGACGACGACCGGGTCCACCCCGCGCGGCGAGACGAACCGGCGCATGTAGACGAAACACGCGCCGTAGCAGGTGGTGGCGCCGAGACAGGCGAGCTGCGCGGTCAGCTGGTGCGAGACGTCGACGCCGTGCCACACCCCGACGATCGTGAGCACGCCGAGGAAACCGAGCGACAGGCCGAGCACCCGAGGCGGCGTGAACCGCTCTTCGGGCAACGCCGCGGCGGCCAGCAGCATCGTGATGAGCGGGGTCGTCGCGTTGAAGATACTGGCCAAACCGGACGAAATGTACTGCTCAGCCCACGAGAACAACAGGAACGGCACGACGCACAACAGCACCGAGACCACCGCGAGATGGCCCCACAGCACGAGATCCCGGGGAAGCGGCCGCCGGCGCACGAGCAGCACGGCAGCCAGCGCGAGAGCGCCCAAAGCGACCCGCGCGAGGGCGACCTGGCCGGGGGAGAGCCCGGCCAGTCCGACCTTGATGAACAGGAAACTCGCACCCCAGACGACGGCCAGCAGCGCGAACCGCACCGTGACGCCGAACCCCGTAGCTCCGAACCGCATGCGCGCAGTCAAGCCGGGCCGCCCGGCGCGAAGCCAGCGGTTTTCGGACGTCTCGATGTGTATAACGACCTATACTCGTCGGGTTAGGATGGCGCCATGGCGTGGGGGAGTGAACCGTGGCAGCGAGCGGTCGCGCACGTGGCAGGCCGCGTGTCGGGGCCGCCGCTGGCCGGCGACCTGGCCGTCACCGTGCACTTCCACCCGGACCGCCTGGTGGGCGGGGTGTCGTTGCTGCGGCACCTCGTCGCGGACGGCGTGTACCGCTCGCAGTTCGAGACGGGCACGAGCAACGGCGGCCTGACCGCCCACGCCGGCGGCGACCGCTGGCGCTGGGAGCACCGCATCTTCGGCGGGGTCTACGACGACCAGCCGCCGTCGGCCCGCCCGAAGTACGGCTCGCTCGACTACCGTCGCCGGCCGGCGGGTGGCTCTGTCCGGTTCGGCTCGTCGCACTTCCGGCTGAGGCGGGAAGTGCTCGCGCGCACGACGTTCTGCTATCCGGACAGTTTCGCCGAGCCGGAAGACTTCGGGACCGCCGAGCACATGCCGCTGGTGGCGCTCGCCGAGGCGGACACGCGGGACGAGCTCGACGACCACATCGAAGCCCACGTCCACGGCCCGCTCCGCCTCGCGACCGACGTCGAGGCGCTCGTGCTGGACCCGGCGTTCCGCGGCACCGATGTCGAGGCCGCGGCCGGCGAGCTGCCGTTTCCCACGTGCTGGCACCACGGGTTCCGGCTGCCGGTCGAGGTCCTGGCCGAGCACGCCGACTTCCGGGGCGAAGAAGTCGTGCGGGCCGGCAAGGAGATCGCCGAGGACGGCCGGCTGGACGCGCGCGTCATCGGCGACGCCGTCCGCGCCGGCCGGCACGATCCCCAGGTGCTCAAGTGCGTCTGGCACTGCACCGCGCGGTTCGGCCTACGCGGTGACTTCGGCGGGTAGCAGCGCTTCGGCGAGCCGCCGCCAGTGCGGCATGGCCGACGTGCCCGGTTCGGTCCCGATCACCTGGATGCCGACGTGGTCGGCGCCGGCGTCGAGGTGGGCGCGCAGCTTGCCGGTGATCGTGTCGAGGTCGCCCCAGGCGACGAGGTCGTCGACGAGCCGGTCGCTCCCGCGGCCGCCGTCGATGTCCGCCTGCGTGTAGCCGAGCCGGCGGAACTTCGCGATGTTGTACTCCGACGTGAGGTACGGGTGCAGGTGAGTGCGGGCGATCTCCCGTGCTTCGGCGGCGTCGGTTTCGAAGAGCACGGCTTGCTCGACGCCGAGGAACGGCCGGTCACCGAGGACCGCCCGTGCCTGGGCGGTGTGCTCCGGCGTCACGTGATAGGTGTGGGCGCCCGCCGACCGGTTCCCGGCCAGCTCCAGCATCTTCGGTCCGTACGCGGCGAGCAGGCGCCGGACCGGCGACCGCGGCGCGGGGTTGCCGCTGGTGACGGCGTCCAGGGCGTCGAGGAAGTCGCTCATCGCCCGCAGCGGCTTGGTGCCGGGCTTCCCGGCGCCGAGACCGAGGCCGAGCAGGTGGCGGTCCGGGTAGGCGTCGGCCAGCAGCAGGGCCGCGGTCTGGGTGTAGCGCGGTTCGCGCGACCAGATCCGCGCGATCCCGTTGACGACGTTCAGGCGTTCGGTGGCCGACAGGAGGAACCCGGCGTGCGTGAGGGCTTCCCGGCCGTCGGTCTCCGGGATCCAGATCGCCGGCCAGCCGAGTTCTTCCAGTTCCCGCACCGAATCCCGGATCAGGCCGGCCGGCTGGTCCTCGAAGTCGAACGTCCAGATCCCGTAGCGGCCGAGCCGCATGTTCTCGATCGAGCTCATAAATCGAAGTATCGCAGAATTACGATATGAGTCAACCGGCGGTCCGTCGAGGCGGGGGAGGGGAGCGGTCAGAGCGAGTGGCCGAGCACGGCGACGAACTCGGCGATCCGGGCCTCGTCGCGCTTGTAGTGCGTCCACTTGCCGACGCGGGTCGCGCGCACCAGGCCGGCACGCTGCAGCGACGCCATGTAGGCCGACACGGTCGACTGGGCGAGGCCCAGCTTCTCCTGGATGTGGCTCACGCACACGCCGACCTCGACGGGGTCGGCGATCGCCCGGTCGACCGGAAAGTGCCGCTCGGGCTCCCGAAGCCACCGCAGCACCTGCAGCCGCACCGGGTTCGCGAGCGCCTTGAACACGTCGAGCAGCTGCTCGACGTCCGGCTGGGATTCGGTGCGTGTCGTCATGGCTGGTTCGAGTATATCGACGTATAACGACCTATACTCCGGGCCGTGACCGAAGAAACCCGCCGGCCTCGCGCGCCGATCACCGAAAACGACGTCCTGGCCTGGCTGGAGACCACGGCCGCCGCCGTCCAGGCGGGGGAGGTGAGCGCCCAGGAGCTCATCGACATCCTCGGGGAGCTCCGCCGGGCCTCCGCGGCCTGTGCCGACGCCTCCGACTGGGCCCTGCTCGCCGCTCGCGAAGGCGGCGCCAGCCTCCGTCAGATCGCGCCGGTCTTCGGCAAGGGCTACGTCCGGGCCCCGGCCGCGCGCCTCGAGAAGCTCCACCGCCAGGCGCAGAACGCCGACCAGTGGCTGGCCATCCTCCGGCACAAGCAGACCGCGTGAACCGCCTCGCGCTCGGCCTGGCCGCGCTGGGCCGGCCCGCCTACATCAACCTGGGCCGCGAGGGCGCTCTGCCCCCGGAGCGGGACGTCGAATCCATGCGCGCGGCGACCTTCGCGGTGCTCGACGACGCCTACGCCGCCGGGATCCGGCACGTCGACGTCGCCCGGTCGTACGGGCGCTCCGAGGAGTTCCTGGCCGGCTGGCTCGCCGAGCGCGGACACACCGGCGTCGAGGTCTCCAGCAAGTGGGGCTACGCGTACGTGGGGGACTGGCGGCTCGACGCCGACGTGCACGAGGTGAAGGAGCACTCGGCGGCGCGGTTCGCGGCGCAGTGGGCGGAAACCCTGGCGCTGCTGGGGGATCGGGTCGGCCTGTACCAGGTGCATTCGCTCACTGTGGACAGTCCGCTGTTCACCGACGAGCCCCTCGTCGAAGCCTTGGCGGAGCTCGCCGCGAACGGTGTCGCGGTCGGGTTCTCGACGTCCGGGCCGGCACAGGCGGACGCGATCGAGCGGGCCTTCGCGCTGGAAGTGGCCGGGCGTCCGGTGTTCTCGGCGGTGCAGTCGACGTGGAACGTCCTGGAACCGTCCACGGGGCCCGCGCTCGCCGCGGCGCACGCGGCCGGGAAGCGCGTGCTCGTCAAGGAAACCTTGGCGAACGGCAGGCTCGCGGTGGAAGCGCCGAAGGCGGTCCGTGACATCGCGGCGGCGCACGGGACCGGGCCGGACGCGGTCGCCGTCGCGGCGGTGCTGGCGCAGGAGTGGGCCGACGCGGCCGTCATCGGCCCGGCGAGCCCGGCTCAGCTGGAGGCGAACCTGCGCGCCACGACGCTGGAGCTGGGTGCGGCGGACCGGGACGCGTTGGCCGGGCTCGCCGAAGAACCCGGTGCGTACTGGCGACACCGGTCCTCCTTGGCGTGGGACTGAGCGGCTGCACTACCCTTCGCAGGCACGAAACCGACGACAGGAGGCCGGGTGCGTCATCGTCAGGTGGTCGCCTTGGCGGCGGTCGCGCTGGTGGGCCTGACGGCCTGCGAAGGGCCCGATCCGAACAACCTCGAGACGTACTACGACGATCCGGCGCCGACGTCCGCCCCGGTCGCGACCACCGAAGTGCCGGTGAGTCCCGCGAAGGCGGCTCCGGTCACGCCGCCGGCGCCCGATGCCGGTCTGCTCGCGGAGCAGGCGTTGCTGTCCGACGCCGACGTCGCCGAAGAAGGTGTGCAGCCGGGCTCGAGTGAGCTTGCCGGCTGCCTGGCGGACGGGCCGTCGGCGGCCAGCCGGACCGCGACCTGGCGCTATTCCAGCGGGTCGGAGCTGAGCCACCGCGTCTTGGCGTTCCCGGACGGATCGGCCGCCCAAGCCGTCGCGGACAACGAGTGCGACGGCAAGACCGTGAGCGTCCCCGCCCAGCCCGGTGTCGAGCGGCAGCAGGCCTGGTGCGACGGCAAGACCTGCACGGTGATGCTGGCCAAGGGAAGGCTCGTGTCCGAGCTGACGGTCTCGGCGAGCACCGGGACCCGCGCGGTGGACGCGGCGAAGCGGCTGCTGCCGGCGATGACGGCGAAGCTCGCGGCTCAGCCGTAGCGGCGGAACCATTCCTGGACGCCTTCGCGGCCGTCGGGGATGAAGGGGAGTTCGGGCGCCGGGTCGTCGATCCAGGCGCGGAGCTCTTCGAGGGGGATCCAGCGGCCTTCGGCGATCTCCTCGGCCTGGTGGTGGATCGGGCCGTCCCAGCGGACCTCGAAGGCGAAGTTGTGGCAGCGGTTGCGGCCGTCGTCGTAGACCTTGGTGAACAGCGGTACGGGTTCCACCCCGTGGACGCCTAGCTCTTCGGCCAGTTCGCGGCGGGCGCACTCGGCCGGTGACTCGCCCGCGGCGACCACGCCGCCGGCCCAGCAGTCCCAGGTGGAGGGCCAGATGTCCTTCACGGCGGTGCGCAGGTGCACGTAGACGGCTTTCCCGTCACCCGAACGGACCAGCACGACGCCGGCGGCGTGCCACAGGCCCTCGGCGCGGACCCGGGAGCGAGTGGTCGTGCCGACGGTGGAGCCGGCCTGGTCATAGAGCGCAACGAGTTCGTCACTGCCTGGCATGGGTGCATCGTTCCACTAGGACGACCCCGTAGGGTGGTGGACATGCGGCGGATCATGGGAACCGAAGTCGAGTACGGCATCTCCGTGCCGGGCGACGCGACGGCGAACCCGGTACTCACCTCCACCCAGGTCGTGCTGGCCTACGCGGCCGCGGCCGACATCCCGCGCGCCCGGCGGGCGCGGTGGGACTACGAGGTGGAGTCCCCGCTGCGCGACGCGCGCGGGTTCGACCTGACCGGGCCAGGCGGGCCGGGCCACGACCCCGACGTCGAGGACCTGGGCGCGGCGAACGTCATCCTGACCAACGGGGCGCGACTGTACGTCGACCACGCGCACCCGGAGTATTCGGCGCCCGAGGTGACGAACGCGCGCGACGCGGTCATCTGGGACAAGGCGGGCGAGCGGGTGATGGAGGAGGCCGCGCTCAAGGCGGCGTCCGTGCCCGGCCAGCCCCAGCTGCAGCTGTACAAGAACAACGTCGACGGCAAGGGCGCGAGCTACGGCACGCACGAGAACTACCTGTGCGCGCGGTCGACGCCGTTCACCGCGATCATCGCCGGGCTGACGCCGTTCTTCGTGTCGCGGCAGGTGGTGACCGGCTCGGGCCGCGTCGGGATCGGCCAGCAGAGCGAAGAAGCCGGCTTCCAGCTCTCCCAGCGTGCGGACTACATCGAGGTCGAGGTCGGCCTGGAGACCACGCTCAAGCGCGGGATCATCAACACCCGGGACGAGCCGCACGCGGACGCGGACAAGTACCGCCGGCTGCACGTCATCATCGGCGACGCGAACATGTCGGAGTACTCGACGTACCTGAAGGTCGGGACGACGGCGCTGATCCTCGACCTGATCGAGTCGGGCATCCGGTTCGACGACCTGAAGCTGGACGAGCCGGTGCGCGCGGTGCACCAGATCAGCCACGACCCGACGCTGAAGGCGCAGGTGGCGCTGGCGAACGGCAAGAAGTACACCGGGCTGGACCTGCAGTTCGCCTACCACGAGATCGCCTCGCAGAACCTGGAGCGCACGGGCGCGGACCAGGCGTCGAAGGAGGTCCTGCGGGTCTGGGGCGAGATCCTGGACGCGCTGGCGCGCGACCCGCAGGAGTGCGCGGACCGGCTGGACTGGCCGGCGAAGCTGCGGCTGCTGGAGGGGTACCGCCAGCGGGACAACCTGGCGTGGGGCGCGCCGCGGCTGCGGCTGGTCGACCTGCAGTACTCGGACGTCCGGCTGGCGAAGGGCCTGTACAACCGCCTGGTGACGCGCGGGTCGATGAAGCGGCTGGTGACCGAGGAAGAGGTGCTGGCCGCGGTGACGACGCCGCCGTCGGACACGCGGGCCTACTTCCGGGGCCGGGCGCTGGAGAAGTACGCGACGTCGATCGCGGCGGCGTCGTGGGATTCGGTCATCTTCGACGTGGGCAAGGAGTCGCTGGTGCGGATCCCGACCCTGGAGCCGCTGCGCGGGACGAAGGCCCACGTCGGGAAGCTGCTGGACGAGTCGGCGACGGCGGAAGACCTGGTGGAGGCGCTCACCGGTTCGGACTAGGTGGGACGCACCAGTGATCGCGGCGTTGCCCCGAATGTCGGGGCCGCTGGGTAGGCTAGGAAACATCAGCCACACCGGGAGGCGAGATGGCCCAGGAAAAGATCGAAAAGCACGGCGGCGGCGACTCTGACGAAGAGTTCGACGACACCGGCGCGGCGGGTCAGGAGCGACGCGAGAAGCTCGGCGAGGACGTGGACACGATCCTCGACGAGATCGACGACGTGCTCGAAGAGAACGCCGAGGACTTCGTCCGGGCCTATGTGCAGAAGGGCGGCGAGTAAGCCGCTCGGGGCGCCACGCCCTTGCCGACCGTTCAGCCGGCGGCCGGGGTCTCGCGTGGTGGTGACCGCGTCCGCGTGCGGGCGGTGGTGACCGGGCGCGGGGCCTCTGGTCCGCGAGGCCCGCACAGATGGGATTTTTGAGCACGTATGGACAACACCAGGGGCATCTCGGGTCCCGCGCTGCCGGCCGCGTACTTCTCGTCGGCGACGTCGTCGTTTTCCGACTTCCTGCGCGCGCAGGCGCCTGAGCTGCTTCCCCAGCGGAAGGTCTCGCCGGGCGCGGCGGAGCTGGGTGTGC
This sequence comes from Amycolatopsis sp. NPDC005961, assembly GCF_040629235.1. NCBI lineage: Bacteria > Bacillati > Actinomycetota > Actinomycetes > Pseudonocardiales > Pseudonocardiaceae > Amycolatopsis > Amycolatopsis sp. NPDC005961. The sequence continues at coordinate 107,798 of NZ_JBEXVF010000007.1, read as the reverse complement.
CGCACGGGACGACCATCGTCGCCTGCACCTTCGCGGGCGGCGTGCTGATCGCGGGCGACCGGCGGGCGACGTCGGGCAACCTGATCGCGAGCCGGGACATCGAGAAGGTGCACGTCACCGACGAGTACTCGGCCGTGGGCATCGCGGGTACGGCGGGCCTGGCCGTGGAGATGGTGCGGCTCTACGCCGTGGAGCTGGCGCACTACGAGAAGATCGAGGGCGTTTCGCTGTCGCTGGACGGCAAGACGAACAAGCTGGCCGGGATGGTCAAGGGCAACCTCGAGATGGCGATGGCCGGGCTGGCGGCGATCCCGTTGTTCGTGGGCTACGACCTCGAGGCCGAGGACGCCAAGCACGCCGGGCGGATCGTCTCGTACGACGCCGCCGGCGGGCGCTACGAGGAGAACGGCGGCTACGCGGGCATCGGCTCGGGTTCGCTGTTCGCGAAATCCGCGCTGAAGAAGCTGCACGACCCGGACGCCGACGTCGAGGGCGCCGTGCGCGTCGCGGTCGAAGCGCTGTACGACGCGGCCGACGACGACACCGCTTCGGGCGGCCCGGACCTGGTGCGGCGGATCTTCCCGAGCGTCGTGACGATCACCGCGGAGCGCGGTGCCGTCCAGCTGCCGGAGTCGGAGACGGCGGCCGTCGCGGAAGCCGTGGTGGCGGGGCGGATCGAGCGCCACCAGAGCCGGCTCTCCTGACCCCGGGCTGAACCAGTGAACGTTGGAACACCGAAGAACCTGGAGCGCACACCGTGACGATGCCGTTGTATGCCTCTCCCGAGCAGCTGATGCGGGAGCGTTCCGAGCTGGCGCGCAAGGGCATCGCGCGTGGCCGGAGCGTGGTGGTGCTGAAGTACGCGGGCGGCGTGCTGTTCGTGGCGGAGAACCCGTCGGCGACGCTGCACAAGGTGTCCGAGATCTACGACCGGATCGGCTTCGCGGCGGTCGGGCGCTACAGCGAGTTCGAGAACCTGCGCGTGGCGGGGATCCGGCACGCGGACCTCAAGGGCTACCAGTACGACCGGCGTGACGTGAGCGCGCGGGCGCTGGCGAACGCCTACGCGGCGACGCTGGGCAGCATCTTCACCGAGCAGCTGAAGCCGTTCGAGGTCGAGGTCTGCGTGGCGGAGGTCGCGGCGACCGCGGCGGAGGACCAGCTGTACCGGCTGACCTACGACGGGTCGATCTTCGACGAGCCGCAGTACATCGTGATGGGCGGCCAGAACGAGAAGATCGCGGCGAAGCTGAAGGAGACGTTCGAGGACGGCCTGGACCTGCAGGCGGCGCTGGGTGTGGCGGTGGCCGCGCTGCGGACGCCGACCCAGCCGGCGACGACCTCGTCGACCTCGTCGGCCGGGTCCTCGTCTTCGTCCACCTCGCCGGCGAACGGCAACGGCGAGGCCGACCCGATCAAGCTGGAGGTGGCGGTCCTGGACCGCGACCGCCCGCGTCGCTCGTTCCGTCGCCTGACGGGCACGGCGCTGGACTCGCTGCTGCCGGTGCCGGACCCGCAGGGCGAGGAGCCCGAGGGCAAGCCGGAAGGCGAGTAGGACCACCCGAAGGCGGGGGCGTGGACGCGCCCCCGCCTTCGTCATGCGGGCTGGCCGGCGAAGGCGAGCAGGTGCGCGCTGGCGTCGATGAGGTGCGGGTCCCGTTCGACGATCCGGGCGGCGCGCAGCGCGGATTCGGCCAGGTGCGGGTACTCGGCGATGCCCGCGGCGTCGAGGGCGGGCCACGCGGGGCCTTCGACCCCGAAGACGGTGGTGTCCGCGAAGCCGGCCGCGGTGACTTCGTCGTGCAGTTCGGTCGCCGTGTGCCAGTGGGTGCGGACGAACCCGGCGTGCCCGTCGTAAGCCCCGGTGTCGATGACCTCGCGGACCGGGGCGACCCGGTCCGCGCTCAACGTGCCGGCCGCGCCGGCTTCGAGGAGCGAGAGGTACCGGCTGATGCCCGCGGCCGCGAGCAGGCCGCCCGGGCGCAACACCCGGCGGGCTTCGGCGAGAGCCCGGGTCCGGTCGGCCGCTTCGACGAGGTGGTAGAGCGGGCCGAGCAGCAGGACGACGTCGTAGGAGGCGTCGGCCGCGTCCAGGCCGCGCGCGTCGCCGACCGAGGCCGTGACACCGGGCACCGCCGCTGCCCGGTCGACGTGGGCCGGGACGACGTCGACGAGGTGGACGGGATGCCCTTCGGCGGCCAGCCAGGCCGCGTGGACGCCGGTGCCGCCGCCGACGTCGAGAACGCGTTCGTGGCCGCGCAAGTGGCGGCGGAGCAGCTCCTGGGTGCGCAGGTACTCGAGGCGGCCGTGCGGGGTGCGGGCGAGCCGGTCGTCTTCGGCGGGGCCGGTGGCGTAGTGCGTCGCGAGGTCCATGCTTCAGGGTCCCGGGCCGGACAACCGGATTTCAGGACGTCGCCGGTGAGGCCCGGAAGTTCTGGTCGGCGAAGGCCAGCAGGTACGGCAGCGTCGCCCGGGCGGTGTGCCACGTGTGGTTGAAGCCGCGTTCGGCGTGGACGACCGCTTCCTGGCCGCGGGCGCGGAGGGCGTCGGCGATCCGGTGGGCCGTCGTGACGTCGGTCGGCGCACCGGTGCCGACCGCGAGCATCACCGAGATCGGCGCGGAGAAGGTCATCCCCGGCAGGTAGCGGCGCGGGGTGTTGGCGGCGATGGCGGCCCGGTTGCCGTCGAGGACGCCGACCGAGTCGTTGAGGTCGTCGTAGGGGAGGGCGATCAGCAGGGTGCCGAACTCGTCGACGTGGTGGAGGCCGATGTTGAGCGCCCCGAAGCCGCCGCCGGACATGCCGCCCAGCGCCCGGTGCCCGCGGTCGGCGATGGTGCGGTAGCGCTGGTCGATCGCCGGGACCACGGTGCGGGCGAGGTAGGTCTCCAGCTGCGGCCCGCCGGGGACGTCGAGGCACTCCCAGTCCGTGCTGGGCACCCCGGCCGTCAGGTCGACGCTCACGACGATCATCGGCTCGATGACGTTCGCCTGCTGCAGGGCCAGCAGCGTGCCTGGCGCGTCGCCGGAGGTCAGCCAGTCGCGGGGGCCGCCGAACGGGTAGCCGTGGATCAGGTAGACGACCGGGTACCGCCGCGCCGCGGCGGCGTCGTAGCCGGGCGGCAGGATGACGTAGTTGCTGCCGGACGGGACGCCGTGCGCCGGGTCGGGCAGGTTCACCACGTCGATCCGCTGGCCGGCGGCCGCCTTGCCCGCGCCCGGGCGCGAGACCGCGGAGTCGGACGGCGCTTCGGTGCCGTCGTCGAGCAGGCGGCCGGCGAGGTTGACGACGCCGGGTCCCTTCTGCAGCAGGCGCGCGAGGTCGTCGGACGTGCGGACGTACCCGACGTAGCTGTTCAGGGCAGTGACTGCGGCGAGCAGGAGCAGGACGCCGAAGGCGGTGAAGCCCCAGCGGCGCACCCGGCGCCGGCGCCACAACGCGATGACGGTGGCGAGCACCGCGACGGCGGCCGAGGCGAGGGCCAGCCAGATGAGCGGGGACTCGAACGGGCCGAGGTCCCGGGCCCGCGCGGTGATGTCACCGGGCAGCACCGGGTCGGTGGCGGCCCGGTGGATGCCGCTCGCCAGGCCGTGCCCGCCCATTCGATCCCCGCTCGTCCCCTGGCCGCGGGCAGGGTCGCCCGCATCTCGATCAAGACGCTAGCCAGGGGACGCTGTGGGTTCGTTGAGAGAAAGTAAAGAGTCCCTAAAGACGATAGATGGTCAGCGCGCTGGGGCGGGACCGGAAGCGGAACCGGTTGCCGAGCGGGCCGACCTCGCCGTCGGTGGCGACGCGACGGTGCCCGTCCAGCAGCTCGACGTCCAGCTCGGGCACGTCGAGCTCCTGGTAGACGTGGCTGGCCGCGAGCGTGCGGGTCACCATCGCCAGCAGGAACCGCGCCCGCGAGTAGGGCAGGTCGGCACGCAGGTAGCGGACGTCGAGCAGACCCGTGTCGAGCGCGGGCCGGCGGCTCGGCGCGAAGCCCTTCGGCGCGTACGTGCCGTTGCCGACGAACAGCAGCCAGACCTGCGTGAGCTTGCCGTTGAGCCGCACGGTCAGCGGCTTGGCGTGTCGCAGCGTCCGGGCGAGCGCGATCGCGGCCGAGGGCCACTTGGGGTGCTTTTCCTGCAGCTTTTCGCGCAGCCGGACCATCTCCGGGTAGCCGCCGAGGCTGGCGGTGTTGACGAACCAGCGGTGCGCGGTGCCGCCGTCGCCCTCCTCGATCTCGACCTCGCCCAGGTCGATGCCGACGGCGTTGCCCAGCTCGGTGGCCGCGTCCGCGTCGGGCATCGAGCGGACGCCGACGTCGCGGGCGAAGTGGTTGAGCGTGCCCGCCGGGATCAGCGCGAGCGGCAGGTCGTGTTCCGCGGCGACCGCGGCGACCGCGGCCACGGTGCCGTCACCGCCCGCGACGCCGAGCGCGCGAACCGTCCCGCGGGCGTCGATCTCCTTTTCGAGCTGGCCGATCAGGTCCTGGTCGGGGTCCGGGTGGAGGATCTCGGCCTTGGGCCAGGCGTGCCGGGCGTCCTCGGTCGGGTCCTGGCCGTCGATCCCGGACTTCGGGTTGACCAGCACGAGCATGTCGTCGCCGTCGACCATCTCGGGCGCGTCCGCGTCGTGGGCGGTGCGGGCCGGGACGTCGTCGTGCAGCGGCCACCAGTGCCGGGTCGCCAGGCCCACGCCGACCCCGATGCCCAGGCCTACTCCGACGTCGGAGGGCCAGTGGACGCCGGTGTGGACGCGCGAGTAGGCGACGGCCAGCGCGAGCGGCGCCACGGCGAGCCCGGCGCGCGGCGACTCCATCGCGACCGCCGTCGCGAAGGCCGCCGCCGAGGCGGAGTGGCCGGACGGGAACGACGACGACGTCGGGCGTTTCCGCAGGCGGCGGTGCACGGGCACCTCCTCCTCGGCCGGGCGGCGACGCGGGAACAGCGGCTTGCCGATCAGGTTGGCCGCGGCGCTGGCCCCGGCGATCGCGACCACCCCGCGCAGCGCGCCTCGCCGGGTGGCGCCCTTCCGGACCGCCAGCGCCGCGGCGACGCCCCACCAGAGCCGGGACTTGTTGGCCGATCTCGACAGCGCCATCAGCGCGTCGTCGGCTTTCGTGGCCGGGAGGGCGGCGCTACGCCGGATGAGGGCGCGGTCGGTGCGCCCGACGCGCCGGAAGGCCTGGATGAGCTGGTGTGTCAAGGAGTCGCCTTCCCCAAGTCGTCAAGAGCAGTGCTCCAATCGTGCCTGAATCGGGGGGATTTCACCGTCTGTGGCATACCGGGGGCGTGTCGACGCCCGAACGGCGCACCGTCGAAGGGGGTCCAGCGCCTACTCTGGTGGCATGCAGCGGCGGATCTTTGGCATCGAGACCGAGTTCGGGGTCACGTGCACCTTCCACGGACAGCGCAGGCTCTCGCCCGACGAGGTGGCGCGCTACCTCTTCCGGCGGGTCGTGTCCTGGGGACGCTCCTCCAACGTGTTCTTGTCGAACGGCTCCCGGCTCTACCTCGACGTCGGCTCGCACCCCGAGTACGCGACGGCCGAGTGCGACGACCTCGTCCAGCTGGTGACGCACGACAAGGCCGGGGAGCGGATCCTCGAGGACCTGCTGGTCGACGCCGAACGTCGGCTCGCCGACGAGGGCATCGGCGGCGACATCTTCCTGTTCAAGAACAACACCGACTCCGCGGGCAACTCCTACGGCTGTCACGAGAACTACCTGGTGACCCGCGCGGGTGAGTTCTCCCGGATCGCCGACGTGCTGCTGCCGTTCCTGGTGACCCGGCAGCTCATCTGCGGCGCCGGCAAGGTGCTGCAGACCCCGCGCGGCGCGGTCTACTGCCTCTCCCAGCGTGCGGAGCACATCTGGGAGGGCGTCTCGAGCGCGACCACCCGCTCGCGGCCCATCATCAACACCCGCGACGAGCCGCACGCCGACGCCGAGCGCTACCGGCGCCTGCACGTCATCGTCGGCGACTCGAACATGGCGGAGCCGACGACGATGCTCAAGGTCGGCTCGGCGAACCTGGTGCTCGAGATGATCGAGGCCGGCGTCCAGTTCCGCGACTTCACGCTGGACAACCCGATCCGGGCGATCCGCGAGATCAGCCACGACCTCACCGGCCGCCGCCAGGTGCGGCTGGCCGGCGGGCGCGAGGCCTCGGCACTGGACATCCAGCGCGAGTACTACGCGCGGGCCGTCCAGCACATCAAGGACAACGGCTCGACCGCGGCGAACGAGCGCGTCGTCGAGCTGTGGGGCCGGGCCCTGGACGCGGTCGAGCAGCAGAACTTCGGCATGATCGACACCGAGATCGACTGGGCGATCAAGCACCGGCTCGTCGAGCGCTACCGGCACAAGCACGACCTGGACCTCTCCAGCCCGCGCATCGCGCAGCTCGACCTGGCCTACCACGACATCCGCCGCGGCCGGGGCATCTTCGACCTGCTCCAGCGCAAGGGCCTGGTCCGCCGGGTCACCGACGACGGCGAGATCGAGGCCGCCAAGGACACCCCGCCGCAGACGACCCGCGCGAAGCTGCGCGGCGACTTCATCGCCGCCGCCCAGGCCGCCGGGCGCGACTTCACCGTCGACTGGGTGCACCTGAAGCTCAACGACCAGGCGCAGCGCACCGTGCTGTGCAAGGACCCGTTCCGCTCGGTCGACGAGCGCGTGGAGCGCCTGATCAGCTCGCTCTGACCCGTACCGCCGAAGGGGACGTCCGCACCGGGCGTCCCCTTCGGCGTTCCCGACGAAAGTCGCGACGCGGGTGCGGCAGGATCGCCGCATGCGTGTCGTGCTGCTCGTGCTCGCCCTGCTGGTCTCCGTCGCGGCACCGGCTTCGGCGGGGGAGCACCCGCCGAAGTGGGAGCCGGCGCCGACCGGCGTCACCGCCCAGTTCCGCGGCCTGTCCGCCGTCAGCGCCCGCGTCGCGTGGGTCAGCGGCACCCAGGGCACCGTCCTGCGCACCACTGACGCCGGGAGGACCTGGAAGTCCGTCGGCCCGCCCGGGGCGGAGACGCTCGAGCTGCGCGACATCGAGGCCTTCGACGCCGAGCACGCCGTGACGCTCTCGATCGGTCCCGGCACCGACTCGCGCGTCTACCGGACCGACGACGGCGGCGCGCACTGGCGTCAGACCTTCCAGAACACCGACGCCGCCGCCTTCTACGACTGCCTGGCGTTCTTCGACCCGTGGCGCGGGCTCGCGATGAGCGACCCGGTCGACGGCCGCTTCCGCGTGCAGGCCACCTTCGACGGCGGCCGCAGCTGGCACCAGGTCCCCGACAGCGGCTTCCCGCCCGCCCTGCCCGGTGAGGCCGGGTTCGCGGCCAGTGGCCAGTGCGTCACCACCGCCGGGCCGTTCGACGCCTGGCTCGCGACCGGCGGCGGTGCCACGGCCCGCGTCCTGCACTCCGGCGACGGCGGCCGCCACTGGACGGCGTCCGGGACGCCGTTGCCGAGCAGCCCGTCCGCCGGCGTGTTCGCCGTCGCCTTCCGGAACCCGGGCCAGGGGATCGCGATCGGCGGCGACTACGCGAACCCGGCGGCGCCCGGCCCGGCCGTCGCGCTGACCGGCGACGCGGGCCGGACCTGGCGCACCCCGTCGCAGTACCCGGCGGGGTACCGCTCCGGGGTGGCCTGGCGCGGCGGTGCCGTCCTCGCGGTCGGCCCGGGCGGCAGCGACTACAGCCCGGACGGCGGCCGGCACTGGACGTCGTTCGACAGTGGCAGCTTCGACAGCGTCGACTGCGCCGGCGCGGCCTGCTGGGCCAGCGGCGCGAAGGGCCGCGTAGCCCGCCTGAGCCGCTAGAGCACCTGGCCGACCGGGCGGACCATGATCTCGTTGACGTCGACCGACGGCGGCTGGGAGAGCGCGTAGAGCACGGCGCGCGCGATGTCGTCCGGCTCCAGGTGCGGCTTCTTGCGCTGGTCGTCGTTGAGGATGTCGGTGTCGGTGATGCCGGGGTTGATCAGCGTGACCCGGACGCCGGTACCGACGGCCTCCTCGCGGATCGCGCCGGCCATCCCGGTGACCGCCCACTTCGTCACCGAGTACAGGCTCGCGTTGCGGATGTAGCGGCCGGCGACCGAGCCGGTGATGAGCAGGTGCCCGGACGTCTCCTTCAGCGCGGGCAGGGCGGCGCGGGCGGTGTAGGCGGCGCCGAGGACGTTGGTGCGGACCATCGCCTCCCACTCGGTGGGGTCGGGGTCGTCGGTGCCGAAGAACGAGGTCCCGACGCCGATCCCGGCGTTGGCGAAGGCGGCGTCGAGCCGTCCGAACCGCTCCACGGCCGCCGTCACGGCGCCGGAGATGCCCGGCCAGTCCCCGACGTCGGCGCCGAGCGCGAGCGCCCGGTCTTCGCCGAGCTCGGCGGCCAGCGCCGTGACCGATTCGGCCTTGCGGGCCACGAGAGCGACCTTGAACCCGGAGGCGGCGGCCAGCCGCGCGGTGGCGGCGCCGAGGCCGCGCGAAGCACCGGTGATGAGAAGAACGCGATCATCCATGGGCCCCACGCTAGGGAAGTTTCACGGCGTCAGCACGAGCCGGCCGCGCAACCCGCCCGCGGCCAGCCGTTCGTGGGCGACCGCGGCCACGGACATGGGGAGCACATCGGCGACGCGCGGGGGCAAGGTGGCGGCCAGCTCGGCGAGCCGTCCGCCGTCCGCGCGGATCCAGACGTGCCGCAGGCGAATCCCGCGCAGGGGGATCGGCGCGGCCCCGGCGGCGAAGGCGACGAACTCACCGCCGCCCCGGACGGCGTCGAGCGCTTCGAGGCCGAGGAGCGCGGTGTCGAGGGCGGCGTCCACCCCACCGGGGACCAGCGCTCGCACCCGTTCGCCGAGCGACGGCCCGCGCGGCACGAATTCGTCGGCGCCGAAGCCCCGGACCAGGACTTCATCGGCCGCGGACGCGACGGCCACCACGCGGAGCCCGCGGGCGTGAGCCAGGGTGACGGCGTACCCGCCGACCGCGCCCGCCGCGCCGGTCACCAGCACCGTTCCGGTGGTCTCCACCAGATCCAGGGCCTGGGCGGCGGTCAGGGCGTTGAGGGGGAGGGTGGCCGCTTCGACGGCGGAGACGCCGGCGGGTGCGGGGGCGACGGCGGAGGAGTCGAGGACTAGGTGCTCGGCGTAGGCGCCGAGGGGGAGTGAGATGCGGTCGCGCAGGCCGATCACGGCGTCGCCCGCCCGGAACCCGGAGCCCGCCTCGACCACACCGGCGACGTCCCACCCCAGCCCGAGCACCTCCCGCGGCGGGATCACCCCGGCCTCGGTCAGGATCCCGGCGCGGGTCGCGAGATCCACCGGGTTCACCGCGGCCGCCGCCACCCGGATCCGCACTTGGCCCGGGCCGGGCTCCGGCACCGGTACTTCCACCGTTTCCAGCACCTCGGGACCCCCGAACCGCCGGACCACGATCGCACGCATCGAACCCTCCTCGACCGACCGGGAACCCTTTCCTCGCGAACCTATGGGGAGCTACTCTCCAACGGGAAGTACGCACCCGCAGGTTCCCCACGTACCAGGAGGTTCGCCCGGTGCCCACGCGCACGGCGGAACAGCGGCGGCAGGCCGAAAAAGCCGCCTACGACGCCTATCTCGCGGCCTGCCCCACCCGGAAGCTCCTCGACGAGATCGCGGGCAAGTGGGTCAGCCTGGTCCTCGTCGCGCTCGGTGACGGCTCGCAGCGCTACAGCGACCTTTCGCGGCGCATCGCCGGGGTCAGCCAGAAGATGCTCACCCAGACCCTGCGGGTGCTCGAACGCGACGGTCTCGTGCGCCGCGAGGTGACTCCGTCGGTACCCGTCCGCGTCGACTATTCCCTTACGCCGCTGGGGGAAAGCCTCCGCGCGCTGATGGCGGGCTTCAAGGACTGGGCCGAGACGAACTTCGACGCCGTGAGCACCGCCAGGACCGACTACGACGCGCGCACCCCGGACCTCACGATCGGGCCGGGCGGCGCGGGCTAGGCTCTACCGGGTGTCCACCGCACGCGCCGAACGGCTGGTAAACCTGGTGCTGGCCCTCCTGTCCACCCGGCAGTACCTCACTGCCGAGCGGATCCGCGGCATCGTGCCCGGATACGGCGACGCGGCCAGCGACGACGCCTACTTCCGGATGTTCGAGCGGGACAAGACCGAGCTGCGCGAGCTCGGCATCCCGCTGGAGACCGGCCGCAACTCCGCCTTCGACGCCATCGAGGGCTACCGCATCGCCCGCCGCGACTACGAGCTCGGCGAGATCGACCTCGCCCCCGACGAAGCCGCCGCCGTCGCGCTCGCGTCCCGGCTGTGGGACTCCCCGGAGCTGACCGGGCAGGCGCAGGGTGCGCTGGTCAAGCTGCGCGCCGCCGGTCTCGAGGTCGACGACCAGGCGCCCACCGTCGTCGAGCCGCGCGTGCGCGCCGAACCGGCGTTCGGGCCGCTGCTCGCCGCGGTGCAGAACGGCCAGGCCGTCCGCTTCGAGTACCGCCGCAGCGGCTCGCCGGAACGCATCATGCGCACCCTGGAGCCGTGGGGCGTGGTGTCGTGGAAGGCTCGCTGGTACGTCGTCGGGCACGACCGCGACCGCGGCGCCACCCGCTGCTTCCGCCTCTCCCGCGTCACCGGCCAGGTGCGGCCGGTCGGCAAGCCCGGCGCGGTGCAGCGCCCGGACGGCGTCAACCTGCTCAAGCTGGTGTCGGTCACGAGTGACGCCGAACCGGCGCCGGTGACCACCGCGCGGCTGTGGGTCGCCGACGGCCGCGCCGCCGGGGTCCGCCGCCGCGGCACCGTCATCGGCCGGTGCGCGATCGACGGCGAAGAGGGCGACCTCGTCGAGATCGGGCTCTACTTCCCGGAGTCGGCGGCCGACTGGATCACCGCGCAGGGCCCCGACGTCGTCGTGCTCGAACCCGACGTGCTCGCCAAGACCGTCCAGGACCGGCTCGAAGCCGTCGTGGCCCGGCAGGGGAGCGGCCGGTGAGCGGGTCGACCGACCGGATGCCGCGGCTGCTCGCCCTGGTGCCGTACCTGCTGGCGCGCCCCGGCGTCCGCGTCGACGACGCGGCCCATGACTTCGACGTCACGCCGAAGCAGCTCCGCAAGGACCTCGAGCTGCTGTGGATGTGCGGGCTGCCCGGCTACGGGCCCGGCGACCTGATCGACCTGTCCTTCGAGGGCGACACCATCGTCGTGACCCACGACGCCGGGATGAACCGGCCGCTGCGGCTCACCGGCGGTGAGGCGACCGCGCTGCTGGTCGCGCTGCGGGCGCTGGCCGAGACGCCGGGCGTGCTCGACGGCGACGCCGTCCGCCGCTCCATCGCCAAGATCGAGTCCGCGGCCGGGCAGGCCCAGCCGGCCGGCGTGGTCGTCGGCGGCGGGGTGCGCGAGGGCAAGAAGACCGCGCGGACCCGCGAGGAGGTCGCCCGGGCGCTGCGGGACGGGCGGGCGCTGCGGATCCGCTACTACACCGCGTCCAAGGACCAGATCACCGAGCGCACGGTCGACCCGATGCGGCTGCTGATCGTCCAGGCGGTCGGCTACCTCGAAGCCTGGTGCCGCCGCGCCGAGGGCGTCCGGCTGTTCCGGCTCGACCGGATCGACGACCTGACGGTCCTCGACGAGCCGTCGCGCCCGCCCGCGCACGCCCACCCCACCGACATTTCCGAAGGTGTCTTCCGCGAGCGTCCCGACCAGCGGGAGGCCGTGCTGGTCCTCGACCAGGACGCACGCTGGGTAGCGGAGTACTACCCGTGCGAGGAGCTCGACGAGCTCGACGGCGGCCGCCTGCGGATCCGGATGCGCTACGCCGACCAGTCCTGGATGGTGCGCCTCGTGCTGGGCTTGGGCGGAGAAGCGCTGGTCGAGAGTCCGGCCGACCTCGCGGCGGACGTCGGACGCCGCGCGGCCGACGCGGTGGCCCGAGCCCGTCACCTTCCGTCAACCTGCGACCACTAGGGTGATCGACGTGCCGTACCTGCCCACCGTCGTGCTCGCCGCGATCGGCCTGCTGCTGCTCGTCGTCCTGCTGGTGCGGACCGCCAAGGTCTTGCGTGGTTTCAAGCAGACCGCAAGCATGGTGGCTACGAACACCCAGGACCGGGCGGGGCTCATCCGCGCCCGGTCGGCCGCGCTGCGCGTCGCCTTCGCGGAGCGCCGCCGGAAACCGGAAAACCAGTAACATCCCTACCAGACGCAGATAGGAGGCCATCTTGTTCGCCAACGGATTGCAAGGATGGCATTTGATCATCTTGGTGCTGCTCGTCGTGCTGCTGTTCGGGGCCAAGCGGCTTCCCGATGCGGCCCGGTCGATCGGCAAGTCCATGAAGATCTTCAAGGCCGAGACCAAGGACCTCGCGGGCGACAAGAGCACCTCGCACGAGGACGCCGAGCCGGTCGAGACGAAGCAGATCCCGGCCACGCCCGCCCCGGCGGCCCCCGCCGCCGCGACCGACCAGCAGGTCGCCGACCTGCAGCGGCAGCTCGACGAGCTGAAGAAGCAGCAGGCCGACCAGCCGCAGAAGAACGCCAGCTGACGGCTGGGCCACACCCGGTCCCTGGTCCACGGAGCGCGCCGGTCCCGGCGCGCTCCGGCGGACTCCGACGAGAACGGAACATCCCGTGGCGGAACCCGCCTCCGGAAACGGTGCCAGCCGCCAGTCGAAGCGGCGCAAGCGCAGCCGTCGCAAGAACCCCGACGGCACGATGACGCTCATCGAGCACATCTACGAGTTCCGCCGTCGCCTCGGCTTCGCGTTGCTCGCCGTCGTCATCGGCGGAATCGTCGGCTTCTTCTGGTTCAGCACCAAGGTGGGCCCGATCCCGTCGCTCGGCGAGATCGTCAAGGACCCCTACTGCGCGATCCCGCCGGATCGCCGCCTCAACGGCTACCAGGGCTGCCAGCTGCTGCAGACCGTGCCATTCGAAGCGTTCATGATCCAGCTCAAGGTCGGCCTGGCCGCCGGCGCCGTGCTGTTCTCGCCGCTCTGGCTGTACCAGGTGTGGGCGTTCATCGCCCCCGGTCTGTATTCGAAGGAGCGCAAGTACGCGCTGACCTTCGTCGGCTTCGCATCGGTCCTGTTCGCCGGCGGCGCGGTGCTCGCGTACCTGCTCTTCCCGCACGCCCTGCAGCTGCTCATGGGCTTCGGCCAGGAAGAGTTCATCACCGCGCTGACCGCGGACAAGTACATCTCGTTCATGCTGTCGCTGCTGATCATCTTCGGGATCAGCTTCGAGCTCCCACTGCTCGTGGTGATGCTCAACCGCGTCGGCGTGGTCAAGTACCGGCAGCTGAAGCGGTGGCGCCGCGGGATCGTGTTCGCGCTGTTCGTCTTCGCCGCCTTCGTCACCCCGGGCTCGGACCCGTTCTCGATGCTCGGCCTGGCCGGTGCGCTGACGGTGCTGTTCGAGCTGTCGATCCAGCTCGCGCGCCTGCACGACCGCAAGAAGGACCGCGAACGCTCCGACGAGGGCTGGGACCAGCTCGACGACGACGAAGCCGCGCCGTTCAGCTACACGCCGAGCACCATCGACGACGAACCGGCCGCTCCGACCGCGTCCGGCGGCCGCTCGGCGACCGACGACATCACCTAGTGGGGATCCACGCCGCGCTCGCCGTGCACCCGGCTTCGGGGCACGGCGCGGCCGCCCGCATCGCGGACACCGTCGCCGAGCGGCTGCGCGTCGCCGTCGACCGCCTCGACGTGCTGGTCGCCAACTCCGTCGAGGAGTCCCGCGAGCTGATGCGGACCTCCCACGACGCCGGCCTCGACGTCCTGGTCGTCCTCGGTGGCGACGGCGCCGCGCACCAGGGCGTCCAGTTCTGCGCGAACCACGACGTCGCCCTCGGCCTGGTCCCGGCGGGCACCGGCAACGACTTCGCCCGCGCCCTCGGCGTCCCCGGCGAGCCGCTGCCCGCGGTCGACGCGCTGGTGGCGGCCCTGCGCTCGGGCGCCCGGCGCCGCATCGACCTCGGCCGGGCCGGCGAGACGTGGTTCGCGACGGTGCTGTGCGCGGGCTTCGACGCGAGCGTCAACGAACGCGCCAACCGGATGCGCTGGCCGTCCGGCCCCCGCCGCTACGACGTCGCGATCCTCGCCGAGCTGGCGGCGTTCCGCTCCCGGCCGGTGGTGGTCGACACCGGCACCGAACGCCTCGAACTCGACGCGACCCTGGTGGCCGTCGGCAACACCCGCTTCTACGGCGGCGGCGTCCCGATCTGCCCCACGGCGGACCCCGAGGACGGCGTCTTCGACGTGACGGTGGTGGGCGACGTGACCCGCCGCGGCCTCATCCGCATGCTGCCGGGCCTGCGCACGGGCAAGCACCTCACCCACCCGGCGGTCCGCACGCTGCGCGCCCGGTCGGTCTCCCTGACGGGCAACAGCTGGCCGGCCTACGCCGACGGCGAGCCGCAGGGGACCGTGCCGGTGACGGTCAGCTGCGTCCCCGGCGCGCTGACCGTCCTGGCCTAACGCTCGTAGCCGCCGGCCCGCGCCACCAGTTGCCGGAAGTGCTCCGGCGTCAGCAGCCGCCCCGCGTCGGTGAAGTACACCCCGCCGCACCGGTGGCAGAACCAGCCCTGCTCCCACACCTGCTGCGCCGCCGGAACCCCCCGCCGCTGGCGCCGGTGGGCTCGCACCCGCCGAACGTACAGCCAGACCACCACACTCGCGGCGACGTACACGCACAACGCGGGCAACGAGATCACCGCGAACCCCAGCGCCCCACCCGGCGGCGGATCGTCCAGCGACGACAACGGCAACCCCAGGAAACAGCTCCCGACCAGCACCAGCACGATCACCGCAGCCACCAGACCGCCGCTCCGGCGCGGGGGAGGGAAGGGATCCAGCGCCCGGGCCACCGCCGACACCGAAACCCCGCTGACCTGGCTGCTCGTGTACACGAACCCGTCCCCGGCGGGCACCGCCACCGCCGGCCCCCGCCCCCGGAAGAACGCGTGCCCGCCCTGGTAGACGGCGGGCACGTGCTGCACCTGGTCCAGCTGCCCACAGCCCGGACACGGATCGATCATGCCCCCTCCGACGCCACCACACCCCCGGCGGTTCCCTGCGTATAACGACCTATACGGCAGCCGACGGGCGTGCACACCACAGCGCGGTGTGCACGCGAAAAGAAGCACGGACCGCCGACGGTCACGCCGCGTGCGGACTGCCGGGGGGATGTGAAACCCTGACGAGGTGGCCAGTAGCCCTTCTCCCTCCCCGGCCGAGGCCTATGCGGCCTCCGCGCGTCGCGGGAAGTACCCCCAGCTGACGCGCTTCGCCGCGGAAGCGTCCTTCGAGTTCGACGAGTTCCAGATCCGCGGGTGCGAGGCCCTCGAGGGCGGTCACGGCGTGCTCGTGTGCGCGCCGACCGGGGCGGGGAAGACCGTCGTCGGCGAGTTCGCCGTGCACCTGGCGCTGGCCGAAGGCCGCAAGTGCTTCTACACCACGCCGATCAAGGCGCTGTCGAACCAGAAGTACGGCGACCTCGTCGCCCGGTACGGCGCGGACGCCGTCGGCCTGCTGACCGGGGACACCTCGATCAACGGCAACGCGCAGGTGGTCGTGATGACCACCGAGGTGCTGCGCAACATGCTCTACGCCGGGTCCTCGACGATCACCGACCTCGGTTACGTGGTCATGGACGAGGTCCACTACCTGGCCGACCGGTTCCGCGGGGCGGTGTGGGAAGAGGTGATCCTGCACCTGCCCGAGCACGTCCGCGTGGTCGGGCTGTCGGCCACCGTCAGCAACGCCGAGGAGTTCGGCGAGTGGCTGGTCGAGGTGCGCGGCGACACGACCGTCGTCGTCGACGAGCACCGGCCGGTGCCGTTGTGGCAGCACATGCTGGTCGGGAACCGGCTGCTCGACCTGTTCGCCGGCGAGGACGTCCACGCGCCGGGGGCCGAGCTGCGGATCAACCCGACCCTGCTGCGCCGCACGGAGGAGATCGGCCGCCAGTACGCGCCCGCCGGGTTCCACGGGCCGCGCGGGTCCCGGCGGGGCTCGTCGCGGATGCCGCGGTTCCGGCCGCCGTCGCGGGTGGAGGTCGTCGAGCAGCTGGATCGGGCGGGGCTGCTGCCGGCGATCGTGTTCATCTTTTCGCGCGCCGGCTGCGACGCCGCGGTCGCGCAGTGCGTCCGGTCGGGGCTGCGGCTCAACGGGCCGGGCGAGGTCGAGGAGATCCGCCGGATCATCGACGCGCGCACGTCCGAGCTGCCCGAGGGCGACCTGGGCGTGCTCGGGTACTGGGAGTGGCGGGAGGCGCTCGAACGCGGCATCGCGGGGCACCACGCCGGGTTGTTGCCGGCGTTCAAGGAGACGGTCGAGGAGCTGTTCGTCCGGGGCCTGGTGAAGGCCGTGTTCGCGACGGAGACCCTCGCGCTCGGGATCAACATGCCGGCCCGGACCGTCGTGCTCGAACGGCTGGTGAAGTACAACGGCGAGGCGCACGTCGACCTGACGCCGGGGGAGTACACCCAGCTGACCGGGCGGGCCGGGCGGCGCGGGATCGACGTCGAGGGTCACGCTGTCGTCGCGTGGCAGCCGGGGGTCGATCCGAAGCAGGTCGCCGGGCTCGCTTCGACGCGGACCTACCCGCTGCGGTCGTCGTTCCGGCCCGGCTACAACATGGCGGTGAACCTGGTCGCCCAGGTCGGTGCGGCGGAGGCGCGTGAGCTGCTGGAACAGTCGTTCGCGCAGTTCCAGGCCGACCGGTCGGTGGTCGGCACGGCGCGGCGGATCGAGCGGAACAAGGAAGCCCTGAAGGGCTACACGGCCGCGGTGACCGGGGACTTCGCGGAGACGCTCGAGTACGTGGAGCTGCGCTCGAAGATTTCGGCGCGGGAGAAGGCGTTGTCGCGGCAGAACACCGCCGTGCGCCGCGCGGGGACGGCCGAGTCGTTGGAGAAGCTCCGCAAGGGCGACGTGATCGCGGTGCCGGCGGGCCGGCGGGCGGGGCTGGCCGTGGTGGTCGACCCGGGGCTCGACCCGATCCGGGAGCCGCGGCCGGTCGTGGTGACCGAGGACCGGTGGTCGGGGCCGCTGTCGGTGGCGGACTTCCCGGCGCCGGTGGAGGCGCTGGGGCGGATCAAGCTGCCCAAGCACATCGAGCTGCGGTCGCCGAAGACGCGCCGGGACATCGCTTCGACACTGCGCAACGCCGGGATTTCGTTGCCGGGCCGGCAGAAGCAGCGATCCGGGGCGAACGAGGACGGCGAGCTGGCGGCGTTGCGGCGGGCCCTGCGGGCGCACCCGTGCCACGGGCTGGCCGAGCGCGAAGCGAACCTGCGCTGGGTCGAGCGGTACGAGCGGCTGGCGGCGGAGACGCAGCAGCTGGAGCGGAAGGTCGCGGCGACGACCCACTCGCTGGCGCGGGCATTCGACCGGATCCTGGCGCTGCTCGGTGAGCGCGGCTATCTCGGGCCGGAGTCGGCGGGCGACGGCGAGGACCGCGTCACCGAGCACGGCCGGCGGCTGACCCGGCTCTACAGCGAGTCCGACCTGCTGGCGGCGGAGTGCATCCGGCACGGCGTGTGGCGCGGGCTCGGGCCGGCCGAGCTGGCCGCGGTCGTGTCGACGCTGGTCTTCGAGGCCCGCCGGGACACCGCGGGGGAGCCGCGGCTGCCCGGCGGTGCGGTACCCGAGGCGTGGCAGGAGACGGTGAAGCTGTGGGTGGACCTGACCGAGGACGAGCGGCGCCACCGGCTCGACCGCACCCGGGAGCCCGACGCCGGGTTCGCCTGGCCGGTCTACCGCTGGGCGCGCGGCGAGTCGCTGGAGAAGGTGCTCACGGCGGCCGAGGCCAACGGCCAGGAGCTGTCGGCGGGTGACTTCGTGCGCTGGTCGCGCCAGGTGATCGACCTGCTCGACCAGATCCGCGACGTGCTCGGCAAGGGCGATCCGGTGGGTGCGGCGGCGGCCGAGGCGCTGAAGGCGCTGCGGCGGGGTGTCGTCGCCGCCGGTGCCGCGTGAACTCCGTGTTAGGCCTGCTCGCCGGTGGGGCGGGAGGTGGGCGTGGCACGTGTGCTCGGCTCCGACCTGTGGTTGGATCGCCTGCAAGACCGTGTGTACGCGGCATTACGGCGGTTTCGGGGTGGACAGCGAGATGAGCGAAGCAGGCGGAGGCAGAAGATGAGCACGCCGTATGGCGGCAACGACCCACAGCAGCCCCAGTACGGGCAGCAGCCGGGCGGCGCGTACCCCCCGAGCGGCCCGCAGGAGCAGCCGCAGTGGGGCCAGCAGCCGCCTTCGAACGACCCGAACCAGCAGCAGTGGGGCCAGCCGCAGCAACCGCAGCACCCCCAGCAGTGGGGTCAGCAGCCCGGGGGGTACACGCCGCCGCAGCAGCCGCAGTGGGGTCAGCAGCCGCCGCCCTACGGCCAGCAGCCCGGTGGTGGCTACCCGCAGAGCGGTCCGCAGCAGCAGCCGCAGTACGGGCAGCAGCCGGGCGGGGCGTACCCGCAGAGCGGGCCCCAGCAGCAGCCCCAGTACGGCCAGCAGCCGCCGCAGGGCCAGTACGACTACGGCCAGCAGCAGCAGTTCCCCGGCCAGGGCGCGCCGGAGGGCGAGCAGCCCGCCAAGTCGAAGAAGGGCCTCCTGATCGGCATCGTCGTGCTGGTCGTGGTGGTGGCCGTGGTCGGCATCCTCGGGTTCGTGGCGCCCGGGTTCTTCAAGACCCAGGTCTTCAACAACACCCAGATGCAGACCGACGTCCAGAAGCTGCTCACCGAGACCTACAAGATCGACGGCGTCACTGGCGTCACCTGCCCGGCCGAGCAGAAGGTCGAGGACGGCGCGAAGTTCGAGTGCACCGCGACCATCGCGGGCAAGCCGCAGCAGATCGCGATCACGGTGAAGGGTGACGGCGGGAACTACGAGGTTTCCCCGCCCGCCACGAAGTAGCTGTGCGCACGAGGCCCGGCCGCCGCGGAATTGCGGTGGCCGGGCCTCGTCGTTTCCGGAGATGATCCGGGGATGAGCGACTTCGAGATCCGGACGCTGGACCCCGGCGAGCACCGTGCGGCGAGCAACCTCTTCCGCGCGAGCTTGCACGTGCCGCCGAGTGACGACACGGACTGGGAGCGCGCGGCCCGCGCGTTCCAGCCCGGCGGGACGATCGGCGCGTTCGACCCGGACCTGATCGGCACGGCCCGTTCGTTCGACGCCGAGCTGACGGTGCCCGGTGGGGCGCGGCGGGCGATGGCGGGTGTCACCGGGGTCGGGGTCCGCGCGGACCGGACGCGCCGGGGTGTGCTGCGGGCGTTGATGACGGCGCAGCTCGAGGACTTCGCCGGGCGCGGGGTCGTGTTCGCGAACCTGCTGGCGTCCGAGGCGCCGATCTACGGCCGGTTCGGCTACGGCCTGGCGACCCGTTACCGCACCTACAGCGTCGACCGGCACCGCGCGCGGTTGCACCCCGACGCGCCGGCGACCGGGGAGGTGCGGCTGCTGGAGCTGGACGAGGCGCTGGAGGTGCTCCCGGGCGTCTACGAGGGCCTGGCGCGCCGTCCCGGGGCGATGTCCCGGCCGGAGGTGCTGTGGCGGTTGTACGAGGGGCAGGCCCGGCGCAGCCCCCAGCCGGTCAAGGCGGTCGTGCACCACGGGCCGGACGGGCCCGACGGCTTCGCCACCTTCTACGTCGACGGCCTGCAGGTGCACCCGTGGACGAAGAGCCTGCGCCTGGTGGACCTGTTCCCGGGTACGCCGGCCGCGTTCGCCGGGCTGTGGCGGTTCCTGCTCGGGGTCGACCTGGTCGACACGGTCGTCGCCGAGGCGCGGCCGCTGGACGAGCCGATCGAGCTGATCCTCGCCGACCACCGCCGGGCCGCGGTCGACCGGATCGGCGACGAGCACTGGATCCGCCTCGTCGACGTCCCGGAGGCGCTGGCGGCGCGGGAGTACGGGAGCGCCGCGCCGGTCGTCGTCGAGGTCGAAGACCCGGTGCTGCCGGCCAACAGCGGTACCTACCGGATCAGCGCGGACGGTGCCGGGCGCACTGACGAGCCCGCGGCGCTGCGCCTCGACGTCACGACACTGGCGATGGCCTACTTCGGCACGTGGCGGCCGTCCGCACTGGCCGGTGCGGGCCGGATCGAGGTTCGTGACCCGGCCGCACTGGCGAACGCCGACGTGCTCTTCGCGACCCGGGTGGCGTCGTGGAGCGGCACGCACTACTGAGCCGACGGAAATCGGGATGCCGGGAACCGGGACGGACGGCAGGATCGGCGGCATGACCGACTTCGACGTCCGCCCGGTGACCGAGGACGAGCGCCGCGGCACGCTCGACCTGCTGGGCCGCTCGCTGCACACCAACCGGATCAGCGACGAGTCCTGGGCGCGGTACGGGGATTCGTGGCCCGCGGCGCACAAGTTCGGCGCCTTCGACGGCACCACCCCGATCGGGATCGCCAGCTCCTTCGACACCGACATCGCGGTACCCGGCGGCGCCGTCCTGCCGCTCGGTGCGGTCGACGGCATCGGGGTCCGCGCCGACCGCACCCGCCGCGGGGTGCTCACCGCGATGATGGCGGTGCAGCTGGAGGACTTCGTCGCGCGCGGAATCCCGCTGGCCGCCCTGCACGCCAGCGAGCCCACCATCTACGGCCGGTTCGGCTACGGTTCGGCCGCGCTCGGCAAGACCGTGTGGCTGCCCAGGCCCGCGGCCCGGCTCCACGATCGCGTGCCGGCGGCGGGTGACGTCCGGATGCTCACGCCGGAGGAAGCGCTGGCGGAGATTCCCGGGCTGTACCGGCGGATCGGGCTGCACCGGGCCGGGATGATCGGCCGGCCCGCCGAGTGGTGGCCGATCGCGCACGACCGTCTGGTCGGCCCGACGGGCAGCCACGTCATCGCCGTCCACAGTGGACCCGACGGTGACGACGGCTTCGTCGTGTACGACACGGTGGACCGCCGCACCCTGGAGTCGCCCGACGAAGGGGCCGTGCTGAAGGTCCGGGAGCTGCACGCCGCGGACCCGGTGGCGCGCGCCGCGCTGTGGCGGTTCCTGCTGTCGATCGACCTCGTCTCCGGGGTTCGGGCCCGCTACCGCCCGGTCGACGAGCCGCTCGCCGCGATGCTGACCGACCACCGGCACGCGCGCACCGCCGACGTCGAGGACGACCTGTGGCTGCGGCCGGTCGACGTCGCCGCGGCACTGGCGGCCCGCACGTACCGGGCGGCCGACCCGGTGGTGCTGGCGGTGACCGACCGGCAGCTGCCCGCCAACACCGGGCACTACGAAGTCACGCCCGACGGCACCCACCGCACGGATGCCGCGGCGGACCTGGCCCTCGACGCCGACACCCTCGGCATGCTCTACCTCGGGCAGTGGAGCGCGACCGCGCTCGCGGAAGCGGGCCGGATCGAGGTCCGGACCCCGGGCGCGGCCGCCCGCGCCGACGAGCTGTTCACGACGGTCACCGCACCGTGGTGCGGCACGCACTTCTAGCCGGGGTCAGGCGCCGGGCAGGGCCTTGAGCAGCCGCTCGACGGAGTTGCCGAGGTTCCACCGCTCGGCCAGCTCGGCCACGCGGTCCGGGTCGGCGGGCGTCGCGGGCACGGTGTCGGGGCGGGACTGCTCGACCGGCGCGTCGACGGCGACCCGGACCACGGTCGGCGCGACGGCCAGGTAGTCGGCGGCGTCGGCGAGGCGCAGCCGGGTCTTGAGCGGGACGCGGGGATCGCTCGCGGCCGACGCTTCCAGGAGCGCGGCGAGACTTCCGAACTGCGTGATCAGCTTCGCGGCGGTCTTCTCGCCGATGCCGGCGACGCCGGGCAGCCCGTCGGAGGGGTCGCCGCGCATCATGGACATGTCCGCGTACGCCGGCCCGGCGGTCTCGCGGGGGAGGCTGTAGCGCTCGGCGATCTCGGCCGGGCCGAGCACCTCGGCCTTGGCCCAGCCCTTGCCGACGTAGATCACCGACGTCGGCGTCGGCTCGGTGCGCACCAGCTGGAACAGGTCCCGGTCGCCGGTGATGACCTCGACCGGGTCCTTCTTCTCGCGGGTGGCCAGTGCGCCGATGACGTCGTCGGCCTCGTAGCCCGCCGCCTCCGCGGTGGCGAACCCGAACGCTTCCAGGAGGTCGAGGATGATCGGGACCTGCGGGGTGAGCGTGTCGGGCACCTCTTCGACGTCGGGGCTCGCGGCGCCGGTCTCCTCGGCCACCCGGTGCGCCTTGTAGCTGGGCAGCAGGTCGGTGCGGAACTTCGGCCGCCAGTCGGCGTCGAGGCAGCACACCAGCCGGGCCGGGTGCCGGTCGGTGAGGATCCGCGCGATCGTGTCGGCGAACCCGCGCACGGCGTTGACCTGCGTCCCGTCGGCGGCCTTCATCGAGTCGGGCAGGGCGTAGAACGAACGGAAGTACAGGCTCGCGGAGTCGAGCAGGGCAAGGGGTCCGGTCACCCGCACAGCCTGCCACGCCCGGCGGGTGCCGGGGGCAAGCCACGCGCACGCGGGCCCGAGGGGAGTGAGCGCCGGGGGAGCGGTGGAGCCGTGTCACCCGGACCGGCATGTCGTGGCACCGGGCGCTCCGGCCGCCCGGGCCGCCCCACTAGGCTCGCCTTCATGTCGCGCCGTTCCCTCCACACGCCCGCCCCCGACGCCGCCGCCCTCCGGGCCCGCCTGGACCGCGCCCGCTCCGCCGCGGCCGCCGCGGACACCGACGCCCTGCTGATCGCGCCCGGCTCCGACCTGCGCTACCTCATCGGCCAGGCCGGCGGCTCGTTCGAGCGCCTGACGACCCTCGTCGTCCCGGCGGACGGCGCGCCCGCGCTGGTCGTGCCGAAACTGGAGGCGCCCGGCTACGCCGACGTCCCGACCGAGGAGCTCGGTGTCGAGCTGCTCACCTGGGTCGACGGCGACGACCCGTACGCGCTCGTCGCGGACCGGCTCGGGAAGCCCGGCCGCGTCGCGGTCAGCGACTTCACCCCGGCGCTGCACGTCCTGGCGCTGCGGGCCGCGCTGGGCGAGGCCGAGCAGACCCTCGCCGGGCCGGTGGTGCGGGAGCTGCGGATGCGCAAGGACGCCGCGGAGATCGCGTCGCTGCGGGACGCCGGGGCGGCCATCGACCGCGTGCACGCCCGGGTCCACGAGTGGCTGCGGCCCGGCCGCACCGAGGCGGAGGTCGGCGCCGACATCGCCGCGGCCATCGTGGAGGAGGGCCACCTCCAGGCCGACTTCGTGATCGTCGGGTCCGGCCCGAACGGCGCGAGCCCGCACCACGACGTCTCCGAGCGCGTCATCGAGAAGGGTGACGTCGTGGTCGTCGACATCGGCGGCCCGCTGCCGGCCGGCTACAACTCCGACTCGACCCGCACCTACGCGGTGGGGGAGCCGCGCGACGCCGACGTGGCCGAGACCTACGCCGTGCTGCAGCGAGCCCAGGCCGCGGCGGTGGCCGCGGTGAAGCCGGGTGTCACGGCCGAAGCGGTCGACGCCGCGGCGCGCGACGTCATCGCCGAGGCCGGGTTCGGCGAGTACTTCATCCACCGCACCGGGCACGGCATCGGCCTGGACGTGCACGAGGAGCCCTACATCATCGCCGGGAACGCGCTGCCGCTCGAGCCGGGCATGGCCTTCAGCGTCGAGCCGGGCATCTACCAGCCGGGTCGGTGGGGCGCCCGCATCGAGGACATCGTGATCGTCACCGCCGACGGTGTCGAGTCCGTCAACAACCGGCCGCACGAGCTCGTCGTGCTGGACGCATGACGCCTGCCGGCCTGGAGCCGCTGGACCAGGCGATCGTCCAGGAGCTCGCGGCCGACGGGCGCCGCAGCTTCACCGATCTCGCGGAGCGGGTCGGGCTGTCGGTGTCGGCGGTGCACCAGCGGGTGCGCCGCCTCGAGCAGCGCGGCGTCATCCTCGGGTACACCGCGCGGCTCGACGGCGAGCAGATCGGCCTGCCGCTGACGGCACTGATCTCGCTGACGCCCAACGACCCGGGCGCCCCGGACGACTATCCCCAGCGGATCCAGCACATCAAGGAGATCGAGTCGTGCTACTCGGTCGCCGGCGACGAGTCCTACATCCTGCTGGTGCGCGTCCAGTCGCCGCTGGCGCTGGAGGACCTGCTGCGCCGGATCCGCGAGGCCGCGAAGGTCTCGACGCGGACCACGGTGGTACTCTCTACGCCGTTCGAGGGACGTTCGCCGACGTTCTGACGCCAGTGCTCCGCCCGGCGACCGGGGCACTGGTACGGTAAAAGGTATGGCAACACGTAAGGTCACTCTTTCGCTGGACAGCGGCGCCCTGGAGTTCGCCGAACGCGCCGCGAAAGCACACGGGATCTCGGTCTCCTCCTGGCTGTCCAAGGCAGCCCGGCGTGAGGCGGTACGCACGGGATACACCCCGCAAAAGCCGGAACCGGCCTACGCGGAGTCGGACGAGGCCGAGCGCACCGCGGCGGAAAAGGATCTGCGTGCGCAGGGGTGAAGTCTGGACGTACCACCCCCCGACCGAACCGGCCCGGCAGCGCACCGTCGTACTGCTGTCCTCGGACGGGGTGAACGAGTCCGAGCGCCCCTGGCTGCTCGGCACCGAACTCCTGGAACGCGACCCCCAAGACATCCTCGGCGTGGCCATCGACGCCCGCTACTGGGTGTCCACGCTCAACCTGACCCGCCTCTACCGGCCGTGGTTCGACGAGCGCATCGCCGAGATCGACTTCGACGTCCAGGAACGCATCGACATCGCCCTGCGAGCCGCCCTCGATCTTTAACTGTATAACGCCCTATACCGCTGGCCGGGCTTGAAAAACCGTGGCCCGGTCAGCGCACACGTCACCCCTCAAACCAGCCGAAGACCGAGGGGATCAGCGGGCCACGACCTCCGGGGCCGCGTGGAGCTTCCCGTCGGCGCCCGCGAGGCAGGACGCGTTGCCGTCGCGGGCCGCGATGAACTCCGTGAGGCAGTTCGCGATCGCCGTGTGGCCGGCCGCGTTGGGGTGGAACGACTCCTGGAGCGCGTGACCCGCGCGTTCGGCTTGGCCGAGGTCCGCCAGCTGGAGCGTCAGCCGGGTGAACCACTCGGTCGCCGGGTTGGCGCCGCCGCTGCACGCCTCGTGCTTCGCGCCGGCCTTCGCCAGGTCCAGGAACCGCGCGCCGGTTTGCCGGGCGGCGGCTTTGAGTCCGGCGGAGAGCACGCCGATCCCGGTCTGGGAGATCCACCGCAGGTCTTCGACGCGGAAGGGGCAGCCGTTGAGGCTGCGCAGGTCCTCGGGCAGGTCGGGTCCGATGGGGGCGGCGTAGGACTGCAGGATCAGCTGGTAGTCGGCCGGGACGTAGCCGGCGGCCGCCAGCACCTTCTTCACGTCGGAGACGGCGGTGGCGACCTTGGGCACCATGGCGTCCACTTTGGACTGCCAGCTCTGCTTGAGTGCGGTGCTGCACGGTGGGGCGTCGGCGTTGAACCACGCTTTGAAGCATTCGGTGACCTGGTTGGAGAACTTCGGTTCGTCGTTCGCGCCGACGGCGATCACGACGGCGGCGACGCGGTGGTCCTTGACCAGTGCGGCGAGCTGCTGGGCCTGTGAGGGTTCGGTCCACTGCTTGACGTCGCCGAGGGCGACCTGTTCCGCGGGTGCGCCGGAGCAGGCGAGGTTGACGCGGGCGGTGATGCCCGGGACGTCGATCTTGTCGACGAAGGCGTTGGGGGAGCGGTGGCACCAGTTGCCGCCCTGGCCGTTGGTGGTGGCGGTGTACTGGCCGGCGCCTTCGCCGGAGACGGTGCTGTCGCCCATGGCGACGATGGTGAGTGGTCCGGTGCCGGGTGGGCCCTGGCGTGGTTGTGGTTGCCCGTTCTTGCTTTCGGAGCCGAAGAAGACGAAGAAGCCGGCCAGCAGGGCCACGCACGCGAGGACCAAGGCCCCCCAGTACCACCGAAGACGTCGCATCGTCGTCGATTCTACGGATCAGGGGTGGGAGGGGTGTGCGTCGGCGGTCACGCGGAGCGGGCGACGTCGTGGGGGATGAGTTCGACGGGGAGCTCGCGGACGCCGAAGATCATCGGTGAGGGGTAGCCGACCTGGACGCCTTCGCGGACGCGGATGTCGGCGAAGCGGTCGAGGAGTTGCTCGAAGACGATGCGTCCTTCGAGGCGGGCGAGGGGTGCGCCGAGGCAGAAGTGGACGCCGCCGCCGAAGGCGAGGTTGGTTTCCTTGCGGGGGCGGGGGTCGAACTCGCCTGCGCGGGTGTGGTGGCGCGGGTCGCGGTTGGCGCCGAGGACCCAGGGGGTGACCATCGACTTGGCGGGGATGGTGACGCCGCCGAGGTCGACGTCGGTGGTGGTGATCCGGAGCAGGCGCATGATCGGGGGCCGGTGGCGGGTGACCTCGTCGAGGAGGCTGGGTACCAGGCCGGGGTCGCGGCGGACCGCGGCGGCGGCGTCGGGGAATTCGTGCAGGGAGAGCACGGTGTTGCCGAGCATCATGGTGGTGGTGATGTGGCCGGCGGCGAGCAGCAGGGAGGCGAAGTTGAGGACTTCGTGGTCGGCGAGGCGTTCGCCGTCGACTTCGGCGTGGGCGAGTGCGCTGAAGAGGTCGTCTTCGGGGTCGCGGCGGCGTTGGGCGAGCAGGGCGGCGAGGTAGGTCTCCATGACCTCGGTGAGTGAGGTGCCGTCTTCCTGGGGGCCGCCGCCGGAGAGGAGGGCGTCGGCCCAGCCGCGGTAGAGGGTGCGGTCTTCGGGTGGGATGCCGATGAGGTCGCCGATGACGACGACGGGGAGTGCGTAGGCGAGGTCCCGGATGAGGTCGGGGTCGTCGCGGCGCGCCATTTCGGTGATGAGGGTGTCGGTGGCGCTCACGATCCGCGGTTCGAGGTCGGCGACGACTTTCGGGGTGAAGGCTTTGCTGACGAGTTTCCGGAGCCGGTGGTGGACCGGCGGGTCGACGGCGGCCATATTGCCGCGGACGGCTTCGGCGGTGTCGGGGAGCAGTAGTCCCGGGTCGGAGGAGAATGTCTGGTGGTCGGTGAAGATGCGTTTTACGTCGGCGTGCCGGAATACGTGCCAGGTGTCGTCGTCATCGGCGATGACGGGGTGGTTCTCGCGCATCTCGTCGATCCACGTGAAGAGCGCGGATCCCCCGTCTTCCAGGGACGGTGGGTGGACTTGGGGCGTGCTCATCCCGCGGCTCCTTTGCTGAACCGATTTCCCCGGAACGAAGAAATTCATTCGTTGACATCGGACACGTTATTGGCGTTGCCGGTGGGTCGTCAACAAGAAAAGGTGATCGTTTTCGTCAACCAAATGGGCTTGTCGATCAACTTTGGGTGTCAACGGGACGATTCATCCTGCTTCGGTCAGATCGGTGGTCGCGGCGAGTTCGGCGGCGACGTCGGCGATCACCGGGACGGCGGGGTTGTCGTTGCCGGGTAGCCACACGAGTTCGGTCCGGGCGAGGTCGTCGTCCAGGGGTACGAACTCGACGCCGCTGCGGCGGAGGCTGTGGGACGAGCGGGTCAGCCGGGTGATGCCGACGCCGGCGGCGACGAGGCCCAGGAGGCCCTGCACGGTGGCGGCGCGCTGGACGACGTGCGGGGTGAAGCCGGCGGCGGCGAAGTCGGCGTCGTAGCTGCGGTGCCAGGGTTCCCAGGTGCTGCGCGGGGTGAGGACCCACGGTTCGCCGGCCAGGTCCGCGAGGTTCAGCGATGGGCGGGTGGCGAGGGGGTGGCCGGTGGGGAGGACGGCGCAGACTTCCTCGGTCAGGAGTGTCCGTGACGTGAGGCCGGGTACGAGTGGGGGCCGGGTGAAGGCGAGGTCGAAGCGGTGTTCGCGGAGGCCGTCGACGAGTTCGGCGATGGACGCTTCGGCGGTGGTCACGGTGAGGTCGGGGTATCGCTCGCGGACGGCGCGGACCACCGGGGGCAGCAGGTAGTTGGCCGTGGTGGTGAGGAAGGCGAGCCGCACGGTGCCGATTTCACCGCGGACGGCTCGCCCGAGCGTCGCGACGGCTTCTTCGGCGCGGGCCAGGACGGCGCGTGCTTCGGGCAGGAAGAGCTTTCCGACGGCGGTGAGGCGGGTTCCGCGGGCGTCGCGGTCGAACAGCCGCGTGCCGAGGCCGCGTTCGAGCACGGTGATCTGCTGGGAGAGGGACTGCTGGGCGATGTGCAGGCCGGCGGCGGCGCGGGTGAAGCTGGTTTCGTCGGCGACGGCGACGAAGTAGCGAAGCTGGCGCAGCTCGGGGGTCACAGGCTTGGACTGTAGCCCCGGCAGGAGATCGGTGTTGGCGGCGCGGTGGTGGTCGTCCCCAGGATGGCAGGAGGAAAGCCACTGGGAGGAACGCGAAGATGACGAACACCGATGGCCGCGTCTGGGTGATCACCGGGTGCTCGGCCGGGTTCGGGCGGGAGATCGCGCTGGCCGCGTTGGCCGCGGGTGACCGGGTGCTGGCGACCGCGCGGCGGCCGGAAACCCTGTCCGGGTTGCGGGATCGTGGCGGGGACCGGGTCCGGACCGCGGCGCTGGACGTCACCGATGCCGGTCAGGTCGACGCGGCGGTGAAGACGGCGCTGGAGGAGTTCGGCCGGATCGACGTCGTGGTGAACAACGCGGGCCACGGTTCGGTCGGGGCGGTCGAGGAGCTGACGCTGGAGGAGCTGCGGGCGCTGATGGAGGTGATGTTCTTCGGGGCGGTGGCGGTGACGAAGGCGGTGCTGCCGCACCTGCGGGCGCAGGGCAGCGGGACGGTCGTGCAGATCAGTTCGATGGGTGGGCAGCTGTCGATGCCCGGCTTCGGCGCTTACAGCTCCGCGAAGTACGCGCTGGAGGGCTTGTCCGAGGCGCTGGCGGAAGAGGTGAAGCCGTTCGGGGTGCAGGTGCTGATCGTGGAGCCGGGTGCGTTCCGCACGGAGTTCGGCGGCGGCCGGATGCACCGTTCCCGCCCGATCGACGCCTACGCGGTGTCGACGTCGGGTACGCGGGAGGCGGTGGAGTCGATGGACGGGACCCAGCCGGGCGACCCGGCGAAGGCGGCCGCGGCGATCGTGCGGGCGGTCGGCCGCGACGACGCTCCGCTGCACCTGGCGCTGGGCGCGGACGCGGTGGACGCGATCCGGGCCCAGCACGAGGCACTCGCGGCGGAGCTGGCCTCCTGGGAGGAGGTCAG
Organism: Amycolatopsis sp. NPDC005961; assembly: GCF_040629235.1. Classification (NCBI taxonomy): domain Bacteria; kingdom Bacillati; phylum Actinomycetota; class Actinomycetes; order Pseudonocardiales; family Pseudonocardiaceae; genus Amycolatopsis; species Amycolatopsis sp. NPDC005961. Next base: position 78,716 of record NZ_JBEXVF010000007.1, on the reverse strand, counting down.
CCGGGCGACCGCGCTGGATTAGGCGGGGTCCTGCAGCACGCCGAGGACGTTGCCGTCGGCGTCGGTGAAGGTCGCGACGAGGCGGCCGTTGCCGACGTCCTTCGGTTCGTCCTTGACCTTCGCGCCGGCGGCGGTCACTTCGGCGAGCTTGGCCTCGATGTCGGTGACGTGCCAGTAGTTCACGGGCCCGGTCATGCCCTGCTGCGCGCCGTTGGGGACGAGGCCGATGTGCTGGCCTTCGACGTCGTAGCCGACGTAGTAGGGCGCGTCGGCCTGGGGTTCGGTGCCGAGGAGGGCGGTGTAGACGGCCTTGGCGGCGGCGAGGTCGGTGACGGGGTGGAGAACGGTCTTGATCCCCTGGGTGCTCATCGCGGTGCTCCTGAAGTCGTGGTCTGCGGTACGGGAACGACGGTATTGCCGGGCCGCTGACCAGCGCTTCTCGATTCCTGATCGGTTAGTCCAGCAGGGCGGTGAGCACTCCGTCGAGCAGGCGGACGCGGCGGTCGGCGATGCGGTGGACCTCGTCGTCGTGGGTCGCGACGATCACCGCCGCTCCTTCGGAAGCGCACCGGCGCAGCAGGCGCAGGACGCGCGGTGTCGACCCCGCGTCCAGGTGGGCGGTCGGTTCGTCGGTGAGGAGCACCCGGGGCCGTCCGGCGACCGCTCGGGCCAGGGCGACGCGTTGCTGCTGTCCGAACGACACCTCGAGGGGGTAGCGGTCGCCGAGGTCGCCGATGCCGAGTTCGTCGAGGAGCCCGGTGACGCGGGACTGGATCGCCGCCGGGGCCGGGCGGGGTATGTCGGAGCGCAGCCGCAGGGGGAGGGCGACGTTCTCCGCGATCGTGAGCTCGTTGGCCAGCCCGAGTGCCTGGGGCAGGACCGCGCAGGTGTGCCAGGGCGGGGCGCCGCTGATCGGGACGCCGTCGAGCAGCACGCAGCCGGAGTCGGGGGAGTCGAACCCGCACAGCAGCGCCAGCAGGGCGCTCTTGCCGGAGCCGGAGCGGCCCGAGACGGTCACGAGCTCGCCGGCGCCGACGCGCAGTTCGAGCCCGCGCAGCACTTCGATGTCGCCGCTGGGGTGGGCGAAGCTGCGGCGCAGGCCGACGGCCTCCACGAGGGTCACGGCCGGGGCTCCCGTTCTTCGACGCCTTCGAGCGTGCCCTTGTGCAGCCGGGCCACGCGCGCGCCGAGGTCGATGAGGCGTTCGTCGTGGGAGGCGACCAGGACCGCGAAGTCCTGGTCCACGAGGTACTGCAGGGTGTCCAGCACGAGGTCGGCGGAGGCTTCGTCGAGCTGGGACGTCGGTTCGTCGGCGAGGATCACCGTGGAGCGCGCGGCGAGCACGCATCCGAACGCCAGGCGTTGCTGCTGGCCGCCCGAGAGCGCGGAGATCTTCCAGTCCCCCGTGCCGTGCAGGCCGAGCTGGCCGAGGATGTCGTCGGGGCGGCAGTCGGTGCCGGCGGCTTCGGCCGCGGCGCGCAGGTTGTCGGCCACGCTCAGGTAGCCGAGCAGGTTGTCCGACGGGCTCTGGAACACCAGGCCCAGGTGGTGGCGCCGCAGGGCGCGGCGCTCGCGGTGCTTGAGCCGGCGGACGTCGGCGCCCTGGAAGGTGAGGGTGCCGCGGGCGGGTTGTTCGAAGAGGCCCAGTACGCGCAGCAGGGTCGACTTCCCGGAGCCCGATGGCCCAGCGAACACGGTCATGCCGCGGGCGGGGACGTCGAAGCTGACGTCGTCGACGCCGGTGACGACGCCGGCGGGGGTCGGGTAGTCGACGCCGATGCCGCGCAGGGAGAAGATCGGTTTGTCAGGCACGGATCAGCTCCGCGGTCCGGGCGGTGCGCACCGAGCGCATCGCGATCCAGCCGGCCAAGGCGACCACGAGCACGCCGATGACCAGCACGGTGAGCACGAACGGCAGCGGGTCGGGGAGTTCGGAGCGGGGTGCGAGGAAGGTCGCCGGGTCGAACCGCGGGACCGAGAGTCCCGCGACGGAGATCCCGCACACCACGCCGACGACGATCGCGAGCCCGCTCAGGGCGCCCAGTTCCATCAGGTGACTCGCGAGCAGGGTCCGTGGCCGCATGCCCATCCGCAGGACCAGCGCGCCGGCGAGGGCGTTCTGGCGCCGCCGGACCTCGACCGCGACGAGCAGCGCGAGGATCGCGACGACGCCGAGGACCGCGCCGAGCAGGGCGACGAACGAGAACGTCCACGACACGACGAAGAACGGCAGGCTGTCCAGTGCGGTTTCGCGGCTGATCCAGTTGGGGATGAACACGCCCGCGGCGCGCAACGCGGCGGTCGCGTCGGCCAGCGGTGCGCCGGTCAGGACGCTCCACTTCGGGACCCGGTCGAGCTGTCCGTGGTCGAGGGCGGTGCGGGAGACGACGTAGCCGGGCGAGGTGCCGATCATCGGGAAGACCGGGAGGTCGGCGACGGTGACGGCGTCGCGCAGGCCGTCGGGCAGCTGGGCGGTCTGCTTGGCGGTGTGGCCGACGCGGATCACCGGTGTGCCCCGGGGGTCCGGTTGCGAGATCCGGCGCAGCAGCCCGTCGAGGTCGGCGGCCGGGACGTCGTCGAGGGCGGCGCCCTTGGCGAACGTCGCGGGGTCGACGACCAGCACGACGCTGCCGGTGCCGGTGAGCTCGCCGACGACGGTGCTGTTCCCGGCGAGTGCGGCGGGCATGGCGACGGTGCCCATGCCGATCGGGCTGTCGGTGTCGAGGCGGGCGTTGCCGCCGACGAAGATCGCCGACTTCGTGTCGAGCGCGGCCTCTTGGCCGTTGGCGATGCCGATGCCGGTGGCGAGCGTGCCGATGGCGAGGGTGCCGATGATCAGGACGCCGGTCACCGGGGCGCGGGCGCCGGCCAGCCGCCGGATCGCCAGCTGCAGGGCCGGGCGCGACCAGAGCCGGGCCCGGTGGGACGCGTGCAGGGCGAGCCAGGCCAGCCGGGCGGTGAGCAGGCCGACGGTCAGCACGACGAACACCGGGTAGGTCAGGGCCAGCGGGTCGACCTGGGGTAATGGATTTCCGAGCCGGGAGCCGGTGCTGTAGTGGGCCAGGCGGGTCCAGCCGAGCCAGGCCATGCCGGCCGTCGCGAGCTCCCAGGGGAAGTACCCGAGCAGCCGCATCCGGTTGCCGGCGCGGCGCACGCGGCCGAGTTCGAACTCCCGGTGGGCCCGCACGGCCACGACCAGCGCCAGCAGCGCGAGCGACACCACCAGCACCCCCGCCGCGACGATGCCGGCGCGCAGCTCGGCTTCGGGGTCGGGTGCGCCGGGTGGGCCGTAGACGCCGAGCAGCAGCCGGGCGGCGACCGCGCCGAGCGCCCCGCCGAGCAGGATCGGCAGGCCCAGTTCGGCGACGGCGAGGCCGCCGAGGGCGCCCGGGCCGCTGCCGCGGGCGGAGAGCAGCCGCAGCTGGGCGTGGCGCCGCTGGTACCACTGCAGGGCGACGGTGCCGAGGCCGGCGCAGCCGACCAGGACGCTGATCAGCGCGAGCGGCAGGATCGAGACGAACACGTTGTCCTGGGCCTGGCGGGCGATCCCGACCGAGCGTTCGAACGTCGGGACGTCGGCGGCGACCAGGTTCCCGAGCCCTTGGGCGGTGAGGTCCGCGCGGACGTCGGCGATGAGGTCGCGGGAGCGTTGCAGCAGGTCCTCGGCCGCGTTGAGGGTGGTCGGTGCCGGTTCGTAGAACGAGATGTGGAAGTACTGCATCGTCGGCAGGCCGATCGCCTTGACCGCGTCGTCGAAGGTCTTGCCGTCGGTGGCGAAGACGATCGAGTCGATGGGGTCGTTGGCGAGCCGGTCGACGACGGCGCCGGACTGCTGTGAGCACCACCAGCGCGGCGGCGGGTCGAGCAGGTCGCGGTAGATGCCGGTGACGGGCGGCAGCGCGACGCCGTGGACGCTGGGCTTGGTGCCGATGCCGATGTGCTCGGGGGCGGCGACGACGTTGCCCAGCCACAGCCCCGGCGCGCGGCTGCCTTGCTGCAGCGCCAGGTTGTCCAGACCGGCTTGGTCGCGGTAGGCGAGGCGGACCTTGTAGTTCGGGTCGCCGTTGAACTGGGTGCCGTAGAGGACGTTCGTGTACTGGCCGACGACCGGCGTGCCGAAGCCGTGCGCGCCGGCGTGGCGCTGCACCGCGCCGGTCAGTGCCGGGATGTCCCGGACGGGGATGTTGCCCTTGCCGAAGACCGGGCCGTAGCTGTCGGGGCAGGTGATCCCGGTCTGGTAGGCGACCGTGGCGCCGCCGGCGGCGGAGGCCTGCAGGACCGCGGCGGTGCCGAGGAAACAGGCGAGCAGAGAGGTCACCGCCGCGACGATCAGCGTGAGCGGGCTGGAGAGGGCGGCCTTCGGTGCCGCGCGCCACGGCTTGGTCACTCTGCGCTGTCCAATCGTCCCCCAATTCACCCGCATGGACGCGCACGCTACCGGCAGATCGCCGGGCTTGGCACGGTTTTGTATCCGATCGTTGCTCACACGCGGTCAACGGCCGTCGAATCGGGAATGAGCAACCGGTGCGGCCATCCGGCCGGTTTAGTGGTCTAGACCTTGACGCGTGGATTGGTCTGATCCAATCCTGGGGACGTTCTCGCCGTGTTACGCCGCGGCACGGCTTCCCGCCGGCACTGGAGCGCAGATGCGTCGTCGCAGACCTTTCTCCCGAATGTCCGTTTTACTTGCCCTGATGGGGGTTTCGGCCGGCTCGCTCGTCGCCGGCACGGGGACCGCCCAAGCCGCGACGCCGCTGCCCGCGCACGTCTTCGCGCCGTACTTCGAAGCCTGGACCGGCGAGAGCCCCGCCGCGCTGGCCCAGCAGTCGGGCGCCAAGCACCTCACGATGGCGTTCATCCAGGCCGCCACCAAGGGTTCCTGCACCGTCTACTGGAACGGTGACACCGGGATGCCGATCGCGAACTCCACGTTCGGCTCGGACATCGCCACGATCCGTTCGCGCGGCGGCGACGTCATCCCGTCCTTCGGCGGCTACACCGCCGACAACACCGGCACCGAGATCGGCGACAGCTGCACCAACGTCGACTCGATCGCCGCCGCCTACGAGTCGGTGATCACCACCTACGACGTCCCCCGCCTCGACATGGACATCGAGGACAACTCGCTGACCAATTCAGCCGGGATCGACCGCCGCAACAAGGCCATCAAGAAGGTCCAGGACTGGGCCGCGGCGTCCGGGCGGCCGCTGCAGATCTCCTACACCCTGCCCACGACCACCCGCGGCCTCGCCGACAGCGGCCTGGCCGTGCTGCGCAACGCCGTCTCCAACGGCACCCGCGTCGACGTGGTCAACATGATGACCTTCGACTACTACGACAACGCCGCCCACCAGATGGCCACCGACACCCAGACCTCGGCCACCGGGCTCGTCTCCCAGCTCGGCGCGCTGTACCCGGGCAAGACGCAGGCGCAGCTGTGGGCGATGGTCGGGATCACCGAAATGATCGGCGTCGACGACTTCGGCCCGGCCGAGACGTTCACGACCGCCGACGCGGCCACCGTCTACAACTGGGCGGTCTCGAAGGGCATCAACGAGCTGTCGTTCTGGGCCCTGCAGCGCGACAACGGCGGCTGCCCCGGCGGTGCCGCCGCGGACAACTGCTCCGGCATCGCCCAGGACACGTGGTTCTTCAGCCACGCCTTCGCGCCCTTCACCGGCGGCACGACCGTGCCCGGCAACGACTTCTCCCTCGCCGCGAACCCGTCCTCGGCCGCCGTCGACCCGGGTGGCTCGGCCAGTGCGACCGTCAGCACCGCGGTGACATCCGGATCGGCTCAGCAGGTGACGCTCTCGGTCACCGGCGCCCCCGCCGGCGTCACGGCGTCGGTCAGTCCCGGCTCGGTGACCGCCGGCGGCAGCGCGACGCTGTCGGTGAGCACCACGTCGGCCGCGGTCCCCGGGGTCTACCCGCTGACCGTCACCGGCACGGCGGCATCGGCGAGCCACAGTGCGACGTTCACCCTCACGGTGAAGGGCACCCCGCCCGCGGGCGGGGTCGTCAACGGCGGGTTCGAGACCGGTGCGCTGAGCCCGTGGAGCGCCGCGGGTGACGCGATCGTCGCCACCCCGGCCCACTCCGGGACCCACGCGCTGCAGGTGGTGCCCACCTCCTCGGCCACCGGGGAAGCGGCGCAGAACGTCACCCTCGCCCCGAACCACGCCTACACGCTCAAGGCCTGGGTGCAGGGCAACTACGCCTACGTCGGGGTCCGGGGCGGCGCGACCGCCAGCACGTGGACCTCGAGCAGCGGCTGGACCCAGCTGTCGGTGCCGTTCACGACCGGCGCGTCGGGTGCGGTGACGGTGTACGTCCACGGCTGGTACGGCCAAAGTGCCCTCTACGCCGACGACTTCACCATCGGCTGAACCTCCGGCTGATCCTTTCGGCGGCGGCCCGGTTGGGCAACGCGGAGGTTGGCCGGGCCGCCGTCACCCGAAAGACTCGCGGGGAGATCTTTCGCCCTCGCGAGGAGGACCTGATGCCGCACATCCCGCTCGACCCGCAGCTGCCGGGGATCCGGTCGCTGATGGCCTACCGGCCGGAGACCGCGGTACCGCTGAACCACCTGGCGCAAACCCTCCTGCGCGGAGAGAGTCCCCTGGGAGTGGGCGAGCGCGAACTGATCGCGGCGGTGGTCTCGAACGGCAACGAGTGCCGCTTCTGCCACGGCAGCCACGCCGCCGCGGCGGCCGAAACCCTCGACGGCGGCCGGGCCGTGGTCGACGCGACGTGCGCGGAAATTGACGACGCACCCGTGTCGGACAAGCTCAAGGCGCTGCTGCGGATCGCACTGGCGACCCGGGAAACCGGCCGCGCCGTCACCGGCGAGCTCATCGCCGCGGCCCGCGCCGAAGGAGCGACCGACGTCGAGCTGCACGACACCGTGCTGATCGCGGCGGCGTTCTGCATGTACAACCGCTACGTCGACGGCCTGGCCACGATCGCGCCGGAGGACCCGGCGGCCTACGAGATGATGGGGAAGGTCCTGGCCGCCGAAGGCTACGGCCGCTAGGGCACCAGCACGATCCGCCCCGGGCGGGTCCAGGCGGCACCCGCGTCGAGCAGCGGGACGCGCTCGTAGTCGACCGTGAGCGCCCCGGCGAGCGCGTGGCCGACCACCGTGAGGAGGGCTTCGCGGCGGCGGCCGGTGTCGAGCTCGTTGTTCGTGTAGCCGTGGATGTGCAGGGACCTGCTGCGCAGCACGGCCGAGGACACCGGGATCTCGTCGCCGGCCGCGCTGCCGAGGTTCACCAGCCGCCCGCCCGGGCGCAGGGTGCGCAGCGCCGCCGCGGCCGGGATCCCCGAGACCGGGTCGATCACCAGGTCGACCGGCGTGTCGCCGAGCCGCCGCGTCAGCCGCTCGACGTCGTCGCCGGGCGCGAACCGCGCGACGCTGTCCGCGCCGAGCCGCCGGGCCCGCTCCAGTGCGGCCTCCGACCGTGCGCAGGCGATGACGTGCCCGGCTCCGGCCACGCGGGCCAGCTGCACCGCCGACTGGCCGACCACCCCGCCGGCCCCGAGCACCAGCACCGTCTCGCCCGCGACGAGATTTCCCTTCCACGTCAAGCACATCCACGCCGCCACCGCCGACAGCCCGAGCGCCGTGACCAGGGCGTGGTCCGCCCCGGACGGCAGCACCACCAGGTCCGCGGGCGCGACGACGGCGTGCTCGGCCATGCTGCCGTCCCCGGGCCGTATGCCCGCGGTCGTGGCGAACCACACCGCCGTCCCCGCCGGCTCGGTCGGCGTCGGGCGCGTCAGCACTCCGACCCCCTGCACTCCCGGCACGTACGGCAGCTCCGGCAGGCCGAAGTAGGACGTGCCGGACGCGCACAGCAGGTCGAGCGGCGTGATCGGCGCGGCCGTGACGCTCACCGCGACCTCGTCCGCCCGCGGTTCGGGCATCGGCCGGTCGGTCACCACCGGGGCACCGCCCGCCGTCCGGATCTCCGCCGCGCGCACGGGAGGTCAGACGGGCTGGAGGACGAAGTCGTAGCGCGCTTCCAGCCACGGCTCGGCCGACTCGCCACCATCGGGTGTCGGCCCGGGGTCGCGGTGCTCGAAGGTGACGACGAGTTCCTGCTTGGTGCCGAACACGACGTCGCTGTCGAGGTACTCGGCGCCTTCCTGGAACAGGTGCGTGATCAGCGGCTCGTAACCGGCCGCGTTGATCAGGAAGTGCACGTGGGCCGGGCGGTAGTGGCTGATGTCGGTGCCGCGGATGAGCTCGCCGACCGGGCCGTCCATCGGGATCGAGTAGCCCTTCGGCGCGATGGTGCGCAGGCAGTAGGTCCCGTCGGCGCGCGTGGCGTACTTCGCGCGCAGCCGGGCTTCGTCGACGTCCGCGACCTGCGACTCGTACGCGCCTTCTTCGTCGGCCTGCCAGACGTCGAGGACCGCCCCGCCCACGGGCGAGCCGTCGAGCCCGGTGACGGTGCCGGTGACGTAGAGCGGCGTGCCGGGCAGGCCGTCGGACATGTCGCCGCCGAAGTCCTTCTCCGGCGAGCCGTCGATGTGGAACGGGCCGAGCACCGTGGCCGGGGTCGCCTTGGCGTCGAAGGCGTGGTTCATCTGCACCACCAGCATGCTCAGGCCGAGCACGTCGGAGGCGAGGATGAACTCCTCGCGCTTCTCGTCGCTGATCTGCCCGGTTTCGGTGAGCCACCGCATGGCGGCCATCCACTCGGTCTCGCTGAGGCGCACCTCGCGGGCGAAGGCGTGCAGGTGCCGGACGAGGGCGGCCATGACCTGCGCTGTCCGCGGGTCGTGCGCGCCCGACCAGCGCTGCGCGGCCAGCTCGGTGATGTTGTCCTCGGTGACGAGCTGCATCGGCGTTCCTCTCAGCGTTGCGGGTCCGGGGGGACCGGCCGGTTGTTCAGGTCGACCGACAGGAAGATGTCGTTCGCGACCGGGTGGCGCAGCTCTTCGGCGAGCTGGCCGATGAGCCCGGCGGTCCGGGCCAGCAGCGCGAACCCGCGCAGCAGTTCCAGCGGCAGCCCGAGGTCGGCGAGCGCGGCGCCGCAGACGCCGGCGCCGTTGAGCGGCAGCGTCTTGCCGAGCACCTGCGGGTGCACGCGGCCGATGGCGGCGAACAGCTCCAGGTGCGGCCCGCGTAGGCCTTCTTCGGCGGCGATCTCGAACAGGCGCCGGGTACGCGGGTCGCCGTCCTTGTGGACGTGGTGCCCGAGACCCGGGATGAACTTCTTCTCGGCACGGCGGGTTTCGACGGTTTCGAGCGCGAGGGCGTCCCAGCCGGCCTCGTCCGCCGGTGTCTCGGCGTTCGCGAGGACGTCGTGCAGGAACCGGCCGCAGTCTTCGGTGACGCCGAGGAAGCGCGACCCGCCACCGAGCAGGCCGGCGGCGAGCGCGCCCTGGACGGAGTCGGGCGCGGACAGGTACGTCAGCCGGGTGACGATCGCGGTCGGGGTGAAGCCGTGGTCGGCCAGCGCCGCCAGCACCGCTTCGAAGACCCTCGTCTCCCCTTTGGACGGACGTCGTTGCGTCGCCAGCCAGAAGGCCAGCTCGCCGAAGCCGACGGTGCCCATGACGTCCTCGGCGAGGTCCTGGCCGAGCAGGGTGATCTTGTCCTTCGTGGACGATCCGAGAGCGGTTTCGTAAGCGGGGTCAGTCATGCGGGGTCTCCGTGAGCCACGCGCGCAGCTCGGCGCCGTGTTCGTCGAGCTCCGGCGGCGGCAGCCGGTAGGCGGCCGGGGTCGCGGAGAACCGGATGGGGTGACGGGTCGTGGGGACGGCGCGGTCGCCGTCGCCGACCTCGACGATCGGGTCGAGGCCGAAGCGCTCGGCCATCGCGAAACCGCCGTCGATGGTGTTGATCGGTCCACACGGGACACCGACGTCGGTCAGCGCGTCGAACCACTCCACCGCGCTCTTCTTCGCCAGCCGCTCGACGAGGATCGGCCGGAGTTCTTCGCGGTTCTCGGTGCGGTCGGCGTTGCGGGCGAACCGCGGGTCATCGGGGACCTCGGGCAGGCCGAGGACCTCGCACAGCCGGCGGAACTGCCCGTCGTTGGCCGCGGCGACGATCAGGTCGTGGTCGGCGGTGGGCAGCGGCTCGTAGGGGAAGACGCTGGGGTGCGCGTTGCCCATCCGGTAGGGGACCACCCCGCCCGCGGCGTAGGCCGAGCTGTGGTTGACCAGCCCGGTCAGCGCCGAGGACAGCAGGTTGACCTCGACGTGCTGGCCCTCGCCGGTCGCGTCGCGGTGGCGCAGGGCGGCGAGGATGCCGATCACCGCGTGGTTGCCGGCCATCACGTCGAACACCGAGATCCCGGCCCGGTACGGCGGGCCGTCCGGGTCGCCGGTGAGGCTCATCAGCCCCGAGATCGCCTGCACCATCAGGTCGTAGCCGGGCACGTGCGCGCCCTCACCCGAGCCGAAGCCGCTGATCGAGGCGTAGACGCTGCCGGGGTTGGCTCCTCTGACGGAGTCGTAGTCGAGGCCGTACTTGGCCAGGCCGCCGGGTTTGAAGTTCTCGATCACCACGTCCGCGCGCGCCGCCAGCTCGCGGGCGACCGCGGCGTCGGCCTCGTCGCGCAGGTCGAGGGCGATGGAGCGCTTCCCGCGGTTCACCCCGAGGTAGTAGGTCGAGACGTCGCCGCGCACCGGTGGCATCCAGGTGCGCGTCTCGTCGCCCTGGGGCCCTTCGACCTTGACGACCTCGGCGCCCATGTCGGCGAGCAGCATCGTGGCGTACGGCCCGGCGAGCACCCGGGAGAAGTCCGCGACCAGCAGCCCGGACAACGGGCCGGCTGCGCTGTCGTCCACCCGGATCCTCACTTCCTGTCCGTCTGACGGACTCTTGTCCGCAGTCTCCACCCCGAGCGCCGTGGTGGTCAAGACACCGCGGGCACCGTCACGTGCGGGACGTCGTCGAGCCGGGCGAAGTCGGCGCTGATCTCCCCGGCGGTCTGCAGCAGCAGCGGCAGGTGGTGGTCCAAGAGCCGCTCCACCGGCGTCTCGGCGGCGTGGCAGTTGACGTTGACCCCGGCGACGACCCGGCCGGACCCGTCGCGCAGCGGCGCGGCCACCGACCGGATCCCCAGCGCGAGCTGCTCGTCGGTGAGCGCCCAGCCGCGGGCGCGGACCTCGCGCAGCTCGGCGTCGCGCTCGGCCCGCTCCGGCCGCCAGCGCGGGACGAGCCCGGAGCGGGTCGGCTGGGCCAGCACCGCCTCCAGCTCGGCCGGCGGCAGCGCGGCGAGCTGGACCTTGCCCAGCGACGTCGGCAAAGCCGGGAACCGGGTGCCGATCTGCACGCTCAGCCCGACGATCTTCGGTACCGCGACCCGGGCGACGTAGACGATGTCGGAGCCGTCGAGCTGGGCGATCGAGCACGACTCGCCGGTGCGCGCGACGAGCCGCTCCAGATGTGGCCGGGCGACGTCCCACAGGCCCATCGAGCGGACGTAGGCGACGCCGAGGTCGAGCACGCGGGGGGTCAGGGCGTAACCCCGCCCGCCGGCGCGGACGTAGCCGAGCTCCTCCAGGGTGAGCAGGATCCGGCGCGCGGTCGGGCGGGCCAGCCCGGCGGCGGTCGCCACCTCGGCCAGCGTCATCTCCGGCCGGTGCGGGCCGAACGCCGTGATCACCTCGAGCCCGCGCGCCAGCGCTTCGATGAAGTCGGGACCTGTTCCCTCGCGTGGCATGCGCGACCTCCCTCTGCAGTGCTGCCCGCAGCGTAGCGGCGGGCGGCGACAGGCATTGACACCGGCGCGGCGCTGGGCAAAGGTGACTTCACTCGACGTGTGTCCGTAGAGCGGACGAGTGTACGCAACAGGAGGCAGCGATGACCGGACCGATCGTCCTGCGAGGCGGCACGGTGCTGACCCTCGACGACACCCACCGGGTGCTGCCCGGCGAAGACGTCCTGGTCACCGACGGCGAGATCGCCGCGATCGGCCCCGGCCTCGAGGTCCCGGCGGGCACGACCGAGATCGACGCCACCGGCGGCATCGTCATGCCGGGCATGATCGACACCCACCGGCACCTGTGGCAGACAGCCATGCGCGGCTACGGCGCCGACTGGACCCTCACGCAGTACTTCGTCTGGTACTACCTCGAATGGGGCAAGGTGTTCCGCCCCGAGGACATCCACGCGGGCAACCTGCTCGGCGCGTGGGAAGCGCTCGAAGCGGGCGTCACGACCACAGTGGACTGGTCCCACGGCCTGCAGACCACCCAGCACGCGGACGCGGCGGCCGACGCGCTCGAAGCCGTGCCCGGCCGGTTCGTCCTGGCCTACGGCAACATCCAGGACGCCCCGGCGAACTGGACCGGCACGCCCGAGTTCCGCGACTTCGTCTCGCGGCGCACGGGCGGCGACCTGGGCTTCCAGCTGGCGTTCGACGTCACGGGCGACCCGGAGTTCCCGGAGAAGCCGGCCTTCGAGGTGGCGCGCGAGCTCGGCGTGCCGGTGACGACGCACGCGGGTGTCTGGGGCGCGACCGGCGACGACGGCATCCGGCTGATGCACGAGCACGGGTTCATGACCCCCGAGACGATCTACGTCCACAGCGCGTCGCTGTCGGCGGACTCCTACCACCGGATCGCGGCGACCGGCGGGTCCGCGTCCGTCTCGACGGAGAGCGAGCAGAGCGCGGGCCAGGGCTACCCGTCCACCTGGGCGCTGCGGCAGTACGGGATCCCGGTGTCGCTGTCGATGGACACCTCGGTCTGGTGGAGCGGCGACCTGTTCTCGGCGATGCGCACGACGCTGGGCGCGGACCGCTCGCGCGAGCACCTGGAGGCGCACGCGAAGGGCGACACGGTGACGCACGCGGCGCTGCGCGCGGAGCAGGTCGTGGAGTGGGCCACCCGCGGCGGCGCGGCCGCGCTGGGACGGCCGGACATCGGCTCTCTCGAGGTGGGCAAGAAGGCCGATGTCGTACTGCTGAAGAACGAGCACTCGCCGGTTTCGTTCCCGCTGCTGAACCCGTACGGCCACGTGGCGTTCCAGGCCCAGCGCGGCGACGTCCACACCGTGCTGGTCGACGGCCGCATCGTCAAGCGCGACGGCCGCCTGGTCGGCGTGGACCTCCCAGCCGTCCGGCGCCAGGTGGAGTCGACGGTGGAGCACCTGCGCGGGCAGCTGGGGGAGGAGGCCTGGGCGAAGGGGATGAACCCGGACGTCCCGGAGACGAAGATCCTCGACAACCCGTACACGTACACGAGCTACCAGAGCGACACCACCCACGGCGGCTGAGCTCACCCACAGGCGTCCCGCGCGGCACGCTCCGCACCCGGACCGCTGGGCCGTTCCACGGATTGCCGGGCGCACCCGTGTGACCACCGGTGACACGACCGGCACCGGCGGCTCACCGTGGAACCGTGGCGAACGCGGGGCTCGACGAGATCGCCGGCCGGTTGCTGATCCAGTGCCGGCCGCGCCAGGCGCTCCTGGCGGCGGAGATCGCCCGGACCCGGGACGCGGGCCTGGTCCTGACCGGCGGCGGGCTCGAAGCCACCGTGCGCACCCTCCGCGAGAGCGGGTTCACCGGCCCGCTGCTCTGCGACGCCGACCGGTACTCGGGGAGCAAGCGCGTCGCCGCCGCCCGGGGAACGCACCCGGCGTGGCTCGTCCGGCAGGCCGACCTCGGCCTGCTTCCCCTCACCGACTCCGGGTACGTCGCCCTCTACGACATCCGCGGGCTCCGCACGATCCTCCGAACCGCCGCGCGCCGCCGCTCCCCGGTGGTGGCGGTGCTGCCGCTGGCGGCGCGCTGGTTCGCCACCACCTCCGCGTGCGAGGCCCTGGTCCGCGAGATCAACGCCCACGGCGTGCCGGTCGCGATCGCCGTCGAGCACCGCGACGACCCCTTCGGCGTCCAGTACCTGATCCGCCGGTTCCTGCGGCTGCTGGCGGCCGCCGAGGTGCCGGTGATCCTGCTGCGTTCGGACATCGCCGCGATCGGCGTCCTCTGTCACGGCGCGCACGCGGCCGCGGCCGGCACGATCAGCGCGTTGCGGCACACCTATCCCCAGGTACGGCGCGGGGGCGCGCCTCGACCCGGAGTTTCGGCGTTCGTCACCCCGCTGCTGGCCTACCACCGGCTCGAAACCCTCGAGCGGGTCTTCGACGGCACTCCCGACCTGGCCCAGCTGTGGCCGTGCGAGTGCCCGGTGTGCGACACGCGGACCCCGGCCCGCCTCGGCTCGGCCGGTGAAGCGGCCCGGCACTCGGTGCACGCCCTGCTCGCGCTGCACGCCGACCTGCGCCGCGCCCGCACCCGGGCGGCGATGATCAGCTCGTGGCACGAGCACTGCAGCCACGCGCTCGGTGTGCACGAGCAGGTGGCGGAGGAAGTGCGGGGCTGGCGGGCGCCGTCCGGGGTGCGCGGCTGGGTCAAGGTCATCGACGATCCCGTGCCCGTGCGCGCCGGCATTCCCGTCCAGGAGCCCAGGGTGACGGCGCCGGCCCGCGCACCGAGCCGGTAACGTGCGGTCGTGGCCCAGGTCTTCATCCAGCCCTCGTACGGCACCGCGGACGCGCGCCGGTACGGGGCCGAGTCGCTCGAGAAGACCGTGGACTTCCGCGAGTTCGCCGACCTGCTCGACCCGGCCGACCTCGCGCGCCTGAACGCGCTGCACACCAGCGGCCGGGCGCGGTTCTGGGGCGCCAAGGACAAGTACGACCGCCGGATGGACACCGTCACGACCGGCGATGTCGTCCTGTTCACCGGCCGCAAGCACGTCCAGGCCACCGCCGAGGTGGGCCACGGCTTCCGCAACCCCGCGTTCGGGCGGCGCCTGTGGAACCCGGATCCGGGGAAGTGCCTGTTCAGCAACATCTACAGCCTGCGCCACTACCGGTGTCTCGGGATGCCGTACGAGGAGATCTGGGCGTTGCCCGGCTTCACCGCCGGCGACAACTTCATGGGCCTGCGGTTCCTCGACGAGCCGAAGTCGGCCGCGGTGATCGGGTTGCTCCGCTCGTAGGCTCGGGAGCATGCCTGAGCCCTTCGCCTCGTGGACCGACCCCTCAGTCCTGGAAGACCTCCGCACCCGGCTGCGCGCGACGCGCTGGCCGGACGTTCCCGAGGACGCCGGGTGGTCGGCCGGCACCGACATCGTGTACCTGCGAAAGCTCGTGACGTACTGGGCCGACGGGTTCGACTGGCCCGCTCGCGAGGCCGAGCTGAACGCGATCCCGCGGTTCAGGACCCCGCTGGGCGGCCACGACATCCACTACGCGCACGTCCGCGCGGCCGGCCCGGCGCTCCCGCTGGTGCTCGGGCACGGCTGGCCGGACTCGTTCTGGCGCTACACCAAGGTGATCCCGCTGCTGACCGACCCCGGCGCGCACGGCGCCGACCCGGCCGACGCCTTCGACGTGATCGTCCCCGACATGCCCGGCTACGGCTATTCCTCGCGCCCGGCGACGCCGCTGAACTCCATCGCCGTCGCCGGTCTGTGGGCCGAGCTGATGACGGAGCTCGGCTACCCGAGGTTCGGCGCGGCGGGCGGCGACATCGGCAGCCACGTGAGCCGCTACCTGGCCCTCGACCACCCCGAGCGGGTGGTGGCGGTCCACCGCACGGACGCCGGCGTGCCGGTCTTCACCGGCGACCCGGCGGACCTGACCCCGGAGGAGCGCGACTGGATGGCGAGCGTGACGGCCTGGGGCGCGTCCGAAGGCGCGTACGCGGCGATGCACCGCACGAAACCCCAGACGGCGGCGGCTGCGTTGAACGACTCCCCGGCCGGGCTGGCGGCGTGGCTCGTGGAGAAGCTGCGGGCGTGGAGCGACGGCTTCCGCTTCACCGACGACGAGATCCTCACGAACATCACGATCTACTGGCTGACCGAGACGATCGGCTCGTCGATGCGCATGTACCGCGCGAACGGCGCGATCCCGCCCGCCCAGCTGGCCCGCCGGGTGGAGGTACCCTCGGGGTTCACGCTGTTCCCGGGCGACATCGTCCGCCCGCCGAGGGCGTGGCTCGACCGCACGGCGAACACGGTCCGCGTCACCGAACCCGAGCGGGGCGGGCACTTCGCGGCGTTCGAGGAGCCGGAGATCTACGCGCGTGAGCTGCGGGACTTCTTCCGCCCGTTCCGCGAACGCCTTTCCTGACAGTTTCCGGTCAGTTCCGGGCCAGCTGCCCCGGGTCGCCGTGATCGCCTCGATGATGATCCGGAGGGGGATCGCATGGGGCGCTGGATCACGAAGGACGGCAAGAAGATCTACATCGGCGGCAAGGGGACGGGCGTCGCCGTCGCGGCGGCGGTCGGGCTGGCGGTCGCCGGAGGGGCCGGTGGAGTGGTGGGTGGCGCGGCGAGCGGCGGCGGGGCCGCGTCCGAGGCGCTCGCCGGAAACGCGGCCGGTGACGTCGTCGACTCGCTGCCGGGCCGCTCCCTGGACGTCCGCCGGGGCGAGGCGCGGGAGTCGGCCAAGCGCGGCAAGGCGAAAGAGGCGTGGAGCCGGCTGAAGTTCAAGGAACTCAAGCGGGAGGTCCGGCGGCTCGAGCGCGAAGGGGAGTGCGTCGCGGCCGCTTCGGGTCGGGTACGGGACTTCCTGATCAGGACGCCGTGCACGTCGCTGGACCGCGTGCTGCTGGCGGTCGGCGACGGCCACGGCAACGCCGCGGTCGTCTCGGTGGTGCGGGTCGGGTTCCGGTCGAAGAAGCAAGCCGAGGCGTTCGAGAAGGTCGAGGCGGTGCAAGGCAGCGGGGACGTGCGGCCGTTGGAAATCGAGGCGGTGCTCGGCATCGCCGGCGTGCGGATGACCGGCCTGCACTACCGGTCCCGGCCGCAGGGCTACGGCATGGTCGTCGCCGAAGCGGACACCGCTGCCGGTCGCGTGGACGGCCCGACGCTGAACGCCCTGGCCGACGTCGCCGCTTACCTGCCGGTCAAGTGACCGTCAGGCCCGCTGTTCCCAGTGGCCGTCGACGATGATGTGCGGTCTTCCGTGCGCCGACCGGGCGACGCGGGCGAGCGGGAGCAACGCCGCTCCCGATTCCGGGGCGGCCACGATGTGGCGAGCCCAGCCGTGGTCGATCAGCTTGATCCCCGTGGGGGTCCCCCGGAACGTGGCGCGGGCGTTGTCGGGACTCTCGAGCCCGCCCCAGCCGAAGGTCTTGACCTGGTCGGCGCCCAGGAGCGCGGCCGCCTCCGCGACGGTGATCCACCGGCGCTCGGTCGACGACGGGCCTTCGCCGGTGTCGTCCTCGTAGCGGATCTTGCGTCGCCCGGCACCGCCTTCGGTCGCGGCGGCCACGAACGCGAGGTAGTCGCGGGGGTGGGCGCGACGGTGCCGTAGCGCCGGCTCCTTGGCCGCGCGGAGCTTGAGCTGGATCTCCAGGACGCCGTTCCGCCGCGAGAAGGAGTGCACGAGACCGGCCTTGATCAGGTCGACCACCTCGTCCCGGGACAGGAGCCGCTTGCCGACGCGGGAATCCCGGCGGGACAGCCGGACCTGGTTGAGCGCGAAGGCCGTGACGCAAGTGGCGCCGGCGAGCAGGACGCCCGTGCTCACGATGAGGACGGGGCCCGCGTCGGTCAGCAGGACCAGCAGGAGGCCGGCGAAACCGCCGGCGAACGTGGTCACGATGGCCGCCATGATCAAGATGATCGACAGGAAAGCCGGCGCCGCGAAGGTCGTGAACCGGCTCAGCAGCAGATGCACCGACGAGCTCACGACCGCCGCCGCGACGTTCAGCACGCCGATTCCCCACAGGGCCCACAACACCGCCACAGCGCCTCCCAGGTTCGGTCGCACCAGGATGCGCCCGCTCGGACACGTCGTCAAGACGCAATGTCCGGACACAGTGTCCGGACTTCTCGTCCGGCTAAGATGCCGGTGATCACTTCCCGTACGTGGAGACGCCGATGCCTTCAGTCACCCGGCCCGCCGCCGGCAAGCGCCAGGACCGCCGAGCAGAGCTGGAACGGCGCCTGTTCGCGGCCACCGAGGAGCTGGTCGCGGAAGGCGCCGGTTTCACCGAGCTGAGCGTCGAACGGCTGGCCGCGGCGGCCGGCATCTCCCGCTCGACGTTCTACGTCCACTTCGAGGACAAGGGCGACCTCGTCCGACGGCTCGCCACCACGGTGCTGGCCGAGCTCCGCGACGTGTCGAGCACCTGGTGGGAGACGGCGGAGCACGCCGACCCGGCCGGCCTCACCGAGGCGGTCACGGCGATCGTGGCGGTCTACCGCCGTCGCGCGGCGGCCTTCACGATCATCACCGAGACGGCGGCCTACGACCCCACCGTGGCCGACGAGGTGCGCACCCTGATGGGATCGATCATCACCGCGACCCGCGACGCGATCGACCGCGGCCAGGCGGCGGGCGTGATGCGCCCGGTCCGCCCGACGGAGACGGCCGCCGTCCTGACGTGGATGGTCGAGCGCGCGGGTTACCAGCTGATCCGCGGAAGCGAACCGGCGAACGACGAGAACGTGGTCCAGGTCCTGACGGACATCATCCGCACGACGCTCTACACCGCGGTCCCTTGAGTCGACCAGGAATGCCCTGACCACCATCGTGAGTCGCTGAACAGAGTCGGCGGAGCTTGGAAGAGCCCGCTCGGGACGGCGACTTCGCTCTGACGGCCGGGCGACCTTCCCGCACTTCGTCGCAGCAGGGCGACGCGGCAGTCCCGCTCGATCCGGCCGCGCGTCCGGGCGCCGGCGAGCAGGTATTCGTCGGCGCCCAGACGCGATCAGCCGTGGGGTGCGGCGCACCAGCCGGCCGTTGAACGGCCCCGGCATGGTTGGTGTCGCGGAGAGTGGGACAAAGGTGTCGCAGATCAGGTCCCGTCAGTATTCGAACGCGCGCCGCGGTGATCGCCGACGTCGGCGGAGTTCGGGACGGCTTGCTGTTCGCCGCGTCTTGATGCGTCGGCGCGTGCGTGCTGTGCATCAGGCGGAATAGCGCCGCCGTATTCGGCGTGCGGGGTTCTCCGTCCGGCAGGTGAAACGACTTGACCGAGGCCTACCGGGTGGTGCGGTAAGGGCCGAAAGTCGGGAAAAAGCGGCTTCGCGTTTCGTTACACGCCAATCGTGTGATCGTGAAAATGCCGTTTCCCGCATTCTGGAACCTGTGACACATATGACGTCCGTTGTTCGGTGCACACGAGAATGCACGTGCGATCTCTGGCCCGGTCCGGTTCCGGAGTTGATCACTGCGCCATTTTCGCAGTTGAGGACGCTATTTGAGAATGTGGTGATGATCCTTTTCGAACCGGGCTCCGGTTGGCCGATCCCGGCTCCGATTCGGGCGTTTGAGAGTGGCCGGCCCCGGGAAGACTGCATCGGCGAGAACGAATCCGCAGCGCCGGGCGCGGCGGCCGGAGCAGGTGGAGGGAGACGGGGCGAGAGGGTGGACCGGCTGGTCGACGCGTCGGATGTCGCGGCGCGGGTTTGTGCTGCTCGATTACAATATCCGGCCCCGTAGCCGGACGTTCATGTTCCGGAATGGCGCCGGTAATATCGCGACGGGGAGTGTTCGTGAATGCGGATCGGCGATCGATCGAATCCCACTATTGGCGGTACTGACGATCACGGTGCGCCCGGCAGCGTAAGTGCTCCAGTCGGTGCGAAGTTGTGGGGCAGTCAGCCGGCTGACGGGGGATGGAACGGTTCGGTGCGGGGTTCGCGCAATTCCCGGTGCCGTCCACACGAAGCTCGAAAGGTTTGTTCACATGCGGTCCGAAAACGATGTCCTCGACCGGCGGGCGGGCACCCGACCGGTGCCCGCGGCCCGGCTGGACGCGCTCCTCGCGGGGCTCGCCCGCCGCTACCGGGTGCCGGGGGCCCAGCTCGCGGTGTGGCAGGGTGACGAAGCCACCGTGGTGCAGGCCGGGGTCCGGCACCACGACCGGCACGGGGCGATGCTCCCCACCTCCGCGGTCCCGGTCGGCTCGATCACCAAGCTGGTCACCGCGACCCTCGCGATGGTGCTCGTCGCCGACGACGACCTCGACCTGGACGAACCCGTCGGCGACGTCCTGGGCGTCTCCGGACTGCCCGCCGAGCTGACCACCCGGCGCCTGCTGAGCCACACCGGCGGACTGCCGTCAGACCCGGCCGACCTCGACGGCTCAGTGCTGAGAGAAGTACGCGGCGCCGCGCCCGTCTGTCCCCCTGGGACGGCGTTCTCGTATTCGAACCTCGGCTACGCGCTGGTCGGCGCGGTGATCGAAGAGATCACCGGGATGAGCTGGCGTGAGGCGGCCGAGGCGATCGTCCTGCGCCCGCTGAACATCGAGCCCGTCTTCGTCGACGACCCGGGTGTCGTGTCCGGGCACGCCGGCGACCACCCGGTCGAGCAGATCCTGCCGCCGATGCTCGACCCCGCCGGAGCGCTCGCGATGAGCGCCGCCGACCTCGTCTCGCTCGGCCGGGTGCACCTCGGGAAGCCGGGCCTGCTCGACGTCGTCACCGCGGCCGACATGCACCGGCGCGTCCCGGCCGCCGAGCCGTTCGGCCTGGCCGACGGCTGGGGCCTCGGCATCGCCCACTTCGGCGACCCGGACAACGGCTGGCTCGGGCACGACGGCACCGCCGACGGCACCTCCTGCCACCTGCGGATCGACCAGGCCGGCGCCTGCGTGGTCGCCCTGACCACCAACGGCACCACCGGTGCGGACCTGTGGCACGCGCTGGCCGTCGAGCTCGCCGACCTCGGCATCGACGTCCCGTCCCGCGCGGCCCAGCCGACGGAAGCGACGCGCGAGGTTCCCGTGCCACCCGGCGACTTCGGCGCCTACCGCAACGGATCCATCGAGTACGTGATCACGGCCGACCGCCTCGTCGTCGACGGCGAAGTGTTCCCCGAGCTGGTGCTCCACGACGACCGGACGTTCACCGTCCGCGATCCGGCGACCGGCCGGGTCACCCCCTGCGGCCGGTTCCGCGGCGAGCCAGGCGCTTCGGCCGCGGTCGAAATCGGCGGCCGCCTCGCCGGACGCCGCTGACGCAAGCCCCTCTCCCTCCCCGCCGGTAGCGGCGGGTTCCCCTGTCGTGCCCGGAAGGTAGCGAAGACGATGACCGTGCAAGACACGCCGGCCGAAACGGACGACACCGCGCCGAGAACCGCCGGCCTCGCGGAACTGTTCGCCGCACGGGCGCTTGCGGCGCCGGACGCCGTCGCCGTGGCAGGCGAAAACATCCGGCTGACCTACGGCGAACTGCACGAACGGGCCGACCGGCTGGCGGCCCACCTCGTGCGGCTCGGGCTGCGGCGGGAGGACCGGGTCGGGCTCCTGCTCGGCCGGTCGGCGGAGCTGGTCGTCGCCGAGCTGGCCGTCGTAACGGCCGGGGGCGCGTACGTTCCTCTCGACGGCCGCGCGCCGGACACCCGGCTGCGCACTCTCCTCGCCGACGCCGGGGTGTCGATCCTGATCACCGACGACGCGGACCGGGCCGCAGCGATCCACAGTGGACTCGCAGTGCACGCGGCGGATCCGTTGCCGGACGCGGAGTTCGTGCGGCCACAGGCCGACCCGGACCGGCTGGCGTACCTGATGCACACCTCGGGTTCGACCGGGACACCCAAGGGAGTCGCCGTCCGGCACCGCGACGTCGTGGCGCTCGCCGCGGACCGCCGCTTCGCCGGGGGCGCCCACGAGCGGGTGCTGCTGCACTCGCCGGTCGCGTTCGACGCGTCGACCTACGAACTGTGGGTACCACTGCTCAACGGCGGCACCGTGGTAGTCGCCCCGCCCGGCGACCTCGACGTCGAGACGCTGCGAACCGTCCTCACGCGACACGGCGTGACGGCGCTGTGGCTGACGGCCGGCTTGTTCCGCGTCGTCGCCCAGGAAGCACCGGACTGCTTCCGCGGCGTGCGCGAGGTCTGGACCGGCGGCGACGTCGTCCCGGCCGAGTCCGTGCGGCGCGTGCTGCGGGCGTGCCCGGGCCTGACCGTCGTCGACGGCTACGGCCCGACCGAGACGACCACCTTCGCCACCTCCCACCGGCTGCCCTCGGCGGACGGAGTACCGGCGGCGGTACCGATCGGCCGTCCGCTCGACAACATGCGCGCGTACGTCCTGGACGGCGACCTCACCCCCGTCGCCGACGGCGAACCCGGCGAACTTCACCTGGCCGGCGCCGGACTGGCCCGCGGCTACTGGGCCCGGCCCGGCGCGACGGCGGAGAAGTTCGTCGCCGACCCGGCCGGCGCGCCCGGCGACCGCATGTACCGCACCGGAGACCTGGTCCGCCGCATCGGAGACGGTGAACTGGAGTTCCTCGGCCGGGTCGACGACCAGGTCAAGGTCCGCGGCTTCCGGGTCGAGCTGGGCGAGATCGAGACCGTGCTCGCCGCCGCTCCCGGCGTCGCCGAAGTCGTGGTCGTGGCGCGCGAGGACCGGCCCGGCGTCAAGCGCCTGGTGGCCTACGTGGTGGGGGAGCCGGGTGACCTCGAAGCGGTGGCGGCCGCGTCGCTGCCCGACTACATGGTGCCGTCGGCGTTCGTCGTGCTCGACGCGCTTCCGTTGAGCAGCAACGGAAAAGTCGACCGCCGGGCCCTGCCCGCACCGCCCGCCGAGGCCGTGGAAAGCGCCGAGCCGCGGACGGACACCGAGCGTGCCGTGGCGGGGGTTCTGGCGGAGGTGCTGGGCGTCGAGCGCCTCGGCGTCGACGAGGACTTCTTCGCCCTCGGCGGCGACTCGATCCTCGCTGTTCAAGCGCTTTCGCGCCTGCGCCGGGAGTTCGGCGCCGGGCTCTCGGCGCGGACGCTGTTCGACGCGCCCACCGTGGCCGCGCTGGCGAGCGTCCTCGAGAAAGCGCCGCAAGATGACGCCGCGATCCCGGTCGCGCCGCCGTCGGACGTCATCCCGCTGTCCCCGGCCCAGCGACGGTTGTGGTTCCTCGACGAACTGACCGGCGGCAGCGCCGAGTACAACACCGGTGTCGGGCTCCGGCTGTCCGGCCCGCTCGACGTCGACACCCTGCGCGGAGCGCTGGCGTCGCTCTGCGCGCGACACGAATCACTGCGGACGACGTTCGGCGAAGGCGTCCAGCAGATCGCGTCCACCGGCGAGATCCCGTTACGCATCAGCGAGGAGCCGCCGGACGACACCGTGCTGAAGGCCGATCTGAGCGAGCCGTTCGACCTGCGGACCGGCCCGCTGACCCGCGCCACGCTGTTCCCCCTCGGCCCCGGCGAGCACCTGCTCCTGCTGTGCCAGCACCACATCGTCACCGACGGCCGCTCGATCGGCGTGCTCACGAAAGAACTCCTCGACCTCTACGGCGGCGTGACCCCGCCGCCGCTGACCCTGGGCTACCGCGACTACACGCACTGGCGGCTCCAGTCCACTTCGGACGACCAGCTCGCCTACTGGCGCGAAACCCTGGACGGCATCGAACCGCTCGCCCTGCCGACGGACCGGCCCCGGCCGCCGCAGCGCACGACCGACGGCGCGGTGCACCGGCACGACCTCCCGGCCGACCTGGTGGGGCGGCTCGCCGACGCCGGCCGCTCGCACGGCGCCACCCTCTTCATGACGCTCACCGCCGCGGTGCAGGTACTCCTGGCCGCCTACAGCGGGCAGCGCGACATCGCCGTCGGCACCGCGGTCGCCGGCCGCGACCGGGCCGAACTCGAATCGCTGACCGGGTTCTTCGTCAACACCCTCGTCCTGCGGTCCGCCGTGGACGGTGACCGGTCGTTCGAGGACTTCCTCGGCGAGTTCCGGGAGACAGTGCTGGCGGCGTTCGCCCACGGCGACGTCCCCTTCGACCGCGTCGTCGACGAGGTGCAGCCGGACCGCGACCCGTCGCGGACGCCGCTGGTGCAGGCCGTCGTCGTCCTGCAGACCCCGCTCGTACAGCCTCGCGAGGTCGGCGACCTGCAGGTGAGCGAGTACGACCTACCGCGCCCATCGGCCCGGTTCGACCTGGTCGTCGAGTTCTGGCCGCACGCCGACGGCTTGCGCGTCACCGTGGAGTACGCCACGGCGCTCTTCGACGCGGCCACGATCGAACGCCTCACGCGCAGCCTGGAGACGCTGCTGACCGGCATCGCGGCCGACCCGGCGCGCCCGGTGGGCGACCTCCCGCTGCTGACCGACGAGGATCGCCGCTTCCTGCTCCCGGCGAGCACGGAGACCAAAGCCGCGACCGTCCCGGACCTCTTCGACCGCCGCGCGGACCGCCACCCGGACGCGACAGCCGTGGCCGGAGACGAAGAGCTGACCTACCGCGAACTGAAGAACCGCGCCGACCGGCTCGCGCGACGGCTGATCCGGCTCGGCGTCCGCCCGGAGGACCGCGTCGGAGTGCTCATGGACCGCTCGGCCGACCAGGTCGTCGCGGTGCTCGCGATCCTCAAGGCCGGCGCCGCCTACCTCCCGCTGGACCTGCGTGCCCCGGCCGACCGGATGCGGCTGGTCCTCGGCGGCACCCCGTTGCTGCTCACCGACGAGCGCTGGCAGGACACGGCGGCCGAGGTCCACCCGGACCCGTTCGTGGTCACGGACGTCGACGAGCCGACGTCCACTCCGGACATCGCGCTGGATCCGCAACACCTGGCCTACGTCGAGTACACCTCCGGCTCCACCGGCGTCCCGAAGGGCGTGGCCGTGCGGCACGCCGACGTCGCCGCGCTCGCCGCCGATCCGCGGTTCGCCGGCGGCGCCCACGAGCGGGTGCTGCTGCACTCGCCGCTCGCCTTCGACGCCTCGACCTACGAGCTGTGGGTACCGTTGCTCAACGGTGGCACCGTCGTGGTCGCGCCACCCGGCGACCTGGACGCCGACGCCCTCCGCCAGCTCGCGGCCGACTACAAGATCACGGCGCTGTGGCTGACCGCCGGGCTGTTCCGACTTTTCGCCGAGGACGACCCGGAGTGCTTCGCGGGCCTGCGCGAGGTCTGGACCGGCGGCGACGTCGTCCCACCGGCCGCGGCGCGCCGGGTTCTCGACGGCTGCCCGGGGCTCACGGTCGTCGACGGCTACGGCCCGACCGAGACCACCACGTTCGCCTCGTCGTTCCCGATGCCGTCGGCGGACGCGGTCCCCGAGACCGTCCCGATCGGCACGCCCCTGGCCGGCATGCGGATCTACCTGCTCGACGAGCGGCTCCGGCTGGTGCCGCGCGGCGCGCTCGGCGAGGTCTGCATCGCCGGCGCCGGCCTCGCCCGCGGGTACTTCGCCCGGCCCGGCGCGACCGCCGAGCGGTTCGTCGCCGACCCGTTCGGCGCGCCGGGCGACCGGATGTACCGGACCGGCGACCGCGGCCGCTGGCGCACCGACGGCACCCTCGAGTTCGCCGGCCGCGCCGACGACCAGGTCAAGATCCGCGGCTTCCGCGTCGAACCCGCCGAGGTCGAACGCGTGCTGGCCGCCCAGCCGGGCGTCGCGCAGGCCGTCGTGGCCGTCCGTATCACCGGCGCGCGCAAGCAGCTGGCCGGATACGTCGTCCCGGCCGACGAGTCCACTGTGGACATCAAAGCGCTGCGGCGCGCGGTGGGTCGCACGGTGCCGGACTACATGGTGCCCTCGGCGATCGTCGTCCTGGACGCGTTGCCGCTCAACGCCAACGGCAAGGTCGACCGGCACGCCCTGCCCGAGCCGCGCTTCGAGTCCACCGGGGATCGGACGCCACGCACCGAGCGCGAAGCCGTCCTCGCCGGGATCTGGGCCGACGTGCTCGGCGTCGACCGCGTCGGCGTCGAGGACAACTTCTTTGCCCTCGGCGGCGATTCGATCCTGAGCATCCAGGTCAGCGCCCGGGCCCGGCGCGCGGGCCTCGCCGTGACCACGGCGGACCTGTTCCGCCACCAGACGATCGCGGCGCTCGCCCCGGTGATCGGGGACGCCGCGGCGAGCCCCGACCGCGGGCCGGTGACCGGCGAGGTCGCGCTCACCCCGATCCAGCGCTGGTTCTTCGAAACCGCGGCGGTGCCGTACCGGTTCGACCAGGCGATCGCGGTCGAGCTAGCGGAGAACGTCGGCGAGGTCGCCCTCGCCACGGCCCTGGCCACGCTGGCCGAGCACCACGACGCCCTGCGCATGCGGTTCGAACCCGACGGCGACGGCTGGCGGCAGCACAACGCCCCCGTCGGCGAGGGGCACTCGATGCTGCGGTGGGCGCTGTCCGGCGAGCCCGGCCGGCGCGTGCTGCACCTGGCCGCGCACCACCTGGTCGTCGACGGCGTCTCGTGGCGGCTGCTGCTCGAAGACCTCGACCGCGCCTACCACCAGGTCACCCGCGGCGAAGGGGTCGACCTCGGCCCGAGGACGACGTCGTTCCGCGATTGGGCCGCCAAGCTCGCCGAGCACGCCGAAGCGGGCGGTTTCGACGACGAACTGGACCACTGGCGGAGCCTGCCCGAGGCGGCCCCGATCCCGGTCGACGGCCACGGAGCGAACGCGGTCGGCCGGGCCCGCGCGGTCACCGTCCGGCTCACCGCCGAGGAGACGCGGGCGCTGCTGCGGCAGGTGCCCGAGGTCTACCGGACGCAGGTCAACGACGTGCTGCTGACCGCACTCGGCCGCGTGCTGGGGGAGTGGACCGGGCACGTTCCGGTGATCGACCTCGAAGGCCACGGCCGCGAGGAGCTGTTCGACACCGACCTTTCGCGGACGGTCGGCTGGTTCACCAGCATGTTCCCGGTGGCCCTGGACGTCCCGGGCGACTGGGGCACCGGGCTGAAGGCGGTCAAGGAGCAGCTGCGGGCGGTTCCGCGGCGCGGCATCGGCTATGGCGCCCTGCGGTACCTGACCGGGACGGCGCCGGTGATCACCCCGCCCATCAGCTTCAACTACCTCGGCCAGTTCGACCTGCCCGGCGACCTCTACACCGGCCTGCACCGCGAGCTGACCCTCGACGCCGACCCCAGTGACAGCCGTCCGCACCTCCTGGAGGTCGTCGGCCGGGTCGACGGCGACACCCTCGAATTCGGCTGGCACTACGCCGAAGGCGTCCACGACGAGGCCACCGTTAAGCGGCTGGCCGACGGGATGCTGGCCGCGCTGCGGGCGATCGTCGCGCACTGCACGGACCCGGCCGCGGGCGGCCGCACGCCGGCCGACTTCCCCCTCGCGGGCCTCGACCAGTCCACCTTGGACGAACTGGTCGGTGACGGGCGCGCAGTCGAAGACGTCTACCCGCTGACGCCGATGCAGGCGGGGATGGTCTTCCACGACCTGGCCCAGCCCGGCGAACGCGTCTACTTCGAACAGATCTCCTTCACCCTCGACGACGTGCCCGACTCGCGCCGGCTCGGGGAGGCGTTCCAGCGGATCGTCGACCGGACACCGGTGCTGCGCAGCCGGATCGTCTGGGACGGCGTGCCCGAGCCGCTCCAGATCGTGCAGCGCACCGCCGAACTCCCGGTCACCTACGACGTCGACGAAGCCGAGTACCTCGCCGCGGACCTGGCCGAAGGGCTGGACCTGACGAAGGCGCCCCTGGCCCGGCTGGCCGTCGCAAAGGTGTCCGGCACGACTGTGCGCGTGATCTGGACGTTCCACCACGTCCTGCTCGACGGCTGGAGCGTCTTCGGCATCCTCAACGACGTCGTCGCGCTGCTGCGCGGCGAAGAACCGCCTTCGCGGCGGCCGTTCCGCGAGTACGCGGCGTGGCTGGCCGACCAGGACGACACCCTCGCCGAGACGTACTGGCGCGCCGAACTCACCGGCGTGACGCCCACCCCGCTGCCCGGCGACCGGGCCTCGGGACGCACCCACTCGGCCAGTTCCAGCGCCCGCGTCCCCCTCGAACTCGATGACGCCGGGTCGGCGGCGGTGTACGCCTTCGCCCGCCGCCACCGGCTGACCGTGAACACCCTCGTCCAAGGCGCCTGGGCGACTCTGTTGTCCCGCTACAGCGGCGAATCCGAAGTCTGCTTCGGCGCGACAGTGTCCGGCCGCCCGGCCGAACTGCCCGGCGCGGACGACATCGCGGGCCTGTTCATCAACACGCTACCGGTGCGCGTCCGGCTCGACCGCGACCACGGCGTCGCCGCCTGGCTGCGCGAACTCCAGGCCGCGCAGGCGGAATCCCGGCGGTTCGGCCACGTCGGGCTGCCCCGGCTGCAGGCGTGGAGCGGCAGCGGCGGCAGCCTGTTCGACAGCATCGTCGTGTTCGAGAACTACCCGATCGACGAAGTCTCCGGGCTGCGCGACGTCCGGGCGGCCGAGCGCACCAACTACCCGCTCGGCCTGGTCGCCTACCCGGGCCGCCGGCTGTCGCTGGTGCTGACCCACGACCCAGCGCTCATCGCCCCGGTGGTCGCCGCGCGGCTCGCCGCCCACCTCGAAGCCCTGGTCCGGGGCATGGTCGCCGCCCCGAACGAACCGGTGACGCGGGTGCCCATGCTGTCCGCCGCCGAGGTCCGACAGCTGGTCACCGACCGGAACGACACCGCGGTCCCGGTGCCGGCGGTGACCGTGCCCGAGCTTTTCGAGGCCCGCGTCCGCAGCAACCCGGCCGCGGTCGCGCTGGTGACCGACGAGCAGAGCGTCACCTACGGCGAACTCGACGTCCGCGCGAACCGGCTGGCCCACCGGCTGCTGGACCTCGGCGTCCGGCCGGAGGACCGGGTCGCCGTCCTGATGGACCGCTCGCCCGCGCTCGTCGTCGCCGAGCTGGCGATCCTCAAGGCCGGCGGCGCATACCTGCCGCTGGACCTGCGCGCCCCGGCCGACCGACTGCGGCTGCTGCTTGCCGAAGCCGAGGCCGACGTGCTCGTCACCGACGAGACCTGGCTGGCGACCGCCCGCGAGGTCCGCAGTGGACACATTGTCACCGGCGCGGACGATCAGCCGGAAACGCCGCCGGACGTGGCCCTCGAGCCCGACCAGCTCGCCTACGTCATCTACACGTCCGGCTCGACCGGCAAGCCCAAGGGCGTGGCCGCGCGGCACCGCGACGTCGTCACGCTGGCCGCGGACCGGCGGTTCGCCCCGCACGACCGGGTGCTGCTGCACTCGCCGCAAGCCTTCGACGCCTCCACCTACGAGCTGTGGGTGCCGCTGCTGAACGGCGGCACGGTCGTGCTCGCCCCGCCCGGCGACCTCGACGTCCACACCCTCGGCCGTGCGCTCACCACGCACGGCGTCACCGGCGCGTTCCTCACCACCGGGCTGTTCCGGCTGGTCGCCCAGGAAGCTCCCGAGGTCTTCGCCGGGCTGCGCGAAGTCTGGACCGGCGGCGACGCCGTGCCCGCGGCCGCCCTGCGCCGCGTCCAGGCCGCCTGCCCCGGCCTCCTCGTCGCCGACGTCTACGGCCCGACCGAGACCACCACCTTCGCGACCGTGCACCCGCTGCCCGGCGAAATCCCCGACGTCGTCCCGATCGGCGCGCCCCTGGACAACGTGCGGGTCTACGTGCTGGACGGCGACCTGCGGCTGGCCCCGCCGGGTGCGCCCGGCGAGCTGCACATCGCCGGCGCCGGGCTGGCGCGCGGCTACCTGGGCCGGCCGGGCCTGACCGCCGACCGGTTCGTCGCGGACCCGTTCGGGCCGCCGGGGGAGCGGATGTACCGCACCGGTGACCTCGTGCGCTGGACCGACGACGGCGCGCTCGAATTCGTCGGCCGTGTCGACGAGCAGGTCAAGGTCCGCGGGTTCCGCGTCGAGCCGAGCGAGATCGAAGCCGCGCTCGGCGAGCACCCGGACGTCGTGCAGGCCGCCGTGCTGGCCCGCGCGGACGGCGGCGTGAAGCGCCTGGTCGCCTACGTCGTCGGCCAAACCGCCGGGCTGGCGGAGTTCCTCGGCCGGACGCTGCCGGACTACATGGTGCCCGCCGCGTTCGTCCGGCTGGACCGGTTCCCGGTGAACGTCAACGGCAAGCTCGACCGGAACGCGTTGCCCGCGCCCGACTTCGGCGGCCGGGAGCACGTGGCCCCGCGCACCGACCGCGAACGCGTGGTCACCGAGATCTGGGCCGAGGTGCTGGGCGTCGAGCGCGTCGGCGCGACCGACGACTTCTTCTCCCTCGGCGGCGACTCGATCCTCAGCATCCAGGTCGTGTCCCGGGCCCGCCGGGCCGGGCTGGAGCTGCTGCCCGGCGACCTGTTCGCCCACCGCACGCCGGCCGCGCTCGCCGCGGCGGCGCGCACCGCCACCGAGACCACCGAGCGCGGCCCGGTCAGCGGTGCGGTGCCGTTGACGCCGATCCAGCGCTGGTTCTTCGCGACGCAGACCGCCGCGCCGGACCACTTCCACCAGTTCGTCCACCTGGGGCCGGACACCGTGGACGCCCACGCGGCTCGGCAAGCCGTCGACGCGCTGCTGGCGCACCACGACGCCCTCCGGATGCGGTTCACCCACGACGAAAACGGGTGGCACCAGGAGAACGGCCCGGTCGGCGCCGAGACCCCGCTGGTCCGCTTGGACGTCTCCGAACACGACGTCAAGCTCGCCGTGCACCACCTCGTGGTCGACGGCGTGTCCTGGCGCGCGCTCGTCGAGGACTTCGAACGCGCCTACGACCAGGCGCTGCGGGGTGAGCCGATCGACCTCGGCCCGCGGACGACGTCGTTCCGCGAGTGGGCCGGCCGGCTGACCGAGCACGCCGAGGCCGGGGGTTTCGACGACGAACTCGCGCACTGGCGCGGCCTGCCCGAGGCGACGCCGATCCCGGTCGACGGCGACGGGGACACCACGGTCGCCGGGATGCGATCGGTCACCGTCCGGCTACCCGTGCCGGAGACGAACGCGCTGCTGCGCGAGGTCCCGCCGGTCTACCGGACGCAGGTCAACGACGTGCTGCTGGCCGCGCTCGGCCGGGTGCTGCGGGACTGGACCGGCCGGACCCCGGTCGTCGACCTCGAAGGCCACGGCCGCGAAGACCTGCTCGCCGACATCGACCTTTCCAGGACGGTCGGCTGGTTCACCACCGTGTTCCCGGTGGCCCTGGACGTCCCGAACGACTGGGGCACCGCGCTCAAGGCCGTCAAAGAGCAACTGCGCGCGGTCCCGCGGCGAGGCATCGGCTACGGCGCCTTGCGGTACCTGGCCGGCACGGCGCCGGCGATCGACCCGCAGGTCAGCTTCAACTACCTCGGGCAGTTCGGCTCCGGCCGCCTCGAATCCGACGAGAGCCCCCGCTCGGCGCGGGCGCACCTGCTCGACGTCGTCGGCCGCGTCGAATCCGGGGAACTGGAGCTGACCTGGTACTACGCCGAGGGTGTCCATCGGAAGTCCACCGTGGACTCGCTGGCCACGACGATGCTCGACGCCCTTCGCGAGATCGTCCGGCACTGCGCGGCGCCGGGCACGGGCGGCCGCACGCCGTCCGACTTCCCGCTGGTCGCCCTGGATCAGTCCACTCTGGACGAGCTGGTCGGCGACGGGCGCGCCGTCGAGGACGTCTACCCGCTGACGCCGATGCAATCCGGCATGGTCTTCCACGCGCTGTCCCAAAGCGAGGAACGCGTCTACTTCCAGCAGGTCGCCTTCGTGCTCGACGGCGTCCGCGACCCGGTCGCCCTGGAACGCGCGTGGCAGCGGGTCGTCGACCGGACACCGGTGCTGCGGACGCGGATCGTCTGGGAGGACGTTCCCGAGCCCGTCCAGGTCGTGCAGCGCCACGCCGACGTCCCGGTCACCCACCACGACTGGCGCGGCCACACCCCGGACGAGCGGGACCAGGCCTGGCAGGACCTCCTCGACGTCGACCGCGCCCGCGGCCTCGACCTGACCGAGACGCCGTTGCTGCGGCTGGTGCTGGCGCGCCTGTCGGACACCGAAGTCCGCGTGCTGTGGACGTTCCACCACGTCCTGCTCGACGGCTGGAGCGTCTTCGGCGTGCTGTCCGACGTCTTCGCCGCCTACGCCGGTGACGAGCTGCCCGAGCGGCCGCCGTTCCGCGACTACGTGGCCTGGCTGGCCCGTCAGGACGACTCCGCGGCCGAACGGCACTGGCGAGCGGAACTCGGCGACCTCGTCGCCCCGGCCCGGCTGCCCTTCGACCGCGTGCCCGCGCAGGCCCACACCACCCGGTCCTCGCAGTGGCTGCGCATCCCGCTCGAGAACTCCGGGCGGCTGCGGGACGCGGCCCGGCGCGCCGGGCTCACGGTGAACACCGTCCTGCAGGGCGCGTGGGCGCTGCTGCTGGCCCGCCTCGGCGGCGAGCCGGACGTCTGCTTCGGCACCACGGTGTCCGGCCGTCCGGTGGAGCTGCCCGGCGCCGACGACGTCACCGGCATCTTCATCAACACCCTGCCCGTGCGCGTCACCGTCGCGGGGTCGTCAGTGGCGGAGTGGCTGACCGCGTTGCAAGCCCGTCAGGTCGAGTCGCGCCGGTACGGGCACCTGCCGCTGACCAAGCTGCAGGCGTGGAGCGGCGGTACAGGGAGTCTCTTCGACAGCATCGTCGTGTTCGAGAACTACCCCGCCGACACCGCGGCGGCGCACGGCCTGACCTTGCGGGACGTCGACGCGGCCGAGACGACCAACTATCCGTTCAGCGTCGTCGCCTCGCCGGGGGAGCAGATCACCCTCGACGTCGGCTACGACCCGGACCTGTTCGACGCGGCGACGGCCGAGCGGATCGCCCGGCTGCTGACCGGCGTCCTCGACGCCTTCGCCGCGGATCTGCACCGGCCCCTGGCGGACGTTGACCTGCTCACCGACGCCGAACGCCACCAGGTGCTGGTCGAGTGGAACGCCACCGCGCACCCGCTGCCAGAGGGCGACCTGGCCGAGCTGTTCGCCGCGCAGGTCAAGCGCACGCCGGACGCCGTCGCGCTGACCGGGGACGACTTCCAGCTGACCTACGCCGAACTGGACGAGGCCGCCGACCGGCTCGCGCGGTACCTGGTCTCGCTCGGTGCCGGACCCGAGCGCCTGGTCGGGGTGCTCATGGAGCGCTCACCCCGGCTGCTCGTCACCGAACTGGCGATCATCAAGGCGGGCGCGGCCTACCTGCCGCTGGACACCCGCGCGCCGGCGCCGCGCCTCAAGACCCTCCTCACGGGCGTCACCATCCTCGTCGCCGACGAGACCTGGGCCTGGACCGCCCGGGCGATCCACAATGGACTCGTCGTCGGGCCGGACGACCGGACGGCGGACGTGCCGCTGCCCGCCGCGGACCGGGACAACCTCGCGTACGTGATGTACACGTCCGGCTCGACCGGCACGCCGAAGGGCGTGGCCGTGCGCCGGCGTGACGTCGTGGCGCTGGCCGCCGACCACCGGTTCGGCCCGCACGACCGGGTGCTGCTGCACTCGCCGCACTCGTTCGACGCCTCGACGTACGAACTCTGGGTGCCGCTGCTCAGCGGCGGCACGGTCGTCGTGGCACCGCCGGGTGACCTCGACGTCGACACCCTCGGCCGGCTGCTCACCACGCACGGCGTGACCGGCGCGTTCCTCACGACCGGGCTGTTCCGGCTGGTCGCGCAGGAGGCCCCCGCGGTGTTCGCGGGGATGCGGGAGGTGTGGACCGGCGGCGACGCCGTGCCGGCCGCGGCCCTACGCCGGGTCCGGGAAGCCTGCCCGGACACCGTGGTCGCCGACGTCTACGGGCCCACCGAAACCACGACCTTCGCGACCGTGTACCCGATGCCCGGGGCGGTCCCGGACGTCGTCCCGATCGGGCGGCCCCTGGACAACATGCGCGCCTACGTCCTCGGCCCGGACCTGCGGCCGGTGCCGCCCGGCGCCCCGGGCGAGCTGTACCTCGCGGGGGAAGGCCTGGCCCGCGGGTACCTCGGCCGGCCCGGGCTGACGGCCGAGCGGTTCCTCGCCGACCCGTTCGGGCCGGCGGGGGAGCGGATGTACCGCACCGGCGACCTCGCGCGCTGGACCGGCGAGGGCGCGCTCGAATTCGTCGGCCGTGCCGACGAGCAGGTCAAGGTCCGCGGGTTCCGGATCGAGCCCGGCGAGATCGAGGCCGCGCTGGCCGCGCACCCCGGCGTCGCGCAAGCCGCGGTGGTGGCGCGCGAAGACCACGGCGTCAAGCGCCTGGTCGCCTACTTCACCGGCGACGCCGGCGACCTGGCCGAGTTCCTCGGGCAGACGCTGCCGGACTACATGGTCCCGGCCGCGTTCGTCCGGCTCGAGACCTTCCCCTTGAACGTCAACGGGAAGCTCGACCGGACCGCCCTGCCCGCCCCGGACTTCGCCGCGGCCGGCACCCACCGGGCGCCGTCGACCGACGCCGAGCGGACGCTGGCCGCGATCTGGACGGACGTGCTCGGCGTCGAGGACGTCGGGGCCGAGACGAACTTCTTCGAGCTGGGCGGCGACTCGATCCTCAGCATCCAGGTCGTCTCCCGCGCCCGCCGCGCCGGGCTGACCCTGTTGCCGCACGACGTCTTCCGGCACCCGACCTTGGCCGCGCTCGCGGCACATGCGGGTGAGGATGACGGTCCGCGCGCCGAGCAGGGCCCGGTCACCGGTGAGGCACCGCTCACGCCGATCCAGCGGTGGTACTTCGAGACCCAGCCCGCGCGGTTCGACCAGCGCGTGGTCCTCGAGGACGTCGACGAGCAGGCCGCGCGCCGTGCGCTCGAAGCGCTGTGGGCGCACCACGACGCTCTCCGCCTGCGGTTCGAGGCTGGGGTCCAGCACGGCGAACCGGTCTGGCCCGCCGACCTGCTCACCGACGAGGTGTCCTTCGACCTCGGCCGCGGACCGTTGCTGAACGCCGTCCTCGACGGGCGGCGGCTGCTGCTGGCCGCGCACCACCTGGTCGTCGACGGCGTCTCGTGGCGGATCCTCCTGGAGGACTTCCACGCCGCCTACCGTGGTGAAGCCCTCGCGCCGAAGACGACGTCGTTCCTCGCCTGGGCGCGGAACCTGGCCGAGTACGCCGAGGCCGGCGGTTTCGACGACGAGCTGGACCACTGGCGCGCGCTGCCCGCGGTGCCGCCGCTGCCCGCCGACGGCGAGGGCCCGGCCACCGTCGCCGACAGCCGCGAAGTCACCGTCCGGCTCACCGCCGACGAGACGCGGGCGCTGCTGCACGACGTCCCCGAGGTGTACCGGACGCAGGTCAACGACGTCCTGCTGACCGCACTCGGCCGCGTGCTGCGGGACTGGACCGGGCACACCCCGGTCGTCGACCTCGAAGGCCACGGCCGCGAAGAACTGTTCGACGACGTCGACCTCTCGCGGACGGTCGGCTGGTTCACCAGCATGTTCCCGGTCGCGCTGGACGTCCCGGACGACTGGGGCACCGCGCTGAAGTCGGTCAAGGAGCAGCTGCGGGCGGTTCCGCGGCGGGGCATCGGCTACGGCGCCCTGCGGTACCTGACCGGCACGGCCCCCGCGATCGATCCGCCGGTCAGCTTCAACTACCTCGGCCGGTTCGACGACGCCGCCGGCGGGCTCGACGCCGACGTCGACCCGGACGCACCCCGCACGCACGCCCTCGACGTCGTCGGCCGGGTCGTGGGCGGGGAGCTGGAGCTGACGTGGTCGCACATCGCTGACGTGCACCACCGGAGCACCGTCGAGCACCTCGCCGAGCGGATGCTGACGGCGTTGCGGGAGATCGTCGCGCACTGCGCCGAACCGGGCGCAGGTGGCCGGACCCCGTCGGACTTCCCCCTGGTATCACTGAACCAATCCACAGTGGACGAACTGGTCGCCGGGGGTGCCGAGGATGTCTACCCGGTGACGCCGATGCAGGGCGGCATGGTGTTCCACGGGCTTTCCCAAGCCGCCGAGGGCTTGTACTTCGAGCAGGCGACGTTCGTGCTCGACGGCGTCACCGACGTCGACCGGCTCGCCGAAGCCTGGCAGCTCGTCGTCGACCGCACGCCGATCCTGCGCACCGCGTTCGTCTGGGCCGGGGTCGCCGAGCCGGTCCAGGTCGTGCACCGCGGGGTCACCCTGCCGGTCCGCCGCCTCGACTGGACCGGGCGCGACCGTGACGAGGAACTGCGGAAGCTCCTCGCCGAGGACCGCGCGGAAGGCCTCGACCTCGGCACGGCGCCGCTGGCCCGGGTCGCGCTGGCCCGGCTCTCCGCCACCGAAGTGCAGGTGCTGTGGACGTTCCACCACGTCCTGCTCGATGGCTGGAGCGTCTTCCAGGTGCTTTCGGACGTCTGCACCGCCTACGCCGGGCAGCCGCTGCCCACCCGGCCGCCGTTCCGCGAGTACCTCGCCTGGCTGGGCCGCCAGGACCAGACGAACGCCGAACGCTTCTGGCGCACCGCGCTCGACGGCGTCGAGGGCCCGACCCCGGTGCCCGCCGACCGGACGCCGCCCCCGGGCCACGCGCCCTGCTCGGCCGAGTGGCTGCCGGTCAAGCTCGACGAGACCGCCACGGCCCGGCTCGATGCATTCGTCAAACGGCACGGCCTCACCCACAACGTCGTGCTGCAAGGCGCGTGGGCGCTGCTGCTGTCGGTCTACAGTGGACGCGACGACGTCGTGTTCGGCGCCACCACCTCCGGCCGCCCGGCCGAGGTGCCCGGCGTGGACGACATCACCGGCATCTTCATCAACACCCTGCCGGTCCGGGCCGCCGTCGACCGCCGCGCCCGCGTGGCCGACTGGCTCGCCGGGCTGCAGGCCGTGCAGGCGGAGGCCCGCGGGCACGGCCACGTGCCGCTCGCCCGGGTGCAGGGCTGGGCGGGTCTGCCCGGCGGGGTCGACCTGTGCGCCAGCCTGGTGGTGTTCGAGAACTACCCGATCACCGGCGCGTCCGCAGGCCACGGCCTCACCGTGCGCGGCCTGTCGGCACGGGAGACGACCAACTTCCCGCTCACCGTCGTCGCGTCGCCGGGGGCCGAGCTGTCGGTCGACGTCGGCTACGACCCGGGCCTGTTCGACGCCGCGACGGTGTCCCGGCTGGCCGGGCACCTGCTGACGGTCCTCGGCGAACTGGCCGCTGACGGCGACCGGACCCTCGGCGCGGTCACCATGACCACCCCGGCCGAAACCCGGCTGCTGGCGGAGTGGACGGCGACCGGCAACGAGCCCCCGGCCCGATCGCTGCCGGAGCTGTTCGCCGAGCAGGTCCGCACCCGGCCGGACGCGGTCGCGGCCGTCCTCGACGGCGAGGCGGTCACCTACGCCGAGCTGAACCGGCGGGCCAACCGGCTCGCGAACCGCCTGGTGGGTTTGGGACTGCGGCCGGAGGAAGCGGTCGGGCTCGCCGTGTGCCGCGCCGACGCTGTGGTCGCCGAGCTGGCCGTGGTCAAGGCGGGCGGCGCGTACCTGCCGATCGACACCCGCGCCCCGGCCGAGCGGCGGAAGTTGCTGCTCGACGGCGTCCGGTTCGTCATCGCCGCGGAGGAGTACCCGCTCGGGCGGACGGTGCTGCTGTCCTCCGTGGACGACGAGTCCACTGCGGACCCCGAAGTCGCCGTCGATCCTGACCAGGCGGCGTACGTGATGTACACATCCGGGTCCACCGGCGTGCCGAAGGGTGTCGTGGTGCGCCACCGCGACGTCGCCGCGCTGGCCGCCGACCGACGGTTCCGCAGTGGCGCGCACGAACGCGTTCTGCTGCACTCGCCGCTGGCCTTCGACGCCACGACGTACGAGCTGTGGGTGCCGCTGCTGAACGGCGGCCGGGTGGTCGTCGCCCCCGGCGAAGGTGTCGACGCCCCGGTGTTGCGGGACTTCGTGCGCGAGCACGGCCTGACCGGGATGTGGATCACCGCCGGGCTGTTCCGCGTCCTCGCCCAGGAAACTCCGGATTGTTTCGCCGGTCTGCGCGAAGTCTGGACCGGCGGCGACGTCGTCCCGGCCACGTCGGTGCGGCGCGTCCTCGCCGCGTGCCCCGGGCTGCGGGTCGTCGACGGCTACGGCCCGACCGAGACCACGACGTTCGCGACTTCGCACCCGATGGCCGACGTTGTCCCGGACCGGATCCCGATCGGCCGGCCGCTCGACGGGGTGCACGCCCGGGTCGTGGACGCGGACCTGCGCCCGGTGCCGCCGGGCGTCCCCGGCGAACTGTGCCTGGCCGGCGCGGGCCTGGCCCGCGGCTACCGGGACCGGCCCGGTCTCACCGCGGACCGGTTCGTGGCGGACCCCTTCGGCGCGCCGGGGGAGCGGATGTACCGCACCGGCGACCTCGTCCGCTGGACCGCCGAAGGCACTCTCGAATTCCTCGGCCGCCGCGACGACCAGGTCAAGCTGCGCGGGTTCCGCGTCGAACCGGGCGAAGTCGAGGCCGTGCTGGCCCGGCACCCGGACGTGCCGCAGGCCGCGGTCGTCGTGCGCGAGGACCAGCCGGGCGCCAAGCAGCTGGTGGCCTACGTCGTATCCGATGTGGACGAAGGCGTGCTGCGGGAGTTCCTGGCCCGCACGCTGCCGGACTACCTCGTGCCAGCCGCGTTCGTCACCCTCGACCGGCTCCCGGTCAGCGCCAACGGCAAGGTCGACCGCCGCGCGCTGCCCGCCCCCGCCGCGCCGGAAACCCGGCACGTCGAACCAGAAACCGAAACCGAGCGCGCGCTCGCCGGGATCTGGGCCGAGGTGCTCGGCGTGGCCCGGGTCGGCGCCGAAGACAGCTTCTACGCGCTCGGCGGCGACTCCCTGCGGAGCCTGCAGATCGCCGCCCAAGCGAGCGCGCTGTTCGACGTCCGGCTCACCCCGGCCGACGTGCTGACCGCGCGCACGGTCGCCGGGCTCGCCGGAACCGTCGAGGAACTCATCCTGGGCGAGCTGGAAAGCCTCGCCTTCGACCAGGAATCGTGAGGACTGCTCCATGACCACGTCCCGACAGGACCGCATCGCGGCGCTGCCCGCCCACCTGCAGGAAGCGCTGCGCCGGCGGATGGCGGGAGCGGGCGCGCGCACGCTGGAGATCCCGGCCGCCGCCGACCGCTCCCGCCCGATCCCGCTGTCGTCGGCCCAGCGCCGGCTCTGGTTCCTCAGCCGGCTGCGGCCCGGCGACCCCGAGTACAACAGCGCGTTCGCCCTGCGCCTCACCGGCGAACTCGACGTCGGCGCCCTGGAAACCGCGCTGCGGCTGCTCGTCGCCCGGCACGAGCCGCTGCGCACCACCTTCACCGAGGTCGACGGCGAAGGCATGCAGGTGATCCGGCCGCCGTACGACGTGCCGTTGCCCGTCGTCGACGTCGGCCCGGACGACCTCGACGCCGTGCTGCGCGAGGAGTACGTGCGGCCGTTCGACCTGGGCCGCGGGCCGCTGCTGCGGGCGCTGCTGGCCCGCGTCGGCCCGGCCGAGCACGTGCTGCTCGTGTGCGTGCACCACATCGCCACCGACGGCGCCTCGATGGGCGTGCTCACCGAGGAACTCGGGCTGCTCTACCGCGACGGCTCGCACGCCGAGCTGCCACCGCAGCCCTTGCAGTACGCGGACTTCGCGCTGTGGCAGCACGACCGGCCGACCCGCGCCGCCGGGCTCGAGCACTGGAAACAACACCTCGCCGGCGTCACGCCCCTGGACCTGCCGGCCGACCACCCGCGCCCGGCCACCCGCGGCACCGCGGGCGCGGTCCGCGAGTTCACCGTGCCCGACGACGTCGCCCGGCGGCTGGCCGAGTTGGCCCGCGCGTCGGAGACGACGTTGTTCACCGTGCTCGTCGCCGCCTGCCAGGCGCTCTTCGCGCGCTACACCGGACAGGACGACATCGCGCTCGGCACCGTCGTGCAGGGCCGTGACCGGCCGGAACTCGAACGGGTCGTCGGGTTCTTCGTCAACACCGTCGTCCTGCGCTCGGCTGTGGACACCGCAGCGTCGTTCGCCGACCACCTGAGCATCGCGCGGCAGACGGTCCTGGACGCCTTCGCCCACGACGACGTCCCGTTCGAGGAACTCGTCGACGCCGTGCACGCCGGCCGCGACCCCGGCCGCCATCCGCTGTTCGACGTCATGGTGCTGCTGCACAACGCCGGCGGCGGCCCGTCGTTCCCCGGCCTCACCGCCGAACCGGCCGAGGTGGCCCGGAACTCGTCGAACTTCGACCTCTCGATCGAGTTCGAGGAGTCCGGCGGGCGGCTGGCCGGGCTCGTCGAGTACAGCACCGAGCTGTTCGAGGCCGCGACGATCGACCGCCTGCTCACCCACCTGCTGCGGCTCCTGGGTGGGGTCGCCGCGAACCCGGCGCGCCGGATCGCCGACCTGCCGCTGACGACCGAAGCCGAAGAAGCCGCGCTGCTGGAGTGGGGGAGCAGCACGCTCGACGTTCCCGCGACGACCGTCGTCGACCTCCTCGACCACCAGGCGCGGACCCGGCCGGACGCGACCGCGCTGGTCTGCGGCGACGTCCGGCTCAGCTTCGCCGAACTCGCCGCCCGCACCGACGCGCTCGCCGCCGACCTCGCCGCGCGGGGCGCCGGGCCGGACCGCGTCGTCGCCGTGCGGCTGCCGCGCTCGGCCGAGGCGATCGTCGCGCTGTTCGCCGTGCTCAAGGCGGGCGCGGTGCACCTGTCCATCGACCCGGGGCTGCCGGAGGAACGCATCCGCGTCCTGCTGGACGACACACGGCCGGCGGTCGTGCTGGACGGCACCGTCGTGCCCACCGGCAGATCGAGACCGGCCGGGCCACGCCCGTCCGACGCCGCCTACGTCATCCACACCTCCGGCTCGACCGGCACGCCCAAGGGCGTCGTCGTCGAGCACGCGGCCCTGGTCAACCTCCTCGCCAACCACCGGCGCGTGTTCGGACGCGAGCCGATGCGCGTGGCGCTCACCGCGACGCTGTCGTTCGACACCTCCTGGGAAGGCCCGCTGCTGCTGGCCGACGGCCACGAACTGCACCTGATCACCGACGAAACCCGGCTCGACCCGGCCGCGCTCACCCGGTACGTCCGCGACTCGCGCGTCGACTTCCTCGACGTGACGCCGTCCTACCTGCGGCAGCTGCTGCCCGCCGGGCTCCTGACCGGCGAACACGGCCCGCGGTTCCTCATGGTCGGCGGGGAAGCCATGGATCGCGACCTGTGGCGGGAGCTGGCTTCCTCGGACACGGCCGCGCACAACTACTACGGACCTACCGAGTCCACCGTGGACGCCACCTGCGCACCGGTGACCGGGGACCGTCCGCTGATCGGCCGTCCGCTGGGCAACGTCGGCGCGTACGTCCTCGACGAGCACCTGCGGCTCGTCCCGCCCGGAGTGCCGGGTGAACTCTGCCTCGCCGGGGCGCAGCTGGCCCGCGGCTACCTCGGCCGCCCGGGCCTGACCGCGGACCGGTTCGTCGCGAACCCGTTCGGCGAACCGGGTTCCCGGCTGTACCGCACCGGCGACCGCGTCCGCTGGGTGGACGGGCAGCTCGAACACCTGGGCCGGATCGACGACCAGGTCAAGGTGCGCGGGTTCCGGATCGAACCTGGCGAGGTCGAGGCGGCGCTGCGGCCCTTCGTGACCGACGCGGCGGTCGACGTGCGCGGCGGCCGGCTCGTCGCCTACGTCGTCGGCGACACCGCCGACTTGAAAGCCGAGCTGTCCCGCACCCTGCCCGCGCACCTCGTGCCGACGGCCTTCGTGCGCCTCGACCGGCTGCCGCTGACCCGGCACGGCAAGCTCGACCGCCGGGCCTTGCCGGAACCGGAACTGGCCGCGGCCACCGAGTACGTGGCCCCGCGAGACGATCGCGAGCGGCTGGTGACCCGGGTCTGGGCCGAGGTGCTCGGCGTCGACCGCGTCGGCGTCGACGACAACTTCTTCGACCTCGGCGGCGACTCGCTGCTCGGCATCCGGGTCGTCTCCCGGCTGCGGGACGACCTCGGCGCCGACGTCCCGGCCCGGCTCGTCTTCACCGCGCCCACCCCGGCGCAGCTGGCCGCCCAGCTGCCCGACGCGGCCGCCCCACAGGCGGCGATCCCTCTCCTGCCGCGCGACGGAGGCCCACTGGAGGCGCCGCTGTCCTTCGCCCAGCAACGGCTGTGGTTCCTCGACGAGTTCGAACCGGGCAGCACCGAATACGTGTCGCCGACCGTGCTGCGCCTGCGTGGTGAGCTGGACACCGCGGCGCTGAACCAGGCGCTCACCGCGCTGGTCGCCCGGCACGAGTCGCTGCGCACGACGTTCGCGACCGTCGACGGCCGCGGCGTCCAGATCATCCACCCGCCGTACGCGGTCGAGGTCCCGGTGGCGGACGGCGACCTCGCCACA
The DNA here is from genome assembly GCF_040629235.1 of Amycolatopsis sp. NPDC005961. NCBI lineage: Bacteria > Bacillati > Actinomycetota > Actinomycetes > Pseudonocardiales > Pseudonocardiaceae > Amycolatopsis > Amycolatopsis sp. NPDC005961. The sequence continues at coordinate 36,722 of NZ_JBEXVF010000007.1, read as the reverse complement.
GCGCTGAACAGCGCCACCGGTCCGGTCGACCTGCGCACCGGCCCGCTGCTGCGCACGGCGTTGACCCGGCTCGCTCCCGGCGACCACGTGCTCACCCTGGTGCTGCACCACATCGTCACCGACGGCTGGTCCTCAGGCGTGCTCCTGAGCGAGCTGGCCGCGCTCTACGCGGCGTTCAGCCGCGGCGAGGACCCGGCGCTGCCGCCGTTGCCGCTGCAGTACGCCGACTACGCGGTCTGGCAACGGGACCGAACGGAGTTCGGCGACCAGCTCAGCTACTGGCGTCACCGCCTCGACGGCGTCCCGGTGCTGGACCTGCCCACCGACCAGCCGCGCCCGGCCGTCCGCACCAAGAATGGTGCCCTGCATGAGTTCAGCGTCCCCGCCGGCACCACCGCCCGGCTCAAGGAACTGTCCCGGCAGCACGGCGGCACGCTGTTCATGACGCTGCTCGCCGCCTGCCAGCTGCTGTTCGCCCGCTGGTCGGGGCAGGACGACGTCGCCGTCGGCACCGTCGTCACCGGCCGCGAGCGCACCGAACTGGAAGGGCTCATCGGGTTCTTCGTCAACACCCTCGTTCTACGGTCCACCGTGGACCTGCACCGGGGGTTCGACGCCTTCCTCGGCGACGTGCGCGACACCGTGCTGGACGCCTTCGCCCACCAGGACGTCCCGTTCGACCGCGTCGTCGACGACCTGCAACCGGAGCGCGACACCAGCCGCACGCCGCTGTGCCAGGTGATGGTGGTGCTGCACAACACCCCGGACACCCGCCCCGCGCTGCCCGGCCTCGACGTCGAAGAGCTGGCCCCGCCGATCGTCACCGCCGGGTTCGACCTGATGGTGCACTTCCAGGAGACCGCCGGCCGGCTCGACGCGCTCGTCAACTACAACACCGACCTGTTCGACGCCACGACGATCGAGCGGCTCACCGGCTGGCTGCGTACCCTCCTGGACGGCATCGCGGCGGCACCGTCGCGCGCACTGGGCGGGCTGCCGTGGATGACCGACGGCGAGCGCGAACTGGTGCTGCGCGAGTGGAACCCGGTCGGCGAGGCCGAGCCGCAGCCGACCCTGCCCGAGCTGTTCGCCGCGCAGGTGGCACGCACGCCCTACGCCGTCGCGGTGACGCACGAGGGCGCCGAGCTGACCTACCGCGAACTCGACCGGCGAGCGAACCGCCTGGCCCACCGGCTGATCGCCGAGGGCGCGGGGCCCGAGCGTCTGGTGGCGCTTCGGCTGCCGCGCTCGGCCGACCTCGTCGTCGGGGTGCTCGGCGTGCTCAAGTCCGGCGCCGGCTACCTGCCGATCGACCCGGACTACCCGCCCGCGCGCATCGAGGCGACACTGGCCGACGCCCGCCCGGTCTGCGTCGTGGACGACGTGCACGCCGAGGACTGGCCGGACACCGACCCCGAGGTGCGCATCGATCCGGAGAACACGGCGTACGTCATCTACACCTCCGGCTCGACCGGCGTGCCGAAGGGCGTGCTCGTCCCGCACGCGAACGTCACCCGGCTCTTCTCCTCGACCGCGCACTGGTTCGGCTTCGACGACCAGGACGTGTGGACGCTCTTCCACTCCTACGCCTTCGACTTCTCGGTGTGGGAGCTGTGGGGCGCGCTGCTGCACGGCGGCCGGCTCGTCGTCGTCCCGGCGGACGTCGTCCGCGCTCCCGAGGACTTCCTGACGCTGCTGGCCGAGCAGCGCGTGACCGTGCTGAACCAGACGCCGTCGGCGTTCTACCGGCTCGGCACGCTGCCGTCGCCGCCGCTGAGCCTGCGGTACGTCGTCTTCGGCGGGGAAGCCCTGGATCCGGTGCGGCTGGCGGACTGGCGCCGCCGGCACCCGGACGGCCCGCGGCTGGTCGACATGTACGGCATCACCGAGACCACCGTGCACGTCACCCACCGCGTCCTCGACGCCGACCGTGCCACGGTCGGCGTGCCGATACCGGACTTGCGCGCGTACGTCCTGGACACGGACCTCGCGCCGGTCCCGCCCGGCGTCACCGGCGAGCTGTACGTCGCCGGCGCCGGACTCGCCCGCGGTTACCTCAACCGGCCGGGGCTGACGGCGTCCCGGTTCGTCGCCGATCCCTTCGGCGCGCCCGGCACCCGGATGTACCGCACCGGCGACCTGCTGTGCTGGACTTCCGGTGGCGAACTGGCCTACCGCGGCCGCGCCGACCACCAGGTGAAGATCCGCGGCTTCCGCATCGAGCTGGGCGAGGTCGAGGCGGCGCTGACCGCGCACCCGGACGTGACCGGCGCCGCCGTCGTCGCGCACGGCACCGGCGACACGCGCCGGCTCGTCGCCTACCTGACCGGGACCGTGCCCGGGAGCACCGCGCTGCGCGAGTTCCTCGGCCGTTCCCTGCCCGCGCACATGGTGCCCGCGGTGTTCGTCGGCCTGGCCGAGCTGCCGCTCAACACCAACGGCAAGCTCGACCACAAGGCCCTGCCCGAACCCGGCGTGCGCACCGAAACCCGTTATGTCGCCCCGCGCACGCCGGAAGAGACGGTGCTGGCCGACATCTGGTCGGCGGTGCTCGGGGTCGACCGCGTCAGCGTCGAGGACAACTTCTTCGGCCTCGGCGGCGACTCGATCCTCAGCATCCAGGTCGTCGCCCGCGCCCGCCAGGCGGGCCTGGGGATTTCGTCGAAGGACCTGTTCCAGCACCAGACCGTCGCCGAGCTGGCCCGGGTCGCCACGCCGAGCGCGGCTCCCGTGGTCGTCGAGGAGACTGGGCCCGCGCCGCTCGGCCCGATCCAGTCGTGGCTGTTCGAGCACCTCGACGAGCCATGGCGGCTGACCATGTCCGTCCACGTCGTACTGTCCTCCGTGGACAGGGTGCGGCTCGTCCGCGCGGTCGCCGCGGTGACCGGCCGGCACGACGCATTGCGCATGCGGTTCTCCCGAGCGGACGGCACCTGGCGGCAGGAACCCGCCGCCACCGAGACCGCCGACGTCCTCCGGCACGTCGATCTGTCCGAAGTGGACGACGTCGTCGCCGCGATGCACGCCGAAGCCGTCCGCGCGCAGACGTCGCTGGACATCGCGAACGGCCCGGTCTGGCGGGTGGTGCTCTTCACCTTCGCCGACCGCGCGCCCCAGCTGTTCCTCACCGCCCACCACCTCGTCATGGACGGCGTCTCCTGGCGCGTCCTGCTCGGCGACCTCGACCGCGCCTACCGCGGCGAAGCACTGGAACCGGTGGGCAGCTCGTTCACGCACTGGGCCCGGTCGCTGGCCGAGCACGTGAAAATGGGACACCTCGACAAGCACACCGCGTATTGGGAAACTGCCCTCCGCGGTGCGCGGACGGACCTCCCGGTCGACCACTCCGGCCGCAACCGCGCGAAGTCGGCGCGCGCGGTCTCGGTGTCACTTGGCCGGGCCGAGACCGCCGCGCTCCTGCAGGACGTGCCGGCGGCGTACCGCACCGAAGTCAACGACGTGCTGCTCAGCGCCCTCGGCCGGGTGCTCGCCCGCTGGACGGGCCGCCGGCGCGTCGTCGTCGCGATGGAAGGCCACGGCCGCGAGGAAATCGCGGCCCCGCTGGACCTGTCCCGGACGATCGGCTGGTTCACCGCCCAGTACCCGTTGGTTCTCACAGTGCCCGACGGGGATTGGGGCGACGTCCTCAAGGCCGTCAAGGAACAGCTGCGAGCCGTCCCGGACAAGGGTGCCGGGTACGAAGCCCTGCGCTACCTGAGCCCGCCGGACACGCCCGGCGCCGCGCTGCGCGACGACCCGGCCCCGCGGATCTCCTTCAACTACCACGGCCGCTGGGACGTCGACGGCGACGGCTGGTACCAGGGCCGCGGCGAGCCCCTCGGGCACGACAGCGACCCGGAGGGCACCCGGCCGTACCTGCTCGACGTCGTCGGGGTCGTCGAAGCCGGTGAGCTGCACTTCACCTGGGAGTACTCCGAAGAGGTGCACGACGAATCCACCGTGCGCGCGCTCGCTTCGGAGCTGGTCGAAGCCCTGGCCGAGGTGGTGGACCACTGCGCCGAAGCCGGTGGCCGCACCCCGTCGGACTTCCCGCTGGCCCGGCTCGACCAGGGCACGGTCGACCGGCTGGCGGGCGACGGCCGCGACGTCGAGGACATCTACCCGCTCACGCCGCTGCAGGCCGGGATGGTGTTCCACAGCCTGGTCGACAGCGATTCGAGCGCGTACTTCGACCAGTTCCGCCTGCGGCTGGCCGGCGTCCGCGACCCGCGTGCGCTCGCCGAGGCGTGGCAGCGCGTGGTGGACCGGACGCCGATCCTGCGCAGCAGCATGGTCTGGGACGGCGTCGACGAGCCGCTCCAGCGCGTCCACCGGCACGTCCGCGTCCCGGTCGGGCAGCACGACTGGCGAGACCTGGCCGAGGCCGAGCAGGAGACGGCCCTGGTTTCGCTGCTCCAGGCCGACCAGGCCGCGGGCATGGAGCTGACGGCACCGCCGTTGATGCGCCTGGAAATCGCGCGCGTCGCCGACGACGAGGTCCAGCTGATCTGGACGTCGCACCACGTCCTGCTCGACGGCTGGAGCACGGCGCAGGTCTTCGGCGAGGTGGCCGAGCAGTACGCGGCGATCGCCGGTGGCCGGACCGCCGAGCTGGCCCCGCGCCGCCCGTTCCGCGACTACCTCGCCTGGCTGGCGGCCCAGGACCACGCCGAAGCCGAACGCCACTGGCGCGCGGTGCTCGACGGCTTCGCGGCCCCGACGCCGTTGCCGTACGACCGCCGTCCCCAGGAGGCCCACCGCGCCGAATCGGCCGCGGAGGTGCGCGTCGAGCTGTCCGCCCTCGAGTCGGCTCGCCTGCGGGAGGTGGCGAAGGCGGCCGCACTGACGGTGAACTCGGTTGTCCAAGGCGCGTGGGCGCTGCTGCTGGCCCGGCACAGCGGCGAGTCCGACGTCCTGTTCGGCACCACGGTCTCCGGCCGCCCGGCCGAGCTGCCCGGCGTCGAGGCGATGATCGGCATGTTCATCAACACCGTGCCGACTCGCATCGAGGTCCACAATGGACTTCCGGTGGCCGACTGGCTGCGGGGAATCCAGGGCTCGCAGGCCGAAGTGCGGCGGTACGACTTCCTCGCGCTGTCCCGGCTGCAGGCGTTCACCGCGGTCCCGGCCGGGACGGCGCTGTTCGACAGCGTGGTGGTCTTCGAGAACTACCCGATCGAGGACAGCGGGCAGGACGGCGTGCGCGTGCTGGACGTCAGCTCGCTCGACACCACAAGTTACCCGCTGAACCTGACGGCATTCCTGCACGACCGGCTGGGCCTCGAGCTGTCCTACGACCCGCGATTGTTCGACGAGCCGACGGTCCAGCGCCTGGCCGGGCAGCTCGCCCAGCTGGTCCGCGCCATCGCCGCCGACCCGGACTGTCGCCTCGGCGAGCTGTCCCTCTCGACGCCCGAAGAGCGGCGGGAACTGGTCGAGGCCGGGGTGGGTGCTGCCCTCGATGTCCCGGCGGGCACGGTCCTGGACGTCTTCGAAGCTACGGTCGCGCGGGTGCCGCACGAGACTGCGCTCGTGTTCCGCGAAAGCCGGCTGACCTTCGCCGAACTCGACGCTCGCGCCGGCGAGCTGGCCCGCCGGTTGACCGCCGCGGGGGCCGGACCCGAGGCAGTGGTGGCGATCCGGTTGCCGCGCTCGGCGGAGGCGGTCATCGCGATCCTGGCGGCGTTCAAGGCGGGGGCGGCTTACTTGCCGATCGACCCCGGGCTGCCCGAAGACCGGGTGCGGATGCTGGTGGAGGACGCACGCCCGGTGGTGGTGCTGGACGGCACCGAGGTGCCGCCGGCATCGGATGGGCTCGCCGGGTCTGGGTTCGCTGCCGCCGAGGGCACCGGTTCGGCGCCGGGTGCGGCCGTCGCAGCCCGCCCCGGGCCTGCGGTCGCGGTTGCTGAGGATGCGCGGCTGGCGGGGGTGCTGAGCGGGGCGGAGCTGCCGTCGGCGGCGGCCGGGCTCTTTGCCGCCGAGGGCGCCAGCACGGACCCAGATGCGGCAACCGCAACTCGTCCCGGGCCTGCGAACACCGCCTACGTCCTCTACACCTCCGGCTCCACCGGCCGTCCGAAGGGCGTGCTCGTCGAGCACCGCGGCCTGATGAACATGCTCGCGAACCACCGCGGCGTCTTCCTCGGCGGCCCGCGAACCCGGGCCGCGCTCACGGCGTCGTTCTCCTTCGACACCTCCTGGGAACCGCTGCTCGCCCTGGTCGAGGGCCACGAGCTGCACGTGCTGGACGACGACACCCGGCTTGACCCGCACGCCGCCGTCCGATACGTCCGCGACCACCGGATCGACCTGCTCGACCTCACCCCCACCTACCTGCAGCAGCTCCTCGGCGCCGGCCTCCTCACCGGCGAGCACCGGCCCGCCACCGTGCTTGTCGGCGGTGAAGCGACCGGCGAGGCGCTCTGGCGAGAGCTGGCCGCGTCCGGCGTGGCCGCCCACAACTACTACGGGCCGACCGAAGTGACCGTCGACGCCACGCACGCCCCGGTCACCGGGGACCGGCCCTCGATCGGGCGGCCCCTCGCCAACCTGGCCGCCTACGTGCTGGACGCGGCGGGCCACCCGGTGCCCGACGGCGTCGCCGGGGAGCTGTTCCTCGCCGGACCCCAGCTGGCCCGCGGCTACCTGAACCGGCCGGGCCTGACCGCCGACCGGTTCGTCGCCGACCCCTTCGGGCCGCCGGGGACCCGAATGTACCGGACCGGCGACCGCGTCCGCCGGGCCGCCGACGGCCGGCTCGACTACCTCGGCCGCGTCGACGACCAGGTCAAGATCCGCGGCTTCCGCGTCGAACCGGGCGAGATCGAGGCCGCGCTGCGGCAGCACCCGGCGGTCACGGACACGACGGTGGTGGCCCGCGACGGCCGGCTCGTCGCCTACGTCGTCGGCGAAACGCGCGACCTGCGGACCTGGCTGCGCGGCCGCCTGCCGGACTACCTCGTCCCGTCGGCGTTCGTGGCCCTGACCGCGATCCCGTTGAACCGCAACGGGAAGATCGACCGCCACGCGCTGCCCGCCCCCGAGCGCGACGCCGAAGCCGAATACGTCGCTCCGAAAACGACGACCGATATCCGGCTCGCCGCGATCTGGGCCGACGTGCTGCGCGTCGAGCGCGTCGGGCTCACCGACAGCTTCTTCGAACTCGGTGGCGACTCGATCAGCAGCATGCGGATCACCTCCCGAGTCCGGGCGGAGTTCGGCGTCGAGGTCTCGCCCCGCGCGCTGTTCACCGCGCCCACCCTCGGCCGGTTCGCCGCCGGGCTGCCCGCGGCTCAGGCCACCGCGCGGCCGATCCCGACCGTCCCGCGGGACGGAGCCCTGCCGCTTTCCTTCGCGCAGCAACGCCTCTGGTTCCTCGACGAGTTCGAACCGGGCAGCACCGAATACCTCTCACCGACCGCGCTGCGGCTGCGCGGCGAGCTCGACGTGCCCGCGTTGCGCCAGGCGCTGAACGCCGTCGTCGCGCGGCACGAGTCGCTGCGGACGACGTTCGCGACCGTCGACGGCCGGGGCGTCCAGCTCGTCCACGAGCCCTACGACGTCGAGCTGCCGGTCGAGGACTTCACCGAAGAGGCCCTCGAAAGCGAGCTGCGGAAGCCGTTCGACCTGCGAACCGGGCCGCTGCTGCGGGCGCGCCTGTTCCGCCAGGCGGCCGACGAGCACGTGCTGCTGCTGGTGCTGCACCACATCGTCACCGACGGCTGGTCCTCCGGCGTGCTGACGTCGGAACTCGACGCCTGCTACACCGCGTTCACCCAGAACGCGGAACCGGACCTGCCCGCACTGCCCGTGCAGTACGCCGATTTCGCCGTCTGGCAAAGGGAGTCCCTCGACGGCCCGGTGCTCGCCGAGCAGCTCGGCCACTGGCGCGAGCGCCTCGACGGCGTGGCGCCGCTCGAACTGCCGACCGACCGCCCCCGCCCGCCCGTGCGCACCACCGAGGGTGACTGGGTCGAGTTCACCGTGCCGGCCGGGGTCACCGCGCGGCTCAAGGAACTCGCGGGCGAAGGCGACGGCACGCTGTTCATGACCCTGGTCGCCGCTTGCCAGGCGCTGCTCGCCCGATGGGCCGGGCAGGAGGACGTCGCGGTCGGTACGGTCACCGCCGGCCGGGAGCGCCCCGAGCTGGAGCGGCTGATCGGCTTCTTCGTCAACACCCTGGTCCTGCGGTCCACCGTGGATGGACGACGGCCGTTCCGCGAGTTCCTCGCCGAGGTGCGCACCACGGTCCTCGACGCCTTCGCCCACCAGGACGTGCCGTTCGAGCGGGTGGTGGACGCGGTACAGCCGGTCCGTGACTCGAGCCGGACCCCGCTGTTCCAGGTGATGGTGGCGCTGCAGAACACCGGCGACGAGCCGGGCGGCGGCACCCTCGCGGCCGAGGAGGTCGCGCTGCCGATGACGACCGCGACCTTCGACCTGCTCGTGCAGTTCGAGGAGCACGACGGCGCGCTGCGCGGGGCGATCAACTACAGCACCGGCTTGTTCGACACGGCCACGATCGAGCGGGTGGCCGAGCGGCTGCGGGTCCTGCTGACCGAAGCCGCGACGGACCCGGACCGGCCCGTCGGCGACCTTTCCCTGTTCCTGCCCGGTGAGCGCGAGGACGTGCTCGCCACGGCTCCGCGGGACCCGCGGCCGGACGTCGCCCTGCCCGCCCTGCTGCGCCACGACTCCGACGACGTCGCCGTGTCCGACGACCGGGTCTCGCTCACCCACCGCGAACTGGACGTCCGCGCCAACCGGCTGGCGCACCGGCTGCTCGCCGCCGGGGCCGGGCCGGAGACGCGGGTCGCGGTGCTGCTGCCGCGGTCGGCGGACCTGCTGGTGGCGCTGCTGGCGGTGCTCAAGACCGGGGCGGCGTACGTCCCGATCGACCCGGGCTACCCGGCCGATCGCATCGCGTACATGCTCGAAGACGCGCGTCCGGTCTGCGTGGTCGAAGACGCCGACGCGGCCGGTTTCCCGGACCACGCCCCGGAAGTCGCGCTCGACCCGGAGTACCCGGCGTACGTCATCTACACGTCCGGCTCGACCGGCCGGCCCAAGGGCGTGGTCGTGAGCCACCGCGCGGCGGCGAACTACCTGCGCTGGGCCGTCGACGCGTACCCGGGCCTGGGCGGCACGGCCGTGCTGCACTCGTCGGTGTCGTTCGACCTCACCGTCACGACGCTGTTCGGCCCGCTCCTGGCGGGCGGCCGCATCCGGGTCGCCGATGTCCTGGAAGCCGAGCCCGTGCCGTGCACGTTCCTCAAGGCGACGCCCAGCCACCTGCCCGTCCTGGCGGGCGACCCGCGGGACCTCGTCGTCGGCGGCGAACAGCTGCTCGGCGACGTGCTCGACCGGTGGCGGCAGGCGCACCCGGCCGCCACCGTGATCAACGAGTACGGGCCGACCGAGACGACGGTCGGCTGCATGGAGTACCGCGTCGAACCCGGGGACGCCGTCCCCGCCGGTCCGGTCCCCATCGGCCACCCGATCCGCAACACCCGCCTCTACGTGCTCGACGCCGGGCTGAACCCGGTGCCGCCGGGCATCCCCGGCGAGCTGTACATCGCCGGCGACGGGCTCGCCCGCGGCTACCTCGACCGGCCCGGGCTCACGGCGTCGCGGTTCGTCGCCTGCCCGTTCGGGCCACCGGGGGAGCGGATGTACCGCTCCGGCGACCGGGTGACCCGGCGGCCGGACGGCGAGCTGGTCTACCACGGCCGCGCCGACGAGCAGGTCAAGATCCGCGGCCACCGGATCGAACCCGGCGAGATCGAGGCCGCCCTGAGGGCGCACCCCGCGGTCACCGACGCGGCCGTGCTCGCGCGGGACGGGCGGCTGGTCGCCTACGTCGTGCCGGACGCCGAACCGGACCTGCGCGAGTTCCTCGGCCGGTCGCTGCCGGACTACATGCTGCCCTCGGCGATCGTCGCGCTGGACGCGTTGCCGGTGACCCGCAACGGGAAGCTCGACCGGGCTGCCCTGCCCGACGCCGACGCCGAAGAACACCGGTACGTCGAGCCGTCCGGGCCGGTCGAGACGGCGCTGGCCGCGATCTGGGCCGAGGTGCTGGGCCGCGAGCGGGTCGGTGCGCGCGACAACTTCTTCGAGCTGGGCGGGGATTCGATCCTCAGCATCCAGGTCGTGCACCGCGCGCGCCTCGCGGGACTGCGGATGCGCTCGAAGGACCTGTTCGCCCACCAGACGGTCGCGTCGCTGGCGACCGTGGTCACCGCGGCCGACGAAGACCGGGCCCAGCACGAAGCCGTCGTCGGCGACGTACCGCTCACGCCGATCCAGCGGTGGTTCCTCGACGCGGAGCCGGCGAACCCGGCCCACTTCAACCAGTCCGTGCTGCTCGAACTGGCCGGGCCGCCGAACGAGGAGGCCCTGCAGCAGGCGCTCGACGCCGTCGCCGCCCACCACGACGCCCTCCGCCTGCGGTTCACCCGCGACGACGGGCAGTGGCGGCAGCACAACGACGCGCCCGAAGCGGCGGTCCCGCTGCGGATACTGTCCACTTCGGACCCCGAAGCCGTCGCCGACGAGGTGCACGCGAGCTTCGACCTCGCACGGCCGCCACAGCTGCGTGCGGTGCTGTTCGAACCGGACCGGCTCTTCCTCGCGGCGCACCACCTGGTCGTCGACGCGGTGTCGTGGAGCATCCTGGTGGAGGACCTCGAACGGGCCTACAGCCAGGTCCTGGCGGGGGAGAAGGCGGACCTCGGCCCGAAGACGACGTCGTTCCGCGACTGGGGGCGGCGGCTGCGCGAGTTCGCCGAAGGCGGCGGCCTGGACGACCAGCGCGAGTTCTGGGCGCGGGAACTGCCGGGCTGCGCGCTCCCGCTCGACCACACCGGCGACGGGCCGGCCGCGGTCGAGTCGGTGCCGCTCGAGGTCGGCGAGCGCGACACCGACGCCCTGCTGCACCTGGCGCCCGGCGCGTACCGGACGCGGATCAACGACGTGCTGCTCAGCGCGCTCGCGTGGGCCGTCCGCCGGTGGACCGGGCAGGACTCGGTCGCGATCGACCTGGAGGGCCACGGCCGCGAGGAGGTCTTCGACGGCGTGGACCTGTCCCGGACGGTCGGCTGGTTCACCACGCTGTTCCCGGTCGGGCTGACGATCGACCCGGACGCGGACTGGCGCGCGCTGGTCAAGTCCGTGCGGCGGCAGCTGCGTGCGGTGCCGGGCAACGGGTTCGGCCACGGCGTCCTGCGCTCCTACCGGTTCCCGGAGCTGGGCGCGAACACCCCGCAGCTGGCGTTCAACTACCTCGGCCAGGGCGACGGCACCGGCGGTGGCGACGGCCTCTTCCGCGCGTCGCACCCACCGATCGGCCGCGAACAGGACCCGGCGAACGCGCCCGCGCACCTCCTCGAGGTGGTCGGCGGCGTGCGGGCTGGCCGGCTGGAGTTCACCTGGTTCTTCCGGCCGGACCGGCACGACCGCGCGACGGTCGAGGCCGTCGCCGCCGGCTTCGCGGAAGCCTTGCGGCGCATCGCCGCCGACTGCCGAGGGGAGCAGGCGTGAGCGCGCCGAGCAAGGTGAAGCTGTCCCGCAACCGGGACTACCGGCTGCTGTGGACCGGCCAGGTCGTGTCCGAAGCCGGGTTCAGCACCACGACGATCGCGTTCCCGCTGCTGGTGCTGGCGATCACGGGCTCGGCCGCGCAGTCCGGGCTGGTGCTCGGCGCGATCGCGATCGCGCAGCTGGTCGCCGGGCTGCCGGCCGGTGCCCTCGTCGACCGCTGGTCACGCAAGCGGATCATGCTCGGCTGCGAGGCGGTGCAGGCGCTCGGGGCGGCCAGCCTCGTGCTCGCCCTGTGGTGGGGCGTGGCCGGGGTGGCGCAGCTCGTCGTCGTCGCCGTCGTGATGGGGCTGTGCCGGGCGTTGTTCGAACCAGCCGAGGAAGCCAGCCTGCCGCACCTGGTAAGCACCGAGCAGGTCCCGTCGGCGGTGGCGCTGAACGCGGCGCGCACCAGTGCCGGCCAGCTGTCGGGCACGGCGCTCGGCGGCTTCCTGTTCGCGCTGGGCCGGCTCGCGCCGTTCGTCTTCGACGTCGTCGCGCACGTGGTCGCGTTCGTGTCGCTGGTGTTCGTCCGCCTGCCCGCGCGTCCCGAACCGGCGGAAGAACGGCCGCCCGCGCACCTGGGCCGGGAGATCGCCGAAGGGCTGCGCTGGGTGTGGCACCAGCCGCGCGTGCGCGTCACGGCGGTGTGCGCGATCGTCCTGAACCTGTTCTTCGCGGCGTACTACCTGGTGATCATCGTGCTGGCGAACCAACGCGGCGTGCCGCCCGGCGAGATCGGCGTGATGGCCGCGATGCTCGGCGGCGGCGGCATCGCCGGGGCGCTCGCCGCGCCGTACCTGCACCGCAAGCTCAGCCCGTACGCGCTGATCATCGGCGTGTTCTGGGGGCTGACGCTGCTGACACCGCTGGCGGTGTTCGTCCACAACGGCTACCTGATGGGCCTGCTGTTCGCGGCGATGGCGTTCCTGGCCCCGGCGGCGAACACGACCATCAACACCTACCAGCTGCTCTTCACGCCCGACGAGCTGCGCGGCCGCCTCGGCGGCGTGATGGGCGTGACGGGCGGGCTGGCCGCGGCGCTCGGCCCGGCCCTCGGCGGCTGGCTCGTCGACCTGCTCCCCGATTCGGCCGCCGTGCTCACCTGCGCGGGGGCGATCGCGGCGGTCACCGTGCTGACGACGTTCAGCCGGACCCTGCGCGGCTTCCCTTCCGTGTCCGATGTCGAAACCGTCAACAACAAGGAGTCCTGATGGACGAGAACACCACTTACCAGGTCCTGGTCAACGACGAGGGCCAGTACTCCCTCTGGCCGGCGGACAAGGAGGTCCCGGCCGGCTGGCACCCCGACGGCACGCGCGGGACCCGGCAGGAGTGCATGGACCACGTGGACGAGGTGTGGACGGACATGCGGCCCCGCAGCCTGCAGGAACGGATGTCGGCTGGCTGACTTCGGTGGCGCCTGGGCCGGACCTCCCGGCCCAGGCCGCTCCGCCGTCGCGCCTGTCGCACGTACTGAAGCCCCTTGTTCGATCTGGGCCGCTATGGCATCAGGGGGCTTCACTGTGAGTGGGGCCCGTCGGCGGGTGCGTGGCCTTCTGGGTGAAAGTGAGCTGTGGTGTCGCCGTCGAATAGATCCGGACGTGGCCCCAGTCCCCGGCGATCTCGTAGTGATCGTCGTGACGCTGGAAGCTGTCGATGTTGCCGAGATCTTCTTCGCCAGTGGCGTCGCGGGCGGTCTGGGATGACCGGGTGATCCACTCGATCTTCGTTGCGTCGGCGACGGTCAGCACGGCGTCGGCGTAGCAGTGCGCTTCATCCGGTCGCGGGTCGTGGTAGCGCGGGTGTGACGGAGTCAGCGCGGCTTCCAGCCTGAAGGACAGCGAGGTGGGGGTCTCGTCGATGGCGAGGACGAAGCTGTCTTCGAGGTAGACGTTGGCGAGGTCGGGGAAGTCGGTGTAGTTCGTCATGTGCTCAGTGGTCCCAGGTGATCGGTGTGTGGTTTCCCAGGCTCTTTCTGCTGACCGGGTTGCCTTGCGGGTCGATGCGGACCCCGTCCTCCGGCAGGCCCTGACTCAGGTGGCCCGTGCGGCTGTCGGGAACGACGCGGTCGATGGCGCGTTTCAGGAGGTCGCCGGCCCTGGCCAGCCGAAACGTCCAAGACGGACGGGGGGCGCGCGGCCCCGATCAGACTCCGCGGCACCCCCCCCCGTCGGTATGCCTCTCGACGGCGACGCGTCGCCGTCAGCTGGAGCGGTTGGCCCACCAGGTCTGCCCGGCCTCCGGCAGCGTCGAGATCGGGTCGTAGTACGGGTACCGCCGCTGCAAGGCCTCCGGGTCCTCCAGCTCGATCCCCGTCCGGTAGTTCTTCGTCCAGTACGAGATGCCCAGTTCGCGGTCGTAGTCGGCCAGCTGGTGGACCCACCGCTTCCCGACATAAGGCACGTCACACACGATCCGCGGGGTCGCGTACCCGGGCAGGTACCCCATGATCGCGTGCTGCAGCTCCTGCGCCTCGTGCACCGAAACCCGCCAGTGCTCGGCGTTCGGGATCATGTCGCACATGTAGAAGTAGTACGGCAGGATGTTCGCCTCACCCTGCAGGGCGAAGCACAGGTCCAGCAGCTGCGCCGGCGTCGCGTTCACCCCGCGCATCAGCACGCCCTGGTTACGCACATCCCGCACACCGACGTTCAACGCCGTCTGGGCCGCCTCCGCCACCAACGGCGTCACCGACTGGGCGTGGTTCACGTGCGTGTGGATCGCCAGGTTGACGCCGCGGCGCTGGGCCGTCACCGCGACGCGCTCCAGGCCCTCGACCACCTTCGGCTGGAGCCAGTGCTGCGGCAGCGCCGCCAGGGCCTTCGTCGCCAGGCGGATGTCGCGGACCGTGTCGATGTCCATCAGGCGCATCAGGAACGACTCCAGCTGCGGCCACGGCACGTTGGCGACGTCGCCGCCCGACACCACGACGTCGCGGACGCCCGGGGTCTTCTTCAGGTACGCGATCATGGCGTCCTGGCGGTCGACCGGCTTGAGGGTGAGCTTGTGCTTCTCGACCGTCTCGGTGGAGTTGCCGACCAGGTCCATGCGGGTGCAGTGGCCGCAGTACTGGGGGCAGGTCGAGATCATCTCGGCCAGCACCTTGGTCGGGTAGCGGTGGGTCAACCCCTCGACGACCCACATCTCGGCCTCGTGCAGCGAGTCGCGCTCGGAGTGGGGGTGGCTCGCCCAGACCGGGTCACGATCACTGCGCACCGGGAGCATGTAGCGGCGGATCGGGTCGGCGTAGAACGCCTCGGTCACCTTCGCCGGGTCCGTGCCCGCCGTGGGGGCCATCGTGTTGAGCATCTGCGGCGGCAGCAGCATCGACATCGTCGCCATCTCGCGCTGGTCGGCGAGCAGGTCCTCGTAGAAGCGCTCCTCCAGCAGGTCGCCCATCAGCGCGCGCAGCTGCTTGGCGTTGCGGATGCAGTGCACCCGCTGCCACTGGGCGTCGCGCCACTCGGCGTCGGTCACGTCGTGCCAGCCCGGGAAACGGCGCCAGTCGGGTTCCACCAGCTCGGCGCGGGCGTACTCGTAGGGCTGGTCGAAGGCGGCGGCAGGCGTCACAGGTTCCTGGATCGCAGTCACTTGTACTCCTAGTCGTCGGGAACGCGTTAAAATATCCTGTCATAACGTTCTCACGGAGTAAATCTTCCTGCCTGCTGGCCTGTCTTCCCCCAGGTGGCGGAAGGCTCCGGACCGAGGAGCAAACTCAAGGGCGTGACGGACGAACACACGACGCTCCTGCTCGGCGGGCGCATCTACACCCCCGCCGGCCCGGACGCCACGGCGATGGCGGTCACCGGCGGCACCGTGGTCTGGGTCGGCCAGGACGCCCCGGCTCGCACCCTCCACCCCGGCGCCGAGATCGTCGACCTCCAGGGTGCGTTCGTCGCACCCGCCTTCGTCGACGCCCACATCCACGCCACCGCCACCGGCCTGCACCTGAGCGGCCTGGACCTCACGGGCGTCCGCGGCGGCGCCGACCTGCTGGCCCGCGTGCGCGGCGCCGTCGTCCCCGGCCAGGTCCTGCTCGCCCACGGCTGGGACGAGAGCACCTGGACCGACCCGCGGCTGCCCAGCCGCGCCGAGCTCGACGCCGCCGCCGGTGGCACGCCCGTCTACCTCAGCCGCGTCGACGTCCACTCCGCGCTGGTCTCCACCGCCCTGGTCGAGCTCGCCCCCGCCGCCCGCGACGCCGACGGCTGGTCGCCCGACGGCCCGCTGACCCGCGCCGCCCACCACGCCGTCCGCGCGGCCGTGCGCGCCGCGATCACGCCCGCGCAGCGCGAACGCGCCCAGCGCGCGTTCCTCACCGAAGCCGCGGCCCAGGGCATCGTCAGCGTCCACGAATGCGCGGGCCCCGACATCTCCGGCCGCGACGACCTCGCCGCCCTGCTCGCCCTCGCCGGCCCGGACACCCCCGAGGTCGTCGGCTACTGGGGCGAACTCGGCGCCGTCGAGACCGCGCACCAGCTCGGCGCCCGCGGCCTCGCCGGCGACCTGTTCGTCGACGGCGCCCTCGGCTCGCACACCGCCGCGCTCAGCACCCCCTACGCCGACCACGGCGGCTCCGGCACCCTCTACCTCGACGCGCACCGCATCGGCGACCACCTCGCCGCCTGCACCGAAGCCGGGCTGCAGGCCGGCTTCCACGTCATCGGCGACGCCGCCGTCGCCGAAGTCGTCGAAGGGTTCCGGCTCGCCGAGAAGGAGGTCGGGCAGCGCGCGCTCGCGGGCCGCCACCACCGGCTCGAACACCTGGAGATGGTCACCGCCGAGCAGGCGAAGCTGCTGGCCGGCTGGGGCGTCGTCGCCTCCGTGCAGCCGCTGTTCGACGCGCTCTGGGGCGGCGAGGAAGGCATGTACGCCGAACGCCTCGGCACGGCCCGCGCCGCCGGGCTCAACCCGTTCTCGGCGCTGGCCGCCGAAGGGGTCCTGCTGGCCTTCGGCTCCGACGCGCCGGTGACCCCGCTCGACCCGTGGGGGAGCGTCCGCGCCGCCGCCTACCACCGCACCCCGGGCGCCGGCCTGTCCCCGCGCGCGGCGTTCACCGCCCACACCCGGGCCGGGCACCGCGCCGCGGGCGTCAACGACGGCGTCACCGGCAGCCTCGTCCCGGGCGCCCCGGCGCACTACGCGATCTGGGACGCGGCCGACCTCGTCGTCGCCACGCCGGACAGCCGCGTGCAGCGCTGGTCCACCGACCCGCGCGCCGGCGTGCCACCCCTGCCGCGGCTCGAACCGGACGCCGCCCTCCCGCACTGCCTGCGCACCGTCCGCGCGGGTGAAGTCCTCCACGACGCCATCACCTAGAGTTCTCACCCGTGGCAGTCACCGTCGCGGACCCCGAACCGGGCACCCCGCACCACCCCGCCCGCACCCGGCGGTTCCCGCGCGCCTGGCTGCTGCGCCTGGCCGGCGCGCTGGTGTCCGGGTTCGCCTACTACCTGAGCTTCGCGCCGCGCCCGCTGTGGTGGCTCGCGCCGCTGGCGTTCGCCGGGTTCGCGCTCGTGCTGCGCGGCCGCCGGAGCTTCCGCGGCGCGTTCGGCTACGGCTTCGCGTTCGGGTTCGTGTTCTTCCTGCCGCTGCTGACCTGGCTGCTGGACTTCCTCGGCCCCGACTTCGGGCCGTGGCCGTGGCTGGGCCTGTCCTTCGCGCTGGCGCTCTACTACGGCCTCGCGGGCGGCCTCATGACGCTGGTGTCCCGCCTGCCGGCCGGGCCGCTGTGGGCCGCGTTGGTGTTCATCGCGCTGGAGACACCCCGCGCGTGGTTCCCGTTCGGCGGCTTCCCCTGGGGCCGCGTCGCCTTCAGCCAGCCCGAAGGCGCGTTCCTCCCGCTCGCGTCGATCGGAGGCGCGCCGCTCGTCGGCCTCGCCGTCGTCCTGACCGGGTTCTGCCTCGCCGCCCTCCTCGGACGGCTCTGGGACGGCCGCGAGGCGCTCACGGCGGCGCTGCGGACCCGCCCGGCCGTGTTCGCCGCCACCGGCACGCTGCTGCCCCTCGTGGCCGGCTTGGCGCTGTGGCCCACCATCGGCACCGGCGCGCAGGACGGCGAGCGCACCGTCGCGACCGTGCAGGGCAACGCCCCGAACATCGGGCTGGCGCTGCAGGGCGAACGCGAGGTGCTGCGCCACAACACCATCACCGAGAGCCAACGGCTGCTCGACGCCGTCCACGCCGGGAAGGTCCCGAAGCCCGACCTGGTGCTGTGGCCGGAGAGTGCGACCACCGTCACCGGGCCCGACCCGCAGGTCGACCAGCTCGTCGCGAACTTCGGCGTACCCGCGCTGATCGGCGCCATCTACGAGCTGCCCGACCGCCACCTGCAGAACTCCGTCATCGCCTGGGACCCGCACACCGGGCCCGGACAGCGCTACGCCAAGCAGCAGCTGGTCCCGTTCGGCGAGTACGTGCCCGCCCGCAAGCTCGCCGAGCTCGTCACGCCGTTCCTCGACTCCGAGACCGTCGACATGGTCCCCGGCGACGGCACCAACCAGGCCATGGACGTCGCCGGCACGAAGGTCGGCGTGTTCGTCTGCTACGAAGCCGCGTTCGACTTCCCGGCTCGCGACGCCGTCCGCGACGGCGCCGAACTGCTCGTCGTCCCGACCAACAACGCCTGGTACGGCGAGAGCGAGATGAGCGTCCAGCAGCTGGCCATGTCGCGGCTGCGGGCGGTCGAGCACAGCCGCTCCGTCGTGGTGTCCGCCGTCTCAGGAGTGAGCGCCATCGTCGCCTCCGACGGGACGGTTACCAGCTCAACGGGCCTTTTCACCGCGGATTCCCTGGTCGGGCGCGTCCCGCTGCGGACGCAGACTACGCTGTCGGATCAACTCGGTGCGTGGACGGAGTACGGGCTGCTGGCACTGGCGATCGCCGGGGTGGCCGGCGGGCTCGTGCTCCGTTTTCGCACCCGGCGCGACAGCGCCGGCACGGCAGGGGACACGGCGGACTGACCGCCGGGGATATCGGAGGAGCACGGATGTCGCAGGCGCCGCGGGGGGCCCGGGGAATCGAGCCGGTGCTGGTGGTGATCCCGACGTACAACGAACGGGAGAACCTCGGCCCGATCCTGGATCGCCTGCAGAAGGTACTCCCGGACGTGCACGCGCTCGTGGTGGACGACGGCAGCCCCGACGGCACCGGCGAGCTCGCCGACGAGCGCGCGGCCGCCAACGACCACGTCCACGTGCTGCACCGCACCGAGAAGGCCGGCCTCGGCGCCGCCTACATCGCCGGCTTCCGCTGGGGCCTGGCGCGGGAGTACAACACCATCGTCGAGATGGACGCCGACGGCTCGCACGCGCCCGAGGACCTGCCCCGGCTGCTGGACGCGGTCGGCGACGCCGACCTGGCCATCGGGTCGCGGTACGTGCCGGGTGGCGCGGTGGTCAACTGGCCGGTCAACCGCCAGATCCTCTCGCGCGGCGCGAACATCTACTCGCAGATCGCGCTGGGCATGCGCACCCGCGACATCACCGCGGGCTTCCGCGCCTACCGCCGCCCGGTGCTGGAGAAGCTGGCCCTGGACGAGGTCAACTCGCACGGGTACTGCTTCCAGATCGACCTGACGGTCCGCACGGCCGACGCCGGGTTCGAGATCGTCGAGGTGCCGATCACCTTCACCGAGCGCGAGATCGGCGAGTCGAAGATGAGCGGCTCGATCATCCGCGAGGCGTTCCTGCGGGTGGCCACGTGGGGCGCGGAGCGCCGCTGGCAGCAGCTGCGCCGCCTGGTCAAGCGGCGCTGACCCGCGCGGTCACGATCCACGTCCGGGCGCCCAGCACCACGCCGTCCGAGGTCTCGTACGCGGCGAAGGCGTCCCGGAGACGGGTCGCGGACTCCTCGGTGGGCCCCAGCTCCTGGACGTCCTTGAGGCCGAGCGCGAACTCGGCCGCTGTCTCCGCGTCGGGGCCGTAGCAGACGGGTTCGCGCAGCTCGGTGAACTCGATGTCGCCGAACCCGGCGTTTTCGAGCACCGTGCGCGTGTGGTCCCGGTCGCCGAGGGAGAAGTGCGGCCCGGCGGGCGGCGGGGTGGTGCCGGGGGCGACGGCGTCGTGCAGCACCGAGTACCACTCGTTGCGGGCCCGCTCCTGCCACACCAGCAGCACCAGGCGCCCGCCCGGCCGCAGCGCACGGGCCAGGTTGGCGAACGCGGCGGGCGGGTCGGCGAAGAACATCGCCCCGAACCGGGACAGCACGACGTCGAACCCCGCGGCCGGGAGCTCGAAGGTCTGTACGTCGGCCACCTCGAAGCTCGCCCCGCCGAGTTCGCGGGCCTTGGCGATCGCCTGCTCCGAGACGTCGACGCCCAGCGCGGTCGCCCCCGCCTGCGCGGCTTCGCGGGTGGACTCGCCGGTGCCGCAGCCGACGTCGAGGACGTCCTCGCCCGGCGCCACGGCCGCCGCGGCGCGGAACCGCTCGTTGTGCGGCCGTACCTCGGCGTCGAACAGCGCCGCGAACCGGACCCGGTGCTCACTCATGCCGTCTTCTCCCGTCATCGGCCATCATGGGGCCGATGACGACCATCGTGGCCTTCCACGCCCACGCCGACGACCCCGTGTTGCTCAGCGGCGGCACCCTCGCCCGCGCGGCGGCCGACGGGCACCGGGTGGTGGTCGTCGTGGCCACCGACGGCATGGACGCCGAATCCCCGACCCCGCGCTGGCGCGAGCTGGAGGCGAGCGCGGCCATCCTCGGCGTCCGGCGCGTCGTGCACCTCGGGTACGCCGACAGCGGGCACGGGCCCGAGCTCTACCCGGATCCACCCGGCCGGCAGCGCTTCGCCCGCGCCGACACCGAGGAAGCCGCGCACCGGCTCGCCGCCGTGCTGCACGAGGAGAAAGCCGACCTGCTGCTCGGCTACGACCCGAACGGCGGCTACGGCCACCGCGACCACGTCAAGGTGCACGACGTCGCCCGGCGGGCGGCCCGGCTGACCGGGACGCGGCTGCTGGAGGCCACGATGCCGCGCGAGGTCGTCATCCGGCTCGTCCGGCTGATCCGGGCCCTGCGGATCCCGTTCCGGTACGACAGCGCCGCCCTCGGCCGCCTGTACAGCCCGTCCTCGGCCATCACCCACCGCTTCGACGTGCGGCGGTTCGCCGGGCGCAAGCAGGCGGCGCTCGCCGCGCACGTGTCCGACGTACGCGGCCGCGGGCGGCTCTCGGCGGTGCTGCGGGTGCTCGTGTGGCTGCCGGCACCGGTGTTCGCGCTCGTGGCGGGCCGCGAGTGGTACGTCGAGGTCAGCCGGTCCGGATCTCCACGCCCATCGCTGCAAGTTTCTGCACGTTCTGGTCAGAGTCGTCGGCGTCGGTGATGACTCCGGCGATGTCGGCGAACGGCAGCACGGTGAACCGCGAGGCCGCCCCGAGCTTCTCGGCGCTGGCCAGCACGTAGGTGTCGGCCGCGCGCCGGGCCAGGGTGCGTTTCATCGCGGCCTCGTCGGCGTCGCCGGTGGTGAGCCCGGCGTCGGGGTGGACGCCGGTGACGCCGAGCAGGAAGACGTCGGCGCTGATCGACTGGGCGGCTTCGGCCGCGGCGGCGCCGCAGGTGACCGCGGAGTGCCGGAACAGCCGCCCGCCCAGCAGGAAGACCTCGGCGTTCGGGTGGTCCAGCAGGGCGACGGCCACGGTCGGGCTGTGCGTGACGACGGTGGCCTCGAGGTCCGCGGGCAGGGCCTTGGCGACGGCGAGGGTGGTGGTGCCGCCGTCGAGGATGACGGTCGAACCCGGCCGGACCAAGCCGGCGGCGAGCGCGGCGACCCGGTCCTTGCCGTCGACGGCGATCGCCGTCCGGCTCGCGTAGTCGGCGACGGCGGGGGAGACGGGCAGCGCTCCGCCGTAGACGCGCTGGCAGTGCCCGGCGGCGGCCAGGTCGCGCAGGTCGCGGCGGATGCTGTCCTCCGAGACACCGAGCTCGGCCGCGACGTCCTTCGCCAGCACCTTGCCGTCGGCCGCGAGCCGGGCGAGCAGCAGTTCACGGCGTTCGCCGACCAGCATGCACAGTCCTCCTTGTTTCTGCCGAGTCGTGCACATTATGGTCGGGGGATGACCTCCTTGCCAAGCCCGTCCCGCAACCCGCGCGTCCGCGTCACCGACGTGGAAGTGCTGTCCTCGGCCTGGTACGTGCTGCGCCGCACGACGTTCGACTACCGGCACGGCGACGGCCGCTGGAGCACCGAGCAGCGCGAAACCTACGACCGCGGCAACGGGGCGACCGTGCTGCTCTACGACCCGGTGGGCGGGACGGTGCTGCTGACGCGTCAGTTCCGCTACCCGGTCTACGTGAACGACCACCCGGACGGCATGTTCCTGGAGACGGCGGCGGGCCTGCTCGACGCCGACGACGCGGAGACGGCCATCCGCCGCGAGGCGCAGGAGGAGACCGGCGTCCGCATCGGCGAGCTGGAGCACGTGTTCGACGTGTACACGAGCCCGGGCTCGGTGACCGAGCGCCTCCACTGCTACGCGGCGCCCTACGACCCGGCCGACCGTGGCGAGGGCGGCGGCATCGCCGAGGAGGGGGAGGACATCGAAGTGATCGAGCTGCGGTTCGCCGAGGCCCTGAAGATGATCGAGACGGGGGAGATCGCGGACGCGAAGACCATCATGCTGCTCCAGTGGGCAGCCCTGCGGGGCCCGTTCCGCGACGCAACGGACTAGCACCCTCCGGGCATGCGAAAGGCCCCCGCCGGGGGAGGTGGCGGGGGCCTTTCCGTTGTGGTGGGAGCGGTGGCTACGGGCCGACGCTCACGGGCGTTACGCGGACCGGGAGGTCCGCCGGCCCTTCAGCTCGGCGAGACGTTCGTTCAACAGGTCCTCGAGCTCGGGGATCGTGCGCCGCTCGAGCAGCATGTCCCAGTGGGTGCGCGGCGGCTTGACCTTCTTCTGCTCGGGCTGCCCGCCGTCCACGATCTCCGACTCGCTGCCGTGCAGGCGGCATTCCCAGACCGTCGGGATCTCGGCGTCGTCGGAGAACGGCACCTCGAACTCGTGGTTCTTCGGGCAGGCGTAGCGCACGGTGCGGCGTGGGGCGAGGTCGTGGTTGCGGTCGGTCTCGTAGCTGACCGCTCCCAGCCGGCTTCCACGAAGAACACGGTCGGCCATGATGGGGGTCCTTTCAGTCAGCTCCGGGTGGAGCCTGGGTGATGCTCACCCTATGCAACGACTTGGGGCCCCCGAGGATTCCCGGGCTGCCATGTCGTTGCTCACGATGAGCTGCGTCACCCAACGGCATCAGCTTCCTCTAGTAGGAGGCGTTTCGCGCTTCGGCGTGACGTCAATACGGCCTTCTTAGTGCTGATATCCCCCGGATGGGCTACTGGGGCCCATGTCAGGTCAACCGTAACTGACCGTGACGACCAGTAACGGGCCCCAAGTCACCCGATCGGAAGTGGCGGCGGCACAATACCTGATAACGCACAGTAGCGTTTTCGGCCTCAAAACCGGCCAAAGCTGAAGATTCAACTACGGATTGTTCGGTATCTGCCACCACAACGGTGTCCCCTTCCCGCACCACCTCACCGTCGAGCACCCGCGCGTTGAACCGTCCCGGCAGCCCGCACCAGCACAGCACCTCCACCTGAACCGGCTGCAGCTCGTCCGCCAGTTCGAACAGACGAGCGGCCCCGGGGAACAACCGGCTCCGGAAGTCCGTCGCGATGCCGAAGCAGTACACGTCGATCTCGACCTCGTCGGCCAGCTCCGCCAGCTGGTCGACCTGCCCGGGGGAGAGGAACTGCGCCTCGTCCACCACGACGTAGTCCACGTGCTGCCCGCGCGCCCACTCCTGCCGCACCAGGTCCCGCACGTCGGTGTCCTCGCCGACCTCCACCGCCTGCCGACTCAGCCCGATCCGGCTCGAGATCTGCGGCGCACCCGAACGGTCGTGGCGCACCAGCACCAGGCCCCGCCGCCCCTGCCGCGCGTGGTTGTGGTCGATCTGCAGCGCCAGCGTCGACTTCCCGCAGTCCATCGGCCCGTAGCAGAACTTCAATCTGCCCACCGGCGGTGTCCCGCGGCGCGAACCGGCCGCGGGAACCGACGAGAGGGCGTCGGTCGGATCGGGGCCGGCGGCCCGGTCGTTCAACAAGGTCACGACAGCCGACCCTATCGGTGTCTGGACGTTCGTCCAGGATGGCCCCGCGTGACAGCCGAACAGGCCACGTCACAAGGTCACAGGACCTCCGGCGGCGTGTTGCCCGCCGCCACGATCGCCCGCCGCACCGGCACCAGCCACACCAGCACCAGACCCGCCGCGAAGAAGATCACCAGCGCGATGATCGCCAGCCGGAACGACCCCGTCGCCTGCCCCACCCCCGCGAACAGCAGCGGACCCAGCCACGACGTCCCCCGCTCACCCACGACGTAGAGCGAGTAGTACTGGGCGTCCTTGCCCGCCGGGATCATCTGGCTGAACAACGACCGCGACAACGCGTTCGTTCCGCCCAGCACCAACCCGATCCCGACCGCCACCGCGAGGAACTGCACCAGCTGCTTCGGCTGCACGAAGTACGCCCCGGCCAGCACCACCACCCACAGCACCAGGCTGCCCAGGATCGTCCGCTTCGCCCCGATCCGCCGCGCCACCAGCCCGTGCAGCGTGCCACCCAGGTACGCGACGAACTGGATCACCAGGATCGTCACGATCAGGACCTCGTTGCCGAACTCCAGCTCGTCCTTGCCGTACTGCGCCGACACCGTCACCACCGTGTTGATCCCGTCGGTGAAGACCAGGTAGCTGCCCAGGAAGGCCAGCGTCAACGGATACGCCTTCGCCGCGACGATCGTCTGCCGCAGCTCGGCGAACCCCGCGCGCAGCACCGACGCCCCGGGCACGACGTCGACCGGCGTGTGCCGGCGGGGGAGCGCCCGCACCGCGGGGATGGTGAACGCCGCCCACCACAGCCCCGAGGTCAGGAAGCAGATCTGCACCGCCACGTCCTTGCTCACGCCGAAGGTGTCGTGGCCGAGGTAGAGCCCCAGCTGCAACACCAGCGCCAGCCCGCCGCCCAGGTACCCGAACGCCCAGCCCTTCGCCGAGATGTCGTCGCGCTCGTCCGGCCCGCCGATGTCCACCAGGAACGAGTAGTAGACGACCAGCGAACCGCCGTAGCCGATGTTCGCGATGATGAACAGCACCACGCCCAGCTGCCAGTCCGATCCGGCGAAGAAGAACATCGCCGCCGCCGCGGCCGCACCCAGGAACGCGAACCCGCCCAGGATCCGGCGCTTGTTGTGGCTGCGGTCGGCCACCGCGCCGGCGATCGGCAGGACCAGCACCTGCACCACCGTCGCCACCGACAGCAGGTACCCCCACACCGAACCGGCGGGGAAGTGCAGCCCGAACAACGTCACGTCGCAGTTGTGGAGCGTGTCCGCCTTGCCGGCCGCGTCGAGGCAAGCGCGGTCCCCGTTAAGGGTGAAGTTCGACTTCGCGTCCTCGGCCGCGATCGAGCTCATCGAGAGGGCACCGAACACCGTCGTCGTCGACGAATAGAACGGCGAATTGGCCCAGTCGTAGAAATACCAGCCCCAGCGCTCGCGCTTGGTCGAGCGCGTCCCGGCCAGCGTCATCCACGGCTCCTTCACCTCGAAAACCAGCAGGTCAGCGCGGAGACTACTGGCGCGCCCGGACCCGGGGGACCGGACCACCCGAACCGTGTCCGCTTTGTCGCTTCGTGATCATCCGCCACTTCCGGGGCACACACCGCGCGGCCCGTCACGGCGTGTCGCTGACTCGTGTGAACAGTGTTTCGTGTGAGACTCAGGCGAGCAGTGTGTCCCTTGTGGTCAGTGGGACACGCTTCTACTGTGCTTCCATGATCCAGAACCGGAGACGCACCGTCGCGAGAATCCTCCTTCTCGCCATCGCCGCCATGGGTCTGCAGCTCACCGTCCCCGCCCTCGCCTCCGCGGACCCCGCGTCGACGGCCTGGGCCAAGCTCCGCATGTGCGAGTCGAGCGGCCGCTACGCCACCAACACCGGCAACGGCTACTACGGCGCCTACCAGTTCGACCTGCCCACCTGGCGCAGCGTCGGCGGCGCCGGCCGCCCCGACCAGGCCGCCCCCGCCGAACAGGACTACCGGGCCCTCTACCTCTACCGCATGCGCGGCTGGCAGCCCTGGCAGTGCGCCGGCATGCTCAAGCTCGCCGGCGACGGCGACGCCCGCAGCAAGCGCGTCCCCACCTACGCCGACTCCGCCTACATCGGCGGCGGACCCGCCCCCGCACCCACCCCGCCGCCCCCGAGCGGCAAACCGCCGTGGCCCGGCGTCGTCTACGCCTTCGGCGACTGCGCCGCCCCGCTCAAGGCCTTCCAGCTCCGCATGAACGCCTTCGGCTACGGCTTCACCGGCACCGGCTGCTACTACGAAAAAACCCGCACCGCGGTCCTCGACCTCCAGCGCGCCAACGGCATCAAGGACAGCGGCCTGCTCGGCCCCAAGACCTGGGAAGCCGCCTGGACCGGCAAACCACCCCGCTGACGCTCACGGCTCCTGCGACCGCTGCCAGACCCCACGCTCGATCAGCACCTCGCGCAACAGGTCCGGCCGGTCCGTCACGATCCCGTGCACCCCCAGATCCAGCAGCATCCGCATCTCCGCCGGATCGTCGATGGTCCACGTGTGCACCTCGATCCCGGACCGCCCGGCCATCGACAGGAACGCCTTGTCCACCACCCGCAGCGCACCCTGGCGCACCGGCACCTGCGCCATCGCCCCCAGCACCAGCCGCCCCAGGGGGAGCAGCGGCAGCTTCCCCCGCGCCCACAGCGCGAACGCCGACCGCGGCCCCATCGCCGTCACCAGCTTCGGCCCCGCCAGCTTCCGCAACCGCACCAGCCGCGCATCCGAAAACGCCGCCGCCGCCACCCGGTCATGGGCCTTCGTCCGCTCCAGCACCTCGACGAACGGCCGCACCGCCTGATCCGCCTTCACGTCGACGTTGAACCGCGCGTTCGGCAGCTCCTCCAGCACGTCCTCCAGCCGCGACAGCGGAGCCTTCCCCCCGACCTTGACGTTCTTCAGCTGCTCCCACGTCTGCGCCGCGATCGCCCCCGACCCGTCCGTCGTCCGGTCGAGGTTCGCGTCGTGGTGCACCACCACCACACCGTCCGCCGTCGCGTGCACGTCCGTCTCCAGGTACCGATACCCCTCCGCGCACGCCCGCTGGAAAGCCGGCAGCGAATTCTCGAGCCCGTCGAGCTCGTCGAGGTGCCACCCCCGGTGCGCGAAAGCACGGGGGAGCGGATCGGCCAGGTACGGAAACGACGCCTGCATCCCTCAAGTGTGCACTTCCGCCATGACCCCGGCATGAGCAACCGGTGGCCAGCTAGGGTCTCCGGGGTGAGGGAAGCCGCCGAACTGACCCAGCTCGAACCCGTCCCCGCCCGCCGCGGCGCCCCGAAGCACTGCGGCTGGTGCGGCCGCCGCCTCCCGGAAGCGGGCAACGTCGGACGACGGCGGCGGTACTGCGGCCAGTCCTGCCGCCAGCGCGCCTACGAACGCCGCACCGCACTGCAGCGAAGCGGATTGCCCGAAGACGCCGTGGTCCTCTCCGACACCGAGATCGCCGCCCTCCAGGACCGGCTGTTCCAGCTGCGGTGCGCCGCCGAAGACATCGTGACCGCGGCCGACGACGGCGCCGACCCCCGCGAACTGCGCGGCCTGGCCGCCGAGATCGCCCGCGCGGCCAAGGACCTCGAACAACTCCGCTGACCACCCACCCGGGGAGAAGGAGCGTCAGCGAGGGCGACGGCTACCCGGGGTCGGGGTCGGGGTAGCGGTCGGAGGACCGAACCTCTCTCAGCCCGTCCAACGCCCGGTACGTCCGGTTGCTCGCCGCCGCCGCACGCTGCTCCCGGCCCGTCGCCTCGATGTAGTTCTGGCTCGTCGCCAAGCTCGCGTGCCCCAGCAACGCCATGATCTCCGACGCCGTCGCCCCGTCCTCCGCCAGCCTCGTCGCGAACGTGTGCCGCAACGCGTGCAGGTTCGCCCCCGCCGGCACCCGATCGTGCAACCCCGCCCCGCGATAACACGACTTCACCAAGTACTCCAGCGCACCCCGCCCGATCGGCTCACCCGCCCGATCCAGCAACAACGGCGAACCAGGGGAGAACCGCACACTCGAAAACCGCACCCGGCACGACTCCCGGTACCGCTCGATCAGCTCCGCCAGCACCGGCTGCACCGGAATCGACCGATCCCGGCTGCCCTTCCCCCTCACGTGCAACCGCAGCTCACCCGCGCGCCCCACCAGCGACCGCGCCGTCAACGCCCGCATCTCCGCCGCCCGCAACCCCGCCACCAGCCCCAGCGCGATCACCAGCACGTCCCGCTCCGGCCACGGATCCCGGGCGCGCCGCGAACCCGCGGCCGCCGCCGACAGCAGCTGCTCCGGGGTTTCCTCACCCCGCAACGGTTTCGGCGTCAACGCCGGCGTCCGCGGCCGCGCCACCGCACCCATCGGATTGCCCTCCAGCAACCCGTCCGCCACGCAGAACGTCAGGAACTGGTTCCACGTCGACCAGGCGCGCAGCACCGAGCTCTTCGCGTGCCCGTCGGCGAACACGCCGAACACCGACCGCAGCGCCGGCCCGGTCATGTCGGTGACGTCCAGATCCTCGGCCGGGCGGCCCAGTTCCGAAACCAGGAGAGTGGTGATCCCGGCGAGGTCGCGGCGGTAGGCGTCGGTGGTGTGCGGAGAGTCCTTGCGGGGCCGGCGGGCCGCGAAGAAGGCTTGCTGGGCCTCGGAAACCTTCATGTGGATCTTCTACAGCACGGCACCGACAATTCCGGTCGCCGGGTCACCTCTCATTTCATGCATAATCCCCATTATGCATGAAATGTCGGTTTAGTCCGGAATGACCCCCGGGGGATCCCGGATCCCGCCGAAGCCGATTCGAGGCCCGAATCCGCCCTTTCCGGCGTGCGCGACGGGGAGGCGCACATATGTTCGGGCGTCGCGACGCTCTGGTGTCCGGGACGCCGGGGGTCGGCCGACAACCGGCAGGTTCCGCGGCGCAGTTCTCATTAACGATCGGTCTGGCGCCAGGTTTGCTGCCCATAGTTTCGTCACCGTGACGTTTTGAGGTCGAGTGACGGCACATCGACTTCCTGGCTCCAGGGGACGCTCCTGCGCCCTCTGAAAGGCGCCCTCAGAGCCGTCTGGGGCTCGCCGCGGGAGAACGCGAGGGGCGAAACCTCAGCAGGAGCCGTCCTGACGAACCGAACGCACCTCCCGGGGAATCCGGCTTTGGCACCCCTCCTGGCTCTCCGTCGCAGCGTGTCCCCAAGTGCCGATAATGTACATTATGTCAAGTAATCTCAGTGCCAGTCGCTGATCATCACGTCCCGCGGGCTCGGAGCACCTTCCCCGGTCTCGACGAGCTGCTTGAGGCTCATCAGGTAGATCGCCCACTTCGTGCTGCAGTGATGCATGAACTCGATCTGCTCCCGCCAGCCTTCGTGCTTGAACAGGACGATCGTGTAGTCGCCACGCTGCTCGAGGTCCCACCGGATCGTCGTGCCGATCCACTCCGGCGGTCCGTCGACGACCTCCCAGCGCACGAGCCGGCCCGGGTCGAGCTCGATGACCTTCATGTCGAACCCGCCCGGGATGAAGCGGAACGCGATGACGCCGCCGAGTTCGGTGTCCCCCACGGTTTTCTCGGTCCACCAGTCCGACAGGCCGTCGAGGGTGGTGATCGCCTCGTAGACCTTCTCCGGTGTGGCCTTCTCGATGCCGATGCGGTGCAAGATGTCCATGGTCGTGCCTCTCTAGAGCTTCTTCTGGATGGTTTCGGCGATGCGCTTGATGCGGCGGAGCCGGGCGTCCCAGGCGGCGCCGACGTCGGCGAGCTGGGCGACGGCGCGGGCCAGCTGGGCCTCGTCGACGCGGTACTGCTTCTCACGACCGGCGGCGGTCGCGTACACGAGGCCGACGCGGTCGAGGACGGTGAGGTGTTTCGCGACGGCTTGGCGGGTCACCGGGAGGTGCTCGCTCAGGCTGGTCGCGGTCGCGCTGCCCTCGTTCAGGAGCAGGTCGAGCATGCGGCGGCGGGTGGGGTCTCCGATGGCCGACCAGAGGTCGTCGTCCACGGCGGTGCTCACCGGGTCGTCGCTCCGACCTTGACGGCGTACCCGGGCAGGCGGGGCAGGAAGTGGTCCCAGCCGCTGGCGTGGTCGGTGTATTCGGCGGCGATCTTGGCTTCGTCCCAGCCGCGTTCGCGGAAGCCGGTCTCGGTCATCCGGAGGCGGGTGCCGCCGGCCGTGGGCTCGAGTTCGAAGACGACGAGGAACGAGTTGCCGGGTGCGGCGGTCTCCCCCGCTTCGTGGGTCCACCGGAAGGAGAAGAGCTTCGGGGGGACGGCGTCGACGACGGTGAAGCGGACCCAGCTGCCGCCGAAGCCGATGCGGCCGTCTCCCCCGGGCTCGACCGGGTACTCGGCCTCGTCGGGCCACCATTCGCGGAGGTGTTCGGGGCTGCTGACGACGTCGAAGACGACGTCAGGGCTGGCGTCGATGTGGATCTCGCGGTCGAGGGTTCCGTGTTCCATGTCGGCTCCTTGTGCAACGTTTGGTTGCGTGTCACGTTAGCGGGGCCGGCGGCGATGCGCAACCATCGGTTGCGTGAAGGTCCTTCTGGACCCACGCGACGTCCCGCCACGCGCCGTGCTTCCAGCCGACCCGGCGGTAGACGCCCGCCGGCTCGAACCCGAGGGCGCGGTGCAGGCCGGCGCTCGCGTCGTTCGGGAGGGTCATGCCGGCGAAGGCGCGGCAGAAGCCCTTGTCCCGCAACCGGTCGAAGAGGGTTTCGTACAGGGCGCGGCCGGCGCCGGTGCGACGGCGGCCGCGTTCGAGGTAGATGCTCGTCTCGCACGACCACCGGTAGGCGGCGCGTTCGGCGAAGGGGCGGGCGTAGGCGAATCCGGCGACGCGGCCTTCGCTTTCCAGGACGAACCAGGCGTGGGCGTCGGTGATGCGGCGGGCCATTTCGGCGACGGAGGGCGGTTCGTCTTCGAAGGAGATGACGGTCTCGGTGACGTAGGGCGCGTAGATGGCGAGGCAGGCGGTGGCGTCGTCGGGAGTGGCGTCTCGGATCAACATGGCTCACATGGTAGCCAGAATGGGTCGTATAGTATCCACCCATGACCGACCCTCTGACGGCCCGGCTGGCCGCCACCGTGCACGCGGCGCGGACGTCCCACGGTCTCTCGGTGGCCGCCTTGGCCGAGACGTCCGGGGTGTCACGGGCGATGATCGGCAAGATCGAGCGTGGCGACGTGCAGCCGACGGCGGCGTTGCTGGCGAAGCTGTCGGCCGCGCTCGGGATGACGTTGTCGGAGCTGATCGCGCGGGCCGAGGGCGACGAGCGGCGGCTGGTGCGCGCGGCCGAGCAGCCGGTGTGGGTCGATCCGGACACCGGCTACCGGCGGCGCGCGGTCTCCCCCGCCGCCGGCCGTCCGCTGGAGCTGGTCGAGATCGCGCTGCCCGCGGGTGCGGAGGTGCCGTTGCTCGCGAGCGCGTTCCTGCACCAGCAGGTCTGGGTGCTCGACGGGCACCTGCGCATGCGGGAGGGCACCGAGGTGCACGAGCTGGACGCCGGGGACTGCCTGCAGCTGGGGACCGCGCCGGAGCGGGTGTTCGCCAACCCGGGGTCGCGGCCCTGCCGGTACCTGGTCGCGCTGGTACCGCGGGCCACCTGACCAGGTGATCCGGCGTGCCGTCGCGGGCGGGGACCGTTAGCTTCGCGCCGTGCGGCGTCTTCGGAGGATCTGGTACCAGTGTGCGGAGTTCCTGCTGGTGCTGCTGGGGTTGGGCTGGCTCATCGCGCCGGACACCGGGCTGGACGTGGTGTTCCTGCTGGCGTGGGACGTGCTGGCCGTGGCGGTGATCGCGACCCGGTTCCTGCGCATCCGCCGCTATCGGCTGGCGGGTGACGGCGAGCCGGCGTGGCTGCACAGCCTGCTGGGCCGCCGGTCGAGTTTCGCGGCGACGCTGCTGGTGAGCGTCGTCGGGATGTCGGCGGGGTCGCTGATCCTGGTGGCGAACGTGATCGCCGAGGAGGACGGCGAGTACGCGTCGGTGTTGCAGATCAGCGCGGTGCCGGCGGTGCTGGCGGCGTGGATCCTGCTGCACTTCGGGTACGCCGACCGCTACGCGCACCTGCACTACCGGGCCGCGCCGGGACCGGGGCTGCGGTTCCCGGCGACGGAGCGGCCGAACCTGCTGGACTTCGCGTACTTCGCTTTCACGGTGGGGACGTCGTTCGCGACGTCCGATGTGGAGGTTCAGGCGCGCCCGATCCGGTACACGGTGCTGACGCACAGCGTGGTGGCGTTCGTCTACAACACGGCGATCCTGGGGATCGCGGTCGGCGTGATCACCGGGAAGTAGCGTTGACTGAAGCAATGAATCAGTGCTTCACTTCTTGACGTGCCCTACCGCCGCACCCCGAAGGTCCAGGAACGCCTCGACGCCCAGCGCGAGACGATCGTCGCCGCGGCGACCGAACAGCTCGCCGACCACGGCTACGGCGGTTGCTCCGTCGCCGCCGTCGCCGAGCGGGCCGGGGTGGCCGTCGGCAGCGTCTACCGGCACTTCCCCACCAAGGCCGACCTGGTCGTGCACGTCTTCCGGCAGGTCGTGACGCGGGAGGTCGAGGCCGTCCGGGCCGCGTCCGCGCGCCCCGGCGAGCCCGCCGAGCGGGTCCTGGCCGTGTTCGAGACGTTCGCCCAGCGCGCCCTCAAAGCTCCCCGCCAGGCCTACGCCTTGCTGGCCGAGCCGGTCGACGCGCGGATCGACGCCGAACGGCTCGAGTTCCGGCGGGCGTTCACCGACGTCGTCGCCGAGCACGTCGCGGCCGGCGTCAAGGACGGCGCGCTGCCGCCGCAGGACGGCCGGCTCACCGCGGCCGCGTTGGTGGGCGCCGCCGCGGAAGTCCTGATCGGCCCGTTGACCAGCGGCAACGCCGGTGACGTCGCCGAGCTTCGCACGTTCGTCGTCCGCGCTCTAGGAGGTTCCGATGCCCGCCACGCATGAGGTCACCAACCAGGTCCCGACGCTGCAGGGCCACGACGTCGCCGACGACCCCGCGCTGCTGGCCGGGCTCGAGCGCGCCGGCGCGGACTGGGCGGCCGGCGAGCTGCACGAGCTGGGCCGTCTCGCCGGGAGCGAGCAGGCCCAGGAGTGGGGCCGGGTGGTCAACGAGAACGAGCCGGTGCTGCGCACGCACGACCGGTACGGGAACCGGATCGACGAGGTCGAGTTCCACCCGTACTGGCACGACCTGATGACCGTCGCGGTTTCCCATGGCCTGCACGGCACGCCGTGGCGGGACCCGCGCGAGGGTGCGCACGCGGCCCGTGCGGCGAAGTTCTACGTCTGGGGGCAGGTCGAGGCCGGGCACAGCTGCCCGATCTCGATGACCTACGCGGCGATCCCGGCGCTGCGGGCCAACCCGGAGCTGGCCGCGCGGTACGAGCCGCTGCTGGCCGCGACCGAGTACGACTTCGGCCTGCGTGAGCCGAGCACCAAGCGGGGCCTGATCGCGGGCATGTCGATGACCGAGAAGCAGGGCGGCTCCGACGTCCGGGCCAACACCACGACGGCGACCCCGAGCGCCGACGGCAGCTACACCCTCGTCGGGCACAAGTGGTTCACCTCGGCGCCGATGTCGGACATGTTCCTGACGCTGGCCCAGGCGCCCGGTGGGCTTTCGTGCTTCCTGCTCCCCCGCGTCCTGCCCGACGGCTCCCTCAACCCGATCCGGCTGCAGCGGCTGAAGGACAAGCTGGGCAACCGGTCCAACGCGTCGTCGGAGATCGAGTACGACCACGCCGTCGGCTGGCTCGTCGGCGAGGAGGGCCGCGGGGTCCGGACCATCATCGAGATGGTCAACAACACCCGCCTGGACTGCACGCTCGGCAGCGCGTCCGGCATGCGGCTGGGTGCGGTCCGCGCGGTCCACCACGCGACCCACCGGCACGCCTTCGGCAAGGCGCTGGTCGACCAGCCGCTGATGGCGAACGTGCTCGCGGATCTCGTCGTCGAGTCCGAGGCGGCGACGACGGTGGCCATGCGGCTGGCCGCGGCGGGCGACCGGCGCGACGACGAGCAGGAGCAGGCGTTCCGGCGGCTCGGGCTCGCGGTGTCGAAGTACTGGGTGTGCAAGCGGGCCCCGGTGCACGCGGCCGAGGCGCTCGAATGCTTCGGCGGCAACGGGTACGTCGAGGAGTCGGGCATGCCGCGGCTCTACCGCGAGGCACCGCTGTCGTCGATCTGGGAGGGCTCGGGCAACGTCGCAGCGCTGGACGCGTTGCGCGCCATGGGCAAGCAGCCGGAGACGGTCGCGGCCTTCTTCGCCGAGGTCGAGCGGGCCGCCGGCGGCGACGCGCGGCTCGACGACGCCGTCGGCCGCGTCCGCAAGGAGCTGACCGACTTCGACGCGATCGAGTACCGGGCGCGGAGGGTGGTCGAGTCGATGGCGTTGGTGCTGCAGGGATCGCTGCTGGTCCGCCACGGCGACCCGGCGGTCGCGGACGCGTTCTGCGCGTCGCGTTTCGGCGGCGACTGGGGCATCGCGTTCGGCACGCTGCCCCCAGGGGTCGACACGGGCGCGATCATCGACCGCGCGGCGGTGCGCTAGCGCCCGAGTGCGTCCAGTGCCCCGGCGACCGCCGCGGCTTTCAGTTCCTCGACCGGGGAGTCGGGGAACTGCATGCAGACGTCCTGCAGGCCGCCCAGGGCCAGGATCGCGCGCGCCTGCTTGTCCAGGGTCGGTGCTGGGCCGCAGATCAGTGCGGTGAGCCGGGTCCGCCAGGCCAGCACGCGGTCGATGAGCCCGAGGTCGGCCAGCGTCGGCATCTCGGCCAGCAGCATGATCACGTCCGCGCGGTGGCGGTAGTTGAAGTCGAAGAACCCCTCGATCAGCTCGCGCACCGGCGCGTCCCCGCGCGCTTCCTGGGTGAGGAGGAAGTTCTCGCCGTCGTCGAGCATGGGCGCGACGATGCTGCGGACGAGGTCGTCGCGCGAGGGGAAGTGGTAGTAGAGCGCGGGTTTGGTGATGCCCAGCCGGTCGGCGATGTCCTGCAGGCTGGTGCGCTGCACCCCTTGGGTGGTGAAGAGGTCGCGTGCGGCGTCGAGGATGCGCTGCTTGGTGTCGGAGGGTTTCGGCACCGGCCCAGCATAACTGACTTAACGATAGGTAAGGACTGTGGTACAACTTACCTACCGTTAAGTCAGGGAGGTACTCATGCGTGTTCTCGTCTCCGGCGCCAGCATCGCGGGTCCGGTGCTCGCCTATTGGCTCACCCGCCACGGCTTCGACGTCACGGTCGTCGAACGCGCCCCGGCGCTGCGCAAGACCGGTGGCCACGCCGTCGACCTGTTCCGGCCCGCCATGGACATCACCGAAAAGATGGGCGTGCTGCCCCGCGTCGAAGCCCTCAAGACCGGCACCACGCGCATGACGCTGCACCGGGAAGGCGCGCGCCGCCCGCTGCGGGTGGACCTGACGAAGATCTACCGCGCGACCTCCGAGCGGCACGCCGAGATCATGCGCGACGACCTCAGCGAGATCTACTACGACGCCGGTCGCGACGACGCCGAGTACCTCTTCGGCGACTCGATCACCGCCCTCTCCCCCGACGGCGACGTCACCTTCGAGCACGCCGCACCCCGCAGGTTCGACGTCGTCGTCGGCGCCGACGGGCTGCACTCGAACGTCCGCCGCCTGGTCTTCGGCGAAGAAGCCGGCCTGACGAAGTTCATCGGCGCCTACCTGGCCGTGCTCTCCCTGCCGGACACCGACGGCCTCGGCGACGGCGAGACCGTGCTGCACCTCGGCCTCGGGCGCACCGCCGGCGTCTACAGCGCCCGGCACCTCGACGAGGCCCGCGCGGTGTTCCTGTTCCGCCGCGACGAGCAGCTCGACTACCACCACCACGACGTCGCGCGGCAGCGGGAGCTGCTGCGCGAGGCCTACGCCGGGATGCACCCCCAGGTCGACGGCTGGCTCGCCGAACTGGGCGGCCCCGGGCCGTTCTACTTCGACTCGATCACGCAGCTCGGGCTCGACACGTGGTCACGCGGACGCGTCACGCTCGTCGGCGACGCCGGCTACTGCCCCGGCCCCGCCGTCGGCGGCAGCACCAGCCTCGCCGTGCTCGGCGCCTACGTCCTGG
Organism: Amycolatopsis sp. NPDC005961; assembly: GCF_040629235.1. Classification (NCBI taxonomy): domain Bacteria; kingdom Bacillati; phylum Actinomycetota; class Actinomycetes; order Pseudonocardiales; family Pseudonocardiaceae; genus Amycolatopsis; species Amycolatopsis sp. NPDC005961. The sequence continues at coordinate 944 of NZ_JBEXVF010000007.1, read as the reverse complement.
CCGGCGAGCTGGCCGCGGCGGGCGGCGACCACGAACGCGCCTTCGCCGCCTACGAAAGGGAAATGGGCGAGCTGGTGCGCAAGAGCCGCGCGTTCGCCGTCGGCGCCGCCCGGAGCCTGATCCCCGGCTCCCGCGCCGGGGTGTGGGCGCTCGCGCGCGGCGGCCAGCTGGTCTCCGCGCTGCCGGCCGGCGTCACGACGGCGCTGGCGAAGCTCAACACCGGCGGCGTGCGCATGCACGACTCGATGCGGGTCAAGGACTACGCCGTGACCGCGGTGGCCTGAAGTCAGCGGTGCCGCTCGGCCGCACCCTGGACGCGCGCCCGGTACGTGTCCCACCAGGCGGTGTCGCCGATGTCCTCCCGGTCGGCGCCGCCGCGGCCGTCGATCAGTTCACGCACGATGTCCGCGTGACCCGCGTGGTGCGCGGTTTCGGCGGTGACCCGCACGAGCAGCGAGCCGAACGTCGTCGCGCGGCGCTCCTGCGGCCACCACGGCACCGACGCCGGCGCGTCCAGCGGCAACCGGTCGATCGACTCGTCGGTGTGCCGCCACGCGGTCCGGTACAGCTCGACCAGCTCCTCGCGGGACTGTTCCGCGGTGGCCCACATGTCGGCGCTGTCCCAGATCGAGCCGTCCTCGACCCACGGCAGGCGGACCGGGGCCGGGCGGCCGACGCAGTCGCCCAGGTAGCCGAGCTCCCCGCCGGCCAGGTGCTTGACCAGGCCCAGGAGGTTGGTGGCCGTCGGCGTCATCGGACGGCGGATGTCGTACTCGCTCAACCCGGACAACGACGCGAGCACGCTCTCGCGCTCCTCCTGGAGGTACCGGTGCAGATCGGCGGCGATGGGCTTCGAGTTGCGCCTGCCCCGGCAGGCCCTGGTCGTGGAGGCGCGGTGAAGAAGCTCTTCGTCCTGGTCGTCCTGCTGCTGGTGAGCGCGTGCG
>NZ_JBEXVF010000006.1:0-231519 GCF_040629235.1 Amycolatopsis sp. NPDC005961 | reverse complement strand
CAGGTGGGCCAGCGCGGCGAGCAACGTCCGCTCCTCGGGGCGGTCCTTGCGCAGCGTCGCCGTCGCGGGTAGAACACTGTTTCCCACTCACGACGGGGGTTGGTCAGAAGTCGAAGCCGCCGCCGTCGAAGCCCCCACCATCGAAGCCCCCACCATCGAAGCCCCCACCATCGAAGCCGCCGCCGTCGAAACCGCCGCCGCCCCAGTCTCCGCCGCCGTCGCCGCCCATGTCTCCGCCCATGTCGCCGCCGTCACCACCGCCGTCGCCGCCCGCGTCACCGGACTCGAGTGCGTCCTGCTGGCCCGCGTCGTAGCCCGACTCCCAGGCGCCGGCGCTGGCGATGCCGCCCATGCCGGAGAACATCGCGCTGAACAGGAACATCGACCCGAGACCCCAGGCGCCGGCGACGAGCGCGGGCTTCCACCACGGCTCGCTGTACCAGCCCTGCGGCACCGGCCGCCCGGCCACGCGGCCACCGGGGTAGTAGTACGGCGTGTCCTGGCCGGCGTCGGGCGAGGCCGCGTAGTGCTGGCCCTCGACGTCGACGTCGCGGCGCTCGGTGACCTTGCCGGCGCGCTCGCGCTCGGCCTCCTCCGGCAGCTGCGGGCCCGGGTCCATGCCCATCGCGACGCGCGCGGCGCGGACGTAGTAGAGGCCTTCGACGGCGGTGTCCTTGACCAGCCGGGCCTGCTCGATCGTGCGGGCCTGCTCCATCTGCGAGCCGGCCGCGTTGTAGCGCTCGGCGGCGTCCGCCATCGCCTGCATCGACGCGGTGTCGTTGCCGCTGAGGTTCAGGACCTGGCCGCCGAGCCGCTCGACGAGGCGCCGGGCGTCGGCCTTGGCGTCGTCCAGTTCCCGCTGCCGGGCCGCGGCGCGCTGCCGCGACAAGTAGAGGCCGCCACCGACGATCAAGACGACGACTACGATCAGGAAGATCGCGGTGCCCATGGACCACTCCCAGAACTCGGTGCCCGGTGACCGGAAGTCACCTTTGATCCGGACAACGCGGACGTTACGCGGAGGGTTCCCGGGACGTGATCCGGCCCACCGCGCGGGCTGGCCGAAGAAACTAGAACACGTTATAGTTCCGTGGTATGAAGTTCACCCTGTCGATCGCGATGAACCCGCTCGATCAGCTGGGCGAGCTCGCCCAGGCCGCCGAAGAGGCCGGCTTCGCCTCCATCGCCCTGCCGGACTCACTGTTCTACGCCGAGACGGTGGACACGGACTACCCGTACACCCCCGACGGTAGCCGGTTCTGGACCGGCGAGACACCCTGGGTGGACCCGCTCGTCGCGACCGCGTCGATGGGCGCGGTCACCAGCCGCATCGAGTTCTACACGTCGGTGCTGAAGCTCGGCTCGCGCAACCCGGTGCTGCTGGCGCGCCAGGTCGGCTCGGCGGCGGTGCTCACCGGCGGCCGGTTCGGCCTCGGGCTCGGCGTCGGCTGGCTGCCGCAGGAGTTCGAGTACTGCGGCGTGCCGTTCGAGCGGCGCGGCAAGCGCGTCGACGAGGCCATCGACGTCCTCCGGCTGATCCTCGACGGCGGCATGGTCGAGTACCACGGCGAGTTCTACGACTTCGACAAGATCCAGATGAGCCCGGCGCCGCCGTCGCGCGTCCCGTTCTACATCGGCGGCCACACCGAGGTCGCGCTGAAGCGCGCGGCCCGCGTCGCCGACGGCTGGTCGTCGGCGATGATGAAGCTCGAGGAGCTGCGCACGACGATCGTCCGGCTCAAGGAGCTGCTGGCCGAGCGCGGCCGCGCCGATGACCCGTTCGAGTACCAGGCCGTCTGCATCGACAAGTTCGGTCTCGACGGCTACCACGAGCAGGCCGAGGCCGGCGTCACCGACATCATCACCATGCCTTGGGTGTTCGACGGCGTCGGGTTCGACGCGCCGGTCGGGCCGAAGCTCGAAGCGATCCACAAGTTCGGGGCCGAGATCATCGCGAAGTTCGAGGAGTGACGGGCATGGGCGTGCAGGTCAGCTGGGACACGTCGGCGGAGCAGCCGCCCGCGCGGCGCGCGGCGTTCGCGTCGATGACCGCGGTGACGGCGGGGGACAAGGAGGCGTGGCTGGACCTGTTCGCGCCCGACGGCGTCGTGGAAGACCCGGTCGGGCCGTCGTTCTTCGACGAAGAGGGCAAAGGGCACCACGGCCGCGACGGGATCAGCGCGTTCTGGGACAAGACGATCGGCAACGTGGAGCGCTTCGAGTTCACGATCCGCGACTCCCACGCGGCGGGCGACGAGTGCGCCAACGTCGGCACGATCACGACGTACCTGCCGGGCGGCTACCGCGTCGACACGGACGGGGTGTTCGTCTACCGCGTCGGCGAGGACGGCCTGATCACGTCGATGAGGGCGTTCTGGGAGACCGAGCGGGCGATGGCGACGGCCCGGCAGGTGAGCGAGTAGGTCCCGGCCAGCGGAACCCCAATTTCATATCTGATACATGATCTCTTGACGTCCGGTTAGGCAGGTCTCTTTACTAACTGGTGTAGACCTCCGATGTCTCACCAGGGAGCAAGCATGTCCTTCTTCCGGCGCACGGCGGTCGCGGTCGCCGCGTTCGCGCTCGCGGCCAGTGGCACCGTCCTGAGTCAGACCCCGGCTTCCGCCCTGGAGAACGGGCTGCTGCGCACGCCGCCGATGGGGTTCAACAACTGGAACTCCACGCAGTGCAAGGCGGACTTCAACGAAACAATGATCAGAGGTATCGCCGACCTGTTCGTCAGCAAGGGCCTCAAGGACGTCGGCTACCAGTACGTCAACATCGACGACTGCTGGGCGCTGCCTTCGCGGAACTCGGCGGGCAACCTGGTGCCCGATCCCGCGCGCTTCCCCAACGGCATCAAGTCCCTCGCCGACTATGTGCACGGCAAGGGCCTGAAGTTCGGCATCTACACCAGCGCGGGCACGAAGACGTGCAACAAGGCGGGCTTCCCCGGCGGCCTCGGCCACGAGCAGCAGGACGCGAACCTCTTCGCCTCCTGGGGTGTCGACTACCTGAAGTACGACAACTGCAACAACCAGGGCGTCGACGCGCAGCAGCGCTACAAGGCGATGCGCGACGCCCTCGCGAAGTCCGGCCGCGCCATCGCGTACTCGATCTGCGAGTGGGGCCAGAACCAGCCGTGGACCTGGGCCGCCCCGGTCGGCAACCTGTGGCGCACCACCGGCGACATCTCCGACAAGTGGTCGAGCATGATCGGCAAGGCTCAGACGAACCGCGGTCTGGCGCAGTACGCCGGCCCTGGTCACTGGAACGACCCGGACATGCTGGAGGTCGGCAACGGCGGCATGACCGCGGCGGAGTACCGCACGCACTTCAGCCTCTGGGCGATGATGGCCGCGCCGCTGCTCATCGGCAGTGACCTGCGGAAGGTCTCCGACGACAGCTTCTCGATCCTGAAGAACACCGACGTGATCGCGCTCGACCAGGACCCGCTGGGCAAGCAGGCGACCGTGCTCAGCTCGAACGCCGGCCTGGTCGTCTACAGCAAGGTCCTCGCCAACGGCGACCGCGCGGTGGCGCTGTCCAACGAAACGGCGTCCACCGCGACGATCAGCACGACCGCGTCCGCGACGGGCATCGGCAGCGCGTCGTCGTACACGCTGAAAGACCTGTGGAGCAAGGCGGTCCGGACCACCTCGGGGACGATCAGCGCGTCGGTGCCCTCGCACGCGACGGTGCTGTACCGGGTTTCCCGCGCCGGCGGTGCTCGCTACGAAGCCGAGTCGGCCACCCTGTCGGCGGGCGGCACGATCGATTCGAACCACGCGGGCTTCTCGGGAACCGGCTTCGCGAACGGCGCCAACGCGGTCGGCAGCTACGTCGAGTGGCAGGTGACCGGACCGGCGTCGGCGCTGACGTTCGGCTACGCGAACGGCACGACGGCGGCGCGCCCGGTGGACATCGCGGTCGACGGCACGGTGGTGGCCACGGGTGTGCCGTTCCCGGCGACCGGCGCGTGGACGACGTGGAGCACGGTGACCCGCGCCCTCGCGCTCGGCGACGGCACGCACGCGATCCGGCTCACCGCGACGTCCGCCGACGGCCCGGCGAACCTCGACTACCTGGACGTGACGCGCTAGCCTCTTCTCGTACGGCATACGAGAAGAGGGGGCCATGGCCGGTGAAGTGACGATTCCCCTGCTGCCTTGCGGAGACATCGACGAGATCGCGGAGTTCTACGCCATGCTCGGGTTCGAGCGGACCTACCGTCAGCTCCGCCCGAACCCGTACGTGGCGCTGTGCCGCGAGGACCTGAACCTGCACTTCTTCGGGATGGCGGGGTTCGACGCGGAGCAGTCCTACGGGACCTGCCTGGTGGTGGTGCCGGACGTCGCCGCGCTGTTCGAGGCGTTCGCCGCCGGGATGCGCGCGGCGCGCGGCAAGCTCCTGGTGGCCGGGATCCCGCGCATGACGCGGCCCCGGGCCCGCAAGAACATGGGTGGTGTCACCGGGTTCAGCGTGGTCGATCCGGGTGGGAACTGGATCCGGATCGTCCCGCCGCCCGGTACGCGGGGGGAGGCGGCGACCACGAAACTGGGCAAGGCGCTGGAGAACGCGGTCGTCCAAGGGGATTCCCGCGGCGACGTGGGCCAGGCGGTGAAGATCCTCTCGGCGGCGCTCGCGCGCGAACGGGAGTCGGCCGCGGCGTCCGACGTCGCCGCGGCCGAGGACTACCTGGCGGAGCTGCGCGAGCGGTCGTCGTAGTCCGCGCGGGCGTCCGCGACCTTCGCGAGGTTGGGTGACCACTCGGCGAGTGTGGCGAACATCGGGCCGAGGCTGCGGCCCAGTTCGCTGATCTCGTACTCCACCCGCGGCGGGACTTCGGCGTGGTAGGTCCGGGTGACCAGGCCGTCGCGCTCCAGTTGCCGCAGCCGCTGGGTGAGCACCTTCGGGGTGATGGTGGCGATGCGGCGGTGCAGCTCGACGAACCGCTGGCGCCCGTATTCGTTGAGCGCCCACAGGATCGGCGTCGTCCACCGGCTGAAGACGATGTCGACGATGGGGGCGATCGGGCAGGCCAGCTCGGGTGTGGTCTCGGTCACTTCCGGCGCCTCCATCCAATACTTTCCTCTAGGTACCTACTATACGTCGGAATGTAGCGTCGTTCCCATGATCGTAGTGACCGGAGCGACGGGAAACATCGGACGGCCGTTGGTGGAGGCCCTGACAGCAGCGGGCGAAGAAGTGCGGGCCGTGTCCCGTCGAGGCCCGATCCGGGCCGACTTGTCGGACGCACCATCGTTGCGCCCGGCGTTCGAGGGTGCGTCGGCAGTGTTTTTGCTGCTCCCACCGGACTTCCGAGGTCCGCTGGAGCCGGTGCTGGAGGAGGCAGCCGGAGCGCGAGTGGTGTTGTTGTCCTCGCAGGGCGTCGGAACAGGCCGCCACCCCGCGCACTTCGAGGACGCGGTCCGCGGAGCGGGTCTTCCGTGGACGATCCTCCGGCCGGGCGGGTTCGCGTCGAACGCGTTGCAGTGGGCGGAAAGCGTGCGTACTTCCCGCGTTTTGGCGGCCCCGTTCGGCGACGTCGGGTTGCCGGTGATCGACCCCTCGGACATCGCGGCGGTGGCGGCAGCGGTCCTGGTGGATCCCTCACACGCCGGCCGGACGTACGAACTGACGGGCCCGGCCCCGGTGTCTCCGCGCGACCAGGCGGCGTCGATCGCCACGGCCCTGGGCGAGCCGGTCGAGTTCATCTCGCAGACGCGCGAGGAAGCCCGTTCGGCCATGCTGGCGTTCATGCCCCCAGAGGTGGCGGAGGCGACGCTGAACATCCTGGGCTCCCCGACGCCCGACGAGCAGCAGGTGAGCCCGGACGTCACGCGGGTACTGGGCCGCCCGGCACGCCCGTTCGCCGACTGGGCAACGCGCAACGCGGCGGCGTTCAAGTGACGACTCTGTCCTCTGTGGAGTCCGGAACCGGCACTCCGGTGGTTTTCTTGCACGGAAACCCGACATCATCGTACTTGTGGCGCAACGTGATGCCGTCGGTGCCGGGCCGCGGGCTGGCCCCGGACCTGATCGGCATGGGCTCATCGCCCCGGCCGTCCATCGAGTATTCGTTCGACGACCACGCGCGTCACCTGGACGAGTGGTTCGACGCCCTGGACCTGTCCGACGTGGTCCTGGTCGGCCACGACTGGGGAGGAGCACTGGCCGCGGACTGGGCATCACGACACCCGTCACGGGTCCGCGGTCTGGCATTCACCGAGGCAGTCCTGAAGCCGATGACGTGGGAGGAGTTCCCACCGGCAGGAGCAGAGGTGTTCCGCGCGCTCAAGACCCCCGGCGCCGGCGACCCGATGATCGACATGTTCCTGAAGTCGCTCCCACCGGAGTACGAAGGCAGGTACCCGAACCCGAAGTCCCGGATCCCGTTGCTGCGCTGGGCCCAGTCGATGCCATTGGGAGGCGAGCCGCCCGAGGTGGTGTCGCGGATAGAGGCGTTCGACGGCTGGCTGGCCTCGTCTCCGGAGGTACCGAAGCTCCTGATCACGTTCGACCCGGGTTTCGACACAATGCTGACCCCGCCGATGATCGACTGGATGTCGTCGAACTTCGCGGCGCTCGAGGTGGTCCACCATCCCGTGGTGGCGGGCCACCACACGCCGGAGGAGCAGCCGGAGCTGATCGCTTCGACGGTGGCGGCGTGGCTGACTCAGCTCCCGGTGGGCCGGGTGGCTTCGTCGTAGTCCCGCGGCCGGATGGGCGGCAGGTCGTCCCGGCTGACCACCCCTTCGGGTTCGAAGCCCTCGGGCCAGGTCGTCGAGGCGTCGACGTAGGCGCCCTCGACGACCGCCCCGGTCAGCTCGGCGTCCGTCAGATCGGCCGCACGCAGATCGGCGTCCGTCAGCTTGGCCCGGGTGAGCCGCGCCCCGGTGAGATCCGCCCGGCTCAGATCGGCGCCGCGCAGGTCGACTCCCTCGGCGAGAGCGCCGGTGAGCACCGCGTCCCGCAGGTCTGCTTGGTACAGCGAGGCTTCCACGAGCACAGCGCCCTTGAGGGAAACTCCGGTGAGATCGGCGCGGGTGAGGTCCGCGCGGTAGAGGACGGCACCGCTGAGGTCGGCGAAGTGCAGGTCCGCTTCGGGCAGGACGGCGAACCGCAGCCGGATTTCCGGCAGTTTCACCCGGTCCAGCTGCACCGGCCTGATCGGTTTCCGGGTTTCCCGCCGCCCGAGCACGACAACGGCGATGTCGACGTCCGTGCCCCACGGGCGGTTCTTGACGAACAGGCACAGCACCTCCTCGACGGCGCGGAGATCGGCAGGGGAGGAGCGGGCGATCCGTTCGAGTGCGTAGATCCCGCCGAGCCGTACGTCGAGAACGGGATCGCCGAGCTGGGTGATGGCGGCGGAGAAGGCATCGGTGACCTGGCTGTGGCGGTTGAGCTTCAGCTGCCGCCAGGTGGCCGTGGCCCCGGCGATGACCGCCAGTCCACCGAAGGCTTTGAGCAGGCTTTCCCGGACATCGGTGACGGCCTTGGCCCGATCGCCGCTCCCCGCACCGCCGAGATCCCAGTCGAGAATCCACCGCGGCCCCAGGACGACGAACGCCACAACGACACCAAGAGCAAGCAAAGGAAGCCCGGTCCGAGCACCGAGCCACCGCCGCCGCGGCGGCTCAGGAGCGACCTCATCCCGCCGAGGATGGCCGGGGAGTGGCGGAAACCGGTCTTCGAACCCACCCATCGCGTCGCGCCTCCCACCCGCCCACCCGTGTGCTCGCGACACCCTATCCGGGGATCGACTTTCTTCGGTGACCGGAAAACCGTCCTGCTTCGGTAGGACGCCGAAATTGCCCGCGTTACCGAACTTCTCGACCGAGTCCCTACGGGATTCCTCGGCGAGGTGGTGGACAAGCTGAAGCTGTTGGTGATCCGCCCCGAGTCGCCGCGCCACCGGCCGCATCGACTTTCGCTCGCTGATCCGCCCGCGTCAACCTGCCCGGCATCTCAGCGGCGAACGCTGCCCGCCGCGGACGGACCTGCTCCACTTTCGCCGCCACAGCAGGTCACACCAGCACCCTGGCCGGCCGAGACGGGCGTTCAGGGGTGCGACGTCGGTGTGGTGGTGGGCGGTGGGCTTGCCGGCGGCTGGGGGAGGGGCAGGGCGCGCATGGCGACGTCGATGGAGGCGTGGAGGTCGGCGCGGCTGGCGCCGGCGGCGGCGTGGACGGCGTGGCCTTCGCTGAGCGCCATGACGAAAAGGGCAAGCGCGCGCGGGTCGACGCCCTCCGGGAGGTCGCCCTCCGCCGCCGCGCGGGACATGCGTTCCCGCAACGCGGTCTCGGTGTCGGCGCGGCCGGTGGCCAGTGCCTCGGAGATGGGGGCGTTTTCCGGCGCGCAGGCCAGGCCACCCTGGATGGAGAGGCAGCCGGGTGGGTGGTTGGCGGCGGTGATGCCGTCGGCACCGGTGCGCAGGAACGCCTCGACGGACGCGTACACGGTCGGCTGGTCGAGCGCGGCGCGGGCGGTGGCCACCTGTGCATCGTGGTAGCGGGTGAACGCGCGTCTGAACAACTCCTGCTTGCTGCCGAACGTGGCGTAGAGGCTGGGGCGGTTGATGCCCATCGCGGCGGTCAGGGCGCTCAGCGACGCGCCCTCGTAGCCGCGCTGCCAGAAGACCTCGGCGGCGCGGTCGAGGGCCGTTTCGGTGACGAAGGCCCGTGGTCGTCCCGTGGTCGGCGAGTTCGTGCTCATGGACTGCACTCTACCGTTCGGTACAAAATATGATCCAGCTCACCTACCGATCGGTACAAAAGCTTGTTAGCGTCGCCCCTACCGAACGGTACAAAACAGGGGTTCGGCGTCCGCACGGCTTTGGGAGAGGCATGACTGTCACACTGATCACCGGCGCGAACAAGGGCATCGGTTACGAGACCGCCCGGCAGCTGCTGCAGCTGGGACACACGGTTTACCTCGGCGCGCGTGACACCGAACGCGGGGAGAAGGCCGCCGCCGAGCTCGGGGTGCGGTTCGTCCGGCTGGACGTGACGGACGACGCCTCGGTCAGCGAGGCGCTGGCCACGATCGACGCGGCCGAGGGCCGCCTCGACGTCCTGGTCCACAACGCCGGCGTCCTGGAGACCACGCTCGACAGCCCGGCGGCGCTGCGTTCCTTCGACACGAACGCGGTCGGAATCGTCCGCGTCACCGAGGCCGCGCTGCCCCTGCTCCGCAAGTCCGCCAACCCGAACGTCGTCACCGTCTCCAGCAGCCTCGGATCGTTCTGGGCGGTGAACAACCCCGAGCGACCGGAATCCGCCATGCCGCTCGCGCTGTACGCGGCGTCGAAGTCGGCAGCGACCATGCTGACGGTGCAGTACGCCAAGCTCCAGCCGGGCATCAAGTTCAACGCCGTCGAGCCGGGCACCACCGCCACCGACATGACCGCCGCGTACGGCATCGGGCGACCGGTCGAGCAGAGCGCCCGAGTCGTCGTACGCCTGGCCACCCTCGACGCGTCCGGCCCGACCGGCACCCTCCAGGACGAGGCCGGACACCTGCCGTGGTGAGCGCGCGCACCGAAGCGCCGCGCGCGGCAACCACCCGGAGCGGCGAGGCGGGGGTACGCCCGTCCTGGGCCGGCGTCGTCTCACTGAGTCTGGGGATCTTCGCGATCGTCATGTCGGAGTTCCTGCCGGCGAGCCTGCTGCCGGTCATCGCCGGCGATCTGCGGATTTCCGAGGGTACGGCGGGTCAGGCCGTCAGCAGCACTGCCTTCGCCGCGGTGTTGTCGGCGCTGCTCGTCTCGGTGGTCCTGCCGACGGCGGACCGGCGCCGCGTCATGATCGGCCTCACCCTGCTGGCCGCCGCCTCCGACCTGATCGTGGCCCTGGCCCCGAACTTCTCCGTGTTGCTGGGCGCCCGTCTGCTGCTGGGCGCGGCCATCGGGGGTTTCTGGGCCATGGCCACCGCGATGGCCGCGAAACTGGTGCCCGCGGACCACGTCGGCCGAGCCCTGACCGTCATCAACTCCGGCGTCGCGGCCGCCACCGTCGCCGCCGTGCCGCTCGGCGCCTGGCTCGGCGGCGAGTGGGGCTGGGGTGGTGTTTTTCTCCTCGCTGCCGGCGTTGCCGTACTCGCCGTGGTCGCGCAGGCGGCGACGCTGCGGAGCGTCGCGCCCGAAACGGCCAGCGCGCTGGGTGCGTTCGGGGCGGTCCTGCGCTCCGGTGTCGTCCTGGCCGGTCTGTTCGCGCTCCTGCTGGCCTTCGGCGGCCACTTCACCGGATTCACCTATGTCCGGATCGCCGCGCAGAGCCTGTCCGGCATCGACGGCGCCGGCTTCGCCGTGCTGCTGGTCGTCTTCGGTGTCGCCGGCCTGGTGGGCACGGTGCTCAGCGGCCCTGTCGCCGACCGGGCCCCGCGGGTGGGCATGGTGTTGTTCCCGGCCGCGCTGGGCGCCGGGATGCTCATGATGTACCTGACCGGAGGCTCGTTCGTCGGCCTGTTCGCCGCCGCCGCGGTGTGGGGCTTCGGATTCGGCGGTGTGCCGACCACGGTCTTGAGTTGGGGCGCCAGGAGCGAGCCGGCCCGGTTGGAGCAGATGGGCGGGCTCATCGTGATGGTGTGCAACATCGGGATAGCGCTCGGTGCGGTCGGTGGCGGCCTTCTGGTCGACGGAGTGTCGGCCGGGGCACCGCTGGCGGCCGGTGGTGTCGCAGCCGTCGTGGGTGCCGCCGTGCTGGTGTCCCTGCGGCGGCGGCGCTGACGTTCACACGTCGCCCGGCCTGGACGGCCGAGGCCGGATCGGTCTCGAAGTGGGGAGTTTTCATGACTACCGTTGGCATTCTCGGTGCCGGCCAGGCGGGAAGCACGCTCGCCCGCGCCTCGATCGCGGCCGGCTACGACGTCGTCATAGCCAATTCGCGAGCCCCCGAAACACTGCGGGAGCTGGTCGCCCGGCTGGGCCCGCGGGCGCGCGCCGCACACGCGGCGCAGGCCGCCGCGGCAGCCGATATCGCGGTCACGGCATTCCCGTACGGACCCGCGGACCGGCTGCCGGTCGAGGAACTCGCGGGGAAGGTCGTGCTCGACACCAACAACTACCTGAGCCGGCGCGACGGGAACCATCCCGACGTCGACTCCGGTCTCAAGACGATTCACGAGTTGCGTCAGGAGCAGCTGCCTGCCTCGAAGGTTCTACAACGACCTCGGGTTCGACGCGGTCGACAACAGCCCGCTGAGCGAGTCGTGGCGCAGCGCCCCCGGCACGCCGATGTGGCGTCACCACGTCGACGGGCAAAGCCGAGCAGAGCTCCTCGAAAACCTGCAATGCGCACAACGCGTTCTCCGATGAGCCGCGACGTCGCGATCACCATGAACAGAAAGGACTCGGCTTGTGGATGAGCCTGCTGTGCCCCGGAAATCTTCTCGGCTCCGACGGCTCGCCGTCATCGTCGGCGTCGCGGTACTGACTGCCGTCACCCTGGTCGGCAGCACGATCAGCGTCTCCGCGAATACGCCGGCGCCGGTATCGGCGTCGGCCACGGTTTCCAGCGCGCCGGCCTGTGTGGCCGCGGAGCGTCCGCTCAGCCGTGACTACGATGCGGCGACTCGGCAGGACGCCGAGTTCAACCGGACGTTCCGGCATTGTTTCACCACGATCAACGGCGTTCAGATGCACTACGTCATCGGCGGTCACGGACCGAACCCGATGGTGCTGCTGCACGGCTGGCCGGAGAGCTGGTACGCCTACCACGGCATCATGCCGCAACTGCTCCCTGGCCGTACCGTCATCGCGATCGACCAGCCGGGGCTGGGCGACTCGACCGGTACGCCGCGCTCGATGACGACGAACGTCATGGCCGAGTACATCCACCTGCTGCTCGACCGCCTGGGCCTGAAGCGCGACGTGCAGCTGGTCAGTCATGACATCGGTGTGGGTGTCGCCTACGCCGTGGCTGCCCGGTACCGTCAGCAGGTCGCCGGCCTGTTCAACCTGGACTTCGCCCTGGTGGGCAAGAGTTTGACGTTCGACGATCTGGTGCCGCTGGCGTTCCACTTCTCCTTCAACCAGCAGACGTTCTCCGAGGGATTGCTGACCGGGCGGGTCGATTACTTCCTGAGGAACTTCTACCCGCTGGTCTCGAGGTTGCCGCAGCCGATTCCCGCTCGTAGCCTCGTCGAGTACACGCGGGTCTACTCACGACCGCAGGTCCTGCACAACGGCATGGACTTCTACCGCGACTGGCCGGCGGTCGACGAGGACAACGCGGTGCTGATGCAGAAGCCGCTGACCATCCCGGTGCGTCTGCTGAGCATGGATCTGATTCCGAAGTGGGTCACCATGTCGCAGCAGTCGATGAAGGACGCCGCTCCCGCCGCGACCGGTACCGCGGTGCCGGGGGCCGGCCACTGGCTCACCGAGGAGCGCCCCGAGCTGGTCGTTTCCGAAATCGACAAGTTCTACCCGGTCTCCTGACCGGTCCGCGGCAAGTCCACGAGGCCCGGGCGGACAACCGCCCGGGCCTCGACTTCACCGATATGCGGGAGCCCGTCGAGGGCTTCACGTGGTCGCTGCCGGAAAACACGGGTGGACCGCCCCGTACGTCCACACGGCCGGCCTCCTGCGCAGGTCCGGAGTGGACATGGCGACGGTGCGCCGGGTCCGCGACCTGAACGGGCCGACACCGCGGCGATCGTCGCCGGCCTGCTCGCCCGCAAGTGGCCAGCCCTCGGCCGGCCCCTTGATCGAGATCGTCGATGACTGTCGTCCGAATTCTTATGAATCCGGACCGTGCGCTTATGGCAGCGTGCCACCGATCGCGCTTCGGTGGAGATCGTGACTTCCCCGAGCGAACCCTCGACGAGCTGTTCGCGGATCCCGACGCTCTGTTCTGCAGTGTCGGCGCGCCGACCGGTCGCGGCGAGAGCGGCCCGAACGGTGATTCGCAAACCTGTTCTGTCCTTGGCTGCTCTCATGTCGGCTGGACTCCTGGCCCTGACAGCATGTGCCGGCAACCCTCCAGCCACTGGTGACGCTCCGGTCGCTCATTCCGCGGACGCCGGCCCCGAAGGGCTCGCGATGCTGTCCGGCACGGCCAAGTCGAACAACGCACAGGAGCGCACCGGCGACTGGGCCACGGGCTCGGACGGCACTCCGAACACAGCGTCCAAGAATGACGCACGGAAGTGGGTGGAACTGCGGGCGAGCAAAGCCGGCGCGCTAAACCTTGTGGTAGTCAACGGTGCTGGGTTGACGTTGTACCGGTTCGACAAGGACGACGCTGAGCCATCGAAGTCGGTGTGCAACGGCGACTGTGCGGTCACCTGGCCGCCGGTCACGGTCGAACGCGGCACCAAGGTCTTCCTCGCCGGCGTGAAGAGGTCGGCTGTGGGCGTGGTCAAGCGTGACGATGGTTCGCGAATTTCAGTGACAACGGCGCGTCGCAGGGCGTCAGCGGAAGTGGCTGCAGGAACGTAGCTCGGGCGAACGTGACGTCATCGTTTTCGGCGTCCGGCGCGCTGAAGCCGTGGTCGGAGAAGGACTGCAAGGGCAAGTCGCTGGTGATCAACGGTGACGTCGCCGAATTGGCGGGCGTCGGCTTCGACAACGACCTCGCCTCGGTCTTCCTCGGCTGACAGTACCTGCTCGGGCAGCAGAACGCGGTACTCGGTCATGGCTGGCCACGGCAGACCACGGACCGGAGGCAGAGGCACCGTGGGGGGTCCGGGGGGTCGCCCCCCGGGAGAGGAGAAGGAGGGTAAGAGGCGAAGGCGGAGCCAAGCCTCGAACCCGGGTCGGGATGACAGGATTTGAACCTGCGACCCTTCGCTCCCAAAGCGAATGCGCTACCAAGCTGCGCCACATCCCGTGACACCCCCAGGGGGGTGTGTGGTCAGCCTAGCGGGTCACGCTAAGCTGGCCGTGCACCCGGGTACCTCTGGGGGCACGCGGGTGTAGCTCAATGGTAGAGCCCTAGTCTTCCAAACTAGCTACGCGGGTTCGATTCCCGTCACCCGCTCCAAAGGGCGCAGCGTCCGCCTCCAGCGACGCTGCGATCACGTCGAGCAGCTTGTCCGTGTCCACCGGCTTGGTGATGTAGTCGTCCGCGCCGCTGGCCAGGGTGCGGGCTCGGTCCTCCTGGGTGGCCTTGGCCGTTACCGCGATCACCGGCAGGTCGGCGTTGGCCGCCTCGGCTCGGATGGCCGCGATCGTCGCGTTGCCGTCGAGCTCGGGCATCATCACGTCCATCAGCACCAGTGCCGTGTCCTCGTTGCGCTCCAATGCCCGGATTCCGTCCACGCCCGTCTCCGCGTAGACGACCTCCAGACCCGCCTGCTCCAGGACCGCTGCCAGGGCGAACACGTTCCGGAGGTCGTCGTCGACGATGAGGACCTTTTCGCCGTGGAAGCGCTTCGGGGTGACGTCGGGTGCGGCCACCAGGACCGTGCTCGGGACCGGGGGCAGCCTCGGCGATGACAGCGCCGTCACCGCCGGGTCCACCAGGTTGGCCGCCGCCACCGGGAGGTACAGGGTGAACGTCGAGCCGACGCCCGGTTCGCTCACCACGCGCAGCTCGCCGCCCAGCAGCTCGGTCAGCTGCTGGCTGATGTTCAGGCCCAGGCCCGTGCCGCCGTACTTGCGGCTCGTCGTGCCGTCCGCCTGGCGGAACGCCTCGAAGATCACCGCGAGCTTCTCCTCCGGGATCCCTATCCCGGTGTCCTCGACGGCGAACGCGATGATGCCCGGCGCGTTCCGCAGGGCCTCCTGCTCCACCTCCGCCGGGTCCGCTGCGCGGATGTGGAGGCGGACGCGGCCCTCGTCGGTGAACTTCGCCGCGTTCGACAGCAGGTTCCGGAGGATCTGCTGGAGGCGGTGCTCGTCGGTGTGGACGCTGCCCGGCACCGGCGGGTCGATGTGGACCGCGAACTCCAGGCCCTTGTCCGCCGTCAGCGGCCGGCACAGCGACTCGACGTAGTCCACCAGCTCCGGCAGCGTGATGTCGGTCATCTGCATGTCGAGCCGGCCCGCTTCGACCTTGGCCAGGTCGAGGATGTCGTTGATCAGCTGCTGCAGGTCGGAGCCCGCCGCGTAGATCGTCCTGGCGAACTGGATCTGCTTCTCGGTGAGGTTGCCCTCGGGGTTCTCCGACAGCAGCTTCGCCAGGATCAACGCGCTGTTCAGCGGCGTGCGCAGCTCGTGCGACATGTTCGCCATGAACTCGGTCTTGTACTGGGACGCCACCGTCAGCTGCCCGGCGCGCTCCTCCAGCTCCTGGCGCGCCTGCTCGATCTCGCTGTTCTTGACCTCGATGTCGCGGTTCTGCTGGGCCAGCAGCGCCGCCTTCTCGGCCAGCTCGGTGTTGGACCGCCGCAGCTCGCCCTGCTGGGCCTGCAGCTGCTCCGACCGCGCCCGCAGCTCCTGGGCCAGCCGCTGCGACTCCGTCAGCAGCGCTTCGGTCCGCGAGTTGGACAGGATCGTGTTGACGTTGACGCCGATCGTGTGCCGCAGCTGCTCCAGCAGGTCCTGGTGGACCGTGCTGAACTCGTTGACCGAGGCCAGCTCCAGCACCCCGAGCACCTCGCCCTGGAACAGCACCGGCAGCACGATCAGGTTGACCGGTGACGCCGAGCCGAGCCCGGACGACACCAGCGCGTACTCCGGCGGCGCGTCCTGGACCAGGATCGTGCGGTGGTCGACGGCGGCCTGCCCGATCAGCGACTCGCCGATCGCGAACCGCAGGCCGGCGCGGGACTGGGCGAGGCCGTACGCGGCGATGCACTCGAGCACCGTCCCGTCGCGGTCGTCGTCGCGGGCCAGGAAGAACGCGCCCTGCTGCGCCCGGACCAGCGGGGCCAGCTCGGACAGGATCAGCGCCGCGACCGAGGCCAGGTCGCGGTGCCCCTGCATGCGGCCCGACAGCTGCGCGAGGTTCGTCTTCAGCCAGTCCTGCTCGCGGTTGGTCCTCGTCGTCTCCTTGAGGTTCGCGATCATCTGGTTGATGTTGTCCTTGAGGTCGGCGACCTCGCCGGACGCGTCGACCGCGATGTGCCGGGTCAGGTCGCCCGCCGTCACCGCCGTCGCGACCTGCGCGATCGCGCGGACCTGCGTGGTCAGGTTCCCGGCCAGCTGGTTCACGCTCTCGGTGAGCCGCTGCCAGGTGCCGGACACGCCGTCGACCTCGGCCTGGCCGCCCAGCTTGCCCTCGGTGCCGACCTCGCGCGCCACGCGCGTGACCTCCGAGGCGAACGCCGACAGCTGGTCGACCATCGTGTTCATCGTGGTCTTGAGCTCGAGGATCTCGCCGCGGGCGTCGACGTCGATCTTCTTCGTCAGGTCGCCCTTGGCGACCGCGGTGGTCACCTGCGAGATGTTGCGCACCTGGCTGGTCAGGTTGTGCGCCATGAAGTTGACGTTCTCGGTCAGGTCCTTCCACGTCCCGGCGACGCCGGGCACGCGGGCCTGGCCGCCGAGGATGCCTTCGGTGCCGACCTCGCGCGAGACGCGCGTGACCTCGTCGGCGAACGCGCGCAGCGTCTCGACCATGCCGTTGAGCGTCTCGGCCAGCGCCGCGACCTCGCCCTGCGCGACGATCGAAATCTTCTTCGACAGGTCGCCGTTGGCCACGCCGGCCGCGACGGTGGCGATGCTGCGCACCTGGTCGGTCAGGTTGGTGGCCATGACGTTGACGTTGTCGGTGAGGTCCTTCCACGTGCCCGCGACGCCGCGGACGGTGGCTTGGCCGCCGAGCTTGCCTTCGGTGCCGACTTCGCGGGCGACGCGGGTGACTTCGTCGGCGAAGGCGGAGAGCTGGTCGACCATCGTGTTGAGCGTGGTCTTGAGTTCGAGGATCTCGCCGCGGGCGTCGACCGAGATCTTCTGGGTCAGGTCGCCCTTCGCGACCGCCGACGTCACCGTGGCGATGTTCCGGACCTGGTCCGTCAGGTTGTTCGCCATGAAGTTGACATTGTCGGTGAGGTCCTTCCAGGTCCCGGCCACGCCGGGCACGGTGGCCTGGCCGCCGAGCTTGCCTTCGGTGCCCACCTCGCGCGCCACTCGGGTGACTTCGTCCGCGAACGCGGACAGCTGGTCGACCATCGTGTTGAGCGTCGTCTTCAGTTCGAGGATCTCGCCCCGCGCGTCGACCGCGATCTTCTGCGTCAGGTCGCCGCGCGCGACCGCCGTGGCGACCTGGGCGATGTTGCGGACCTGGGTGGTCAGGTTGTTCGCCATGAAGTTCACGGACCCGGTGAGGTCGCGCCAGGTGCCGGCGACGCCCGGGACCTGCGCCTGCCCGCCCAGCTGACCCTCGGTGCCGACCTCGCGGGCGACGCGGGTGACCTCGTCGGCGAACGCGGACAGCTGGTCGACCATCGTGTTCATCGTGGTCTTGAGCTCGAGGATCTCGCCGCGGGCGTCGACGGTGATCTTCTGGGTCAGGTCGCCCTTCGCCACGGCCGTGGTCACGTGCGAGATGTTGCGGACCTGGTCGGTGAGGTTGTCGGCCATTCCGTTGACCGAGTCCGTGAGGCTGCGCCACGTCCCGGCCGCGCCGGCCACCTCGGCCTGCCCGCCCAGCTTGCCCTCGCTGCCGACCTCGCGCGCCACGCGCGTGACCTCGCCGGCGAACGCCGAGAGCTGGTCGACCATCGTGTTGAGCGTGTTCTTCAGCTGGAGGATCTCGCCGCGGGCGTCGACGTCGATCTTCTTGGTCAGGTCGCCGTTGGCCACCGCGGTCGCCACCAGCGAGATCGCGCGGACCTGGTCGGTGAGGTTGTCGGCCATCTGGTTGACCGAGTCGGTGAGGTCGCGCCACGTCCCGGCGACGCCGGCGACCTGGGCCTGGCCGCCGAGCTTGCCGTCGGAGCCGACCTCGCGGGAGACGCGGGTGACCTCGTCGGCGAACGACGAGAGCTGGTCGACCATGGTGTTGATGGTGTTCTTGAGCTCGAGGATCTCGCCGCGGGCGTCGACGGTGATCTTCTGGGTCAGGTCGCCGCGCGCGACGGCGGTGGTGACCTGGGCGATGTTGCGGACCTGGTCGGTGAGGTTGTCGGCCATCCCGTTGACCGAGTCGGTCAGGTCGCGCCAGGTGCCGGACACGCCCGGGACGACCGCCTGGCCGCCGAGGCGTCCCTCACCGGCGATCTCGCCGGAGAGCCTCGTCACTTCGGCGGCGAAGCGGGACAGCTGCGCGATGAGGCCGTTGACCGTCTTCGCCAGCGTCGCGTACGCGCCCTGCAGCGGGCGGCCGTCGAGCGTCATGGTCATCGGCTGGGAGAGGTCGCCCTCGGCGACCGCGCCGAGCACCCGGTCCAGCTCGATCGTCGGCCGCGTGAGGTCCTCGACCAGGCCGTTGACGCTCTCCACGGCGGTGGTCCAGCCGCCCGGGCCGACCTCGGCCTCCACCCGCTCGCTGAGCCTGCCGTCCTGGCCGACGGCCGCGCGCACCCGCAGCAGCTCGCTGACCAGCCGCTGGTTGCGCTCGGCGATGTCGTTGAACGCGACCGCGAGCTGGGCCGAGATGCCGTCGCCGTGCGGGACGAGCCGCCGGCGGAAGTTGCCGTCCCCGAGATCCCGCACCGCCACGAGCAGCCGCTCCAGCGCCGCCGCCTCGCTCTGGGATTCCGTTGTCATGTGTGCCGACCCTCTCCACCACGCATGCGCCAGCCATGGTCCTCGACCCAGCGTGTCATGATTCGCCCTACACTTCGAGCCAGTCCGCCCGCTCACGCGGTAGCCGTGCGATAGCAGTCCGGAGGCAGGAGGTCCGTGCATGGTGTCACGTCCGGCTCCGGCCTCGGCGGCCCTGCCGCCGTTGACCGGTGAGGACGCACCGCCGGGCTTCGACGCCTTCGGGCGGGCCGTCCTCGAAGACGTCCGCGACGCGGTGTTCCTCCAGGACACCGACGGGGTGCTGCGCTGGGCGAACCCGGCCGCGCGGACGCTGACCGGCGGTGGCGAGCCGCGGCTGCACCCGATCGCCGAGACCTCCGGACACGTCGAGGTCGCGGGCAACCGCCGTCCCGCCCGGATCCGGGCCCTCCCCGGCGGCTGGCACGCCTGGACCGTGCCCGCGGAGGACGTCCCGCAGCGGCACGTGGGCGACTTCCTCGCCGAGGCCGGCCCCCGGCTGGCCGCCGCGCGCGGGCGGCACGGCACCGCGCGGGTGATCGCCGAACTGGCTTCCTCGGCGCTGGCCGAGACCGTCTTCGTGCTGCTGCCGACCACCCGCGGCCGGTGGGAGTGGTGGAGCTGCGAGCGCCCGTCGGCGCACGGCCACGGCCGGATCCGCCGGGTCCCGGCGCAGGTCGCGCCGGTGCTGGCGGCGACGTTCGCGGCCACCGGCAAGCCCCGGTCGGCCCCGGTGCCCGCGCCCGAGGTGGCCACCCTGCCCCCGGTCGTCGCCGACCGGTTCGCCGGCCACGCCGAGGTGGCGGTGGTGTCGCTGGGCCCGAACAGCGGCTCCGGCGTCACCGGCGCGCTGCTGCTGGGCCGCAAGGCGGACCCGGAGTTCGGCGCCGAGCAGGGCCGCGCGGTCGCCGAGTTCGCCAAGGCGGCCGGGACGGCGCTGGCCAACGCGCAGCGCTACGCCCGCCAGGAGGAGGCCACGCGCGGCCTGGAGACGACGCTGCGCCCGGTCGACCCGCCCGAGCTCGACGGCGCCCGGTTCGAGACCTGGTACGAGCCGGCCGCCGGGGTGCTCGCGGTCGGCGGCGACTTCTACGACGTCCTCCCGCACGACGACGGCAGCGCGTTCCTGGTGCTCGGGGACATCTGCGGCAAGGGCGCGGAGGCCGCGGCGCTGACCGGCCGGGTCCGCCACGCGCTGACCGCGCTCGCCATGGTCGAGCGCGACGGCCGGACGCTGCTGCGGCTGCTCAACGAGCTGCTCATCGCCGGCGGCAGCAGCCGGTTCGCCACGCTGGTGCTCGGCACGGCCCGGCCGTCGGACGGCGGCGTCGGCCTGACGCTGGCCTCCGGCGGGCACCCGGCGCCGCTGATCGTCCGCCGCGGCGGCGTGGTCGAGGAGGTCACCGTCCCCGGGACGCTGGTCGGGATCTCGCCGCAGGCCCGGTTCGCCGAGGCGGAGGTGCGGCTGGAGCGCGGCGACGTCTGCCTGCTCTACACCGACGGCATCACCGAGGCCCGCAACCGGCACGACCAGACGGAGCTGTTCGGCGACGACCGGCTGCGCGCGGTGCTGGCGACCGCGGCCGGCCAGCCGGCCCGCGAGGTCGTGCGGCGGCTGCGCCAGGCCGTGCGCGACTGGCTCGGCAGCTCGGGCCACGACGACATCGCCGTGCTGGCCATCGAATGCTCGGACTGATCGACCGTCCTCGCGGGGGTTCCGGGTGGCGAAGCCCCGGCCTGACACAGTCCTTTGTGGACCGCGTTTGACCGCCTCCGGAGGGGGTAATTCCTTCGTGCATTGATCTCGACGAAGGAGTCTCATGGCGAACGCACTGCAAGGCCGCCGCGTCGCGATCCTGGCCGCGGACGGCGTCGAACAGGTCGAGCTGGAGAAGCCGCGCCAGGCCGTCCTCGACGAGGGCGCCACGGTGGAGCTGGTGTCCCTGGACACCGGCGAGATCCAGGCGATGAACGGCGACATCGACAAGGGCGACCGGTTCACGGTCGACCGGAAGGTGGCCGACGTCGGCGTCGGCGACTTCGACGCGCTGCTGCTGCCGGGCGGCACGATGAACCCCGACAACCTGCGGACGAACGGCGAAGCGGTCGGGTTCGTCGGCGACTTCGTGCGCGCGGGCAAGCCGGTCGGGGTGATCTGCCACGGTCCGTGGACGCTGGTCGAAGCGGACGTCGTGCGTGGCCGCACGCTGACGTCGTACCCCAGCATCCGGACCGACCTGCGTAACGCCGGTGCCACCGTCGTCGACGAAGAGGTAGTGGTGGACAACGGCCTGGTGTCGAGCCGCAACCCCGACGACCTGCCGGCGTTCTGCCGCGCGGTCGTGCGCGAGTTCGCCGTCTGACGTCCTTTGTGGACGTTCACTCGGTCGTGTCCTTAAGTCCGGCTTAAATCTGTTGGCTTTCGGCGCCCCGGCGGAGGACGCTGGGAGTGTGACCAGGATCGCCCGTGGAGAGGAGGTGGACACCATGACAGTGCAGGCCCGCCGTTACGGCCGCTGGTGCCGGGAGCACTTCGATGTGGTCGCCGCCCAGGGCGTCCCCGCTCCCCGGCCGGCCGACACCGCCGAGGTCCCGGCGCCGCCGGAACCGGAGCCCGTCAAACCGGTCGCCGAACAGCCGCAGAGCTGACCCAGCGCACGAAGAAGCCGCCCCGGTCACGACCGGGGCGGCTTCTCGCACGTCAGCCGTAGTAGCTGCGGCGGCGGTACCAGACCCGCCTCGGGCCCGGCACGCCGATGCGCGTGATGACGTCGGTCAGGATCGCGCCGATGACCAGCCAGATCACCGCCGCGAGACCGTCGTTCAGGAACGTCGCGAACTTGGCCGAATCCGGCGTGAACAGGTTGCGCAAGCCTAGGGAGACACCCGACGACCACTCGTTGATCATGTGCGCGAAGCCGTTCGCCATGTTCGCTTCGCCCAGGACCAGCACGATGTGGATGGCGAGCACCAGTGCGAACACCGCGCACACGAGGTGGATGAGGGCGTTGACCGTGCGCACGATCCGGATGCGTGGGTGAGTGCGCTCCACGATTTCTTCGGCCGGAGCCGGCTCGTACGGCGATTCGTTCGGCTCGGGGGGCGGGGGATACGGCATCGACGTCGCCGTCCTTTCGACTGTCCGATGTGGACGTATCTGGGCGAGCGGGACCAACACCGGGGAATACCCGCACCCCGGGTGGGCGAACCGCAGGTTCCCAAAACTTCCCTGAATGTGGAGATGGTAGGGTAGTTTGAGGAACATAGGGAGGGTCATGGCGCAGGAGGTCTTCTCCGTCGAGCAGGTCGCCGCGAAGCTCGGGCTGCACGTCCGGACGGTCCGCAACTACGTGCGGGACGGGCGGCTCAAGGCGGTCCGGATCGGCAAGCAGTACCGG
The DNA here is from genome assembly GCF_040629235.1 of Amycolatopsis sp. NPDC005961. Classification (NCBI taxonomy): domain Bacteria; kingdom Bacillati; phylum Actinomycetota; class Actinomycetes; order Pseudonocardiales; family Pseudonocardiaceae; genus Amycolatopsis; species Amycolatopsis sp. NPDC005961. The sequence continues at coordinate 209,520 of NZ_JBEXVF010000006.1, read as the reverse complement.
ATCGCCGCCGACGACCTCGAGGCGTTCACCGGGCTGCCGGTGGCCGAACCGCGGCCGGACCGGCCCGTGGCCGAACTTTCGAGCGTCGCCGAGGTCAGCGGCGTCGACCGGGCGACGGCCGACCGGATCGCCACCGTCGTCGTCGCGTCGGTGAACGGGCCGCGGGACGGGGGTGAACGACCCCTGCGCGTCGAGACCATCTACGACAAGGAGCGCGCGACCATGAAGATCATCGTGCTCGGCGACCTCGCCGCCGGTGCGGACCTGCTGCGCTTCGTCGCGTCGTTCACCGAGGGCCTGACATGACCACCGTCTACCGCTCGGCCGAAGGCGCCGAGGCGGTCCGGCGGCGCTACGACGCCCTGCTCGGCCAGTGGCCGGTGCCGCACGAGACGCACACCCTGAAGACCCGCCTCGGGGACACCTTCGCCGTGGTCTCCGGCCCGGTGGGCGCGCCGCCGGTCGTCGCGCTGCAGGGTTCCGGTGGCACGGCCGCGCACTGGCTGCCCGACATCGCGACGCTCGCGGAGCACCTGCGCGTGCACGCCGTCGACGCTCCCGGGGAGCCGGGCCGGACGGTCGAAGCGCGGCCGCCGCTCGGGTCGCCGGCCTACGCCGAGTGGCTCGACGACGTCCTCGACGCGCTCGAACTGCCGCGGGCGGCCTTCCTCGGCACGTCGCTGGGCGGCTGGTGGGCGCTCGACCACGCGCTTCGCCGGCCGGAGCGGGTCACGGCGCTGGTGCTGGTCAACCCGTCCGGGATCGGCCGCCGCCGGGTCGCGCCCCTGCTGAAGTTCGCCGCGTACAGCCGGTTCGGCGCGTGGGGCCGCCGGCGGTCGCTGGCCATGGTGGCGAAGGGCAGCCCCGCCGATCCGGGGCGGCACGCGGTCGGCGAGTTCACCCTGGCGACGTTCGAGCACTTCAAGCCGCGGCTGGAGCCGATCCCGGTCGTCGCGGTCGAGCGGCTGCGCGCGCTGGCGATGCCGGTGCAGGCCCACTTCGGTGCGCACGACGTCCTGCTCGACCAGCGCGACGCCGCCGCGAAGCTGCGACGGGCCCGCCCGGACGCCGACGTCCGGCTGGCCGAAGGCGCCGGGCACTTCCTGCCCGGCTGGGCGGAGTCCACCGCGGAGTTCCTGAAGGGAGAAGGATCGTGATCGACCAGCGCCACGGCACCGGGGTGTGGTTCGTACCGTCCGAGGGGCCGGAGCTGTCCACCGAGCAGGACGCCGTCGACCTCGTCGGCGCCACCTACGGCCACGCGGCCGACGTCCTCGTCGTGCCGGTCGAGCGGTTCCCGGCGCGGTTCTTCGACATGCACGCCAAGCTCATCGGGCACTTCTTCTCGAAGATCGTCCAGTACGGCTTCCGGCTGGTGCTGCTCGGCGACGTCCGCGCGCACGTCGAGGCGAGCACCGCCTTCCGGGACGTCGTGCGGGAGTCGAACCGCGGCCGGAGCGTCTGGTTCGTGGCCGACCTGGCGGAGCTCGACGCCCGGCTGGCCGCCGCGCGGTGAAAACCTCGCGCGGGACGGGCAACCCCGTCCCGCGCGGCACGTCCAGGTGATCATGAGAATCCCGGCGCTGCTCGCGTCCGTCCTCACCCTCCTGGCCGTGTCCGCTTCGCCCGCGACCGCGGAAACCGTTGTCCCGAGGGGGTTCCGGCCCGCTTCGACGAGCTGGACCGGCCCGGACACCGGCTATGTCCTGGGATATTCGCCGTGCGGGAAGTCGTGGTGCCCGGCCCTGCTGGGCACCACGGACGGCGGAGCGCACTGGCGCCGGCTCGGCGCGCCGCCGATGGCCTTGCCGGACAACCACAACCACGTCGCGCTGACGTTCACCGGCGACCGCGTCGCGTACGTCAGCGACGGCGTCCACGTGCGCACGACGCGCGACGGCGGCAAGAGCTGGCACCCGGTCGGCCTGGCCGGCGCGCGGGAGCCCTACTACCTCTCGAAGATCACCGAAACCGCCGGCCGGGTCTTCGCCGTCCTCACCACCTTCGGCGACGGCCACGGCTCGACGCGCCTGTACTCCGGCGCCGCCGGCTCGCCGGTGCTGGTCCCGGTGCCCGGTTTCGCGGCCGCCGGTGGGATCACCTACGGCGACCTGGCCGTCGGCGGTGGCCTGCAGGTCGCGCTCGGCGCGGACTACGGCACCGAGAAGTACTGGACCTCGCGCGACGGCGTCCGCTTCACCCCGGCCGAGCCGCCGTGCCCGGCCGGGTCGGTCGCCTCGCTCGCCGGGGTGCGGGACCGGCAGGTCGTGGCGTTGTGCAGCAGCAGCCCCGGCTCGCCGCAGCCCGGGTCGACCGAGCGGCGGCTGCGGCACGCGGCGAAGCTCGGCGGGACGTTCAGCGGGGGTGACGCGGCGCCGTTCGCCGGGATCACGCAGGGCTTCGGCGCGGCGTCGCCGTCGTCCGCGACGGTCGCGGCCGAGGGCGGCGGGACCGGGTTCCTGCACAGCACCGCCGACGGCGGCCGCACCTGGACGACGACGGTGCTCGCCGACCGCGGGCTCAGCCTGACCGATTTGGACTTCCCCGGTGGCGGTACCGGCGTGGTCGTCGACGGCCAGCCGGACGCCGACGGCGGATCCGCGCTGTACCGGACCACGGATGGCGGACACAACTGGCGCGAACAGCCGATCGGGTAGTTGTCCCTGGCAGGCAAGGCCCTTCGGCCCGGTTCACTTGGTGAACGGCATGTCGTAGTCTGAGCACTGTCCGTTGCCGGACACAGGTGGCCGGACCCGGGCAGGGGCCGGCTCCACAGACGAGGGAGAACAGTCGATGACGCCTGGCGACCTGCGGTCCGGAACCGAGGGCGGTTCGGCGTCCCTCGATTTCTCCAAGGCGAGCCTGGCCCGGCTGTCCGACGCGCTGCTGGGCGGGCACGACCACTACGAGGTCGACCGCGAAGCGATGCGGCGGCTGCTGGCGATCGCGCCCGGCGCGCGCACGATGGCGAAGGAGCACCGCGACTGGCTGGTGCGCGCGGTCCGGTTCCTCGCCGGGAAGCGCGGCATCGACCAGTTCCTGGACCTGGGCTCCGGCATGCCGACGGCGGAGAACACCCACCAGGTGGCCCAGCGGTACAACCCGGACGCGCAGGTCGTGTACGTCGACAACGACCCGGTCGTGCAGGTGCACGGCCGGGCGCTGCTCGAAGAGAACTACCTGACCCACGTCACGGGCGCCGACCTGACCCGGCCGGCGGAGACGCTGGCCGACGAGGTCGTCAAGGAGTACCTCGACTTCACGCGGCCGGTCGCGCTGATCCTGACGTCGATCATCCACCACATCGACGACTTCGAGCGGGCGAAGTCGATCGTCGCGGAGTACGTGGCGGCGCTCGCGCCCGGCTCGTTCCTCCTGCTCACGCACAACTTCGACCCGGAAGAGGACTCGCCCCGCCAGGAGCTGGCGCGGCTGCTGGAGACGAGCTTCCAGGGCACCGGGCTGGGGAGCGTGTTCCGCACCCGGGAGCAGATCACGGAGTTCTTCGACGGCACGGAACTGCTCCGGCCGGGGCTGGTCTACCTGCACGAGTGGTGGCCGGACGGCCCCCGGATCCACCCGTTGAGCGAGCTGAACTTCCTCACGCTGGGCGGCGTGGCCCGCAAGCAGTGACGCCCGGGTCGTGAGTGGGAAACAGGGTTAGAACACTGTTTCCCGCTCACGACGGGGTCAGGCGGCGTTGAAGGTGTCCGGGTCCGGACCGGTGCGCTCGCCGCGGTCCAGCGGCGTCAGCGACTCCAGCTCCTCCTCCGCGAGGGTGAACCCGAACAGGTCGAAGTTCTCTTCGATCCGCGACGGCGTGACGGACTTCGGGATCACCACGTTGCCCAGCTGCAGGTGCCAGCGGAGCACGATCTGCGCCGGCGTGCGGCCGTGCTTCACCGCCAGCTCCGCGATGATCGGGTCGCCCAGCAGCGAGCCGCCCTTGGCCAGCGGGCTCCACGCCTCGGTCGCGATCCCGTGCTTCGCGTCGAACTCGCGGACCTCTCGCTGCTGCAGGTAGGGGTGGAGCTCGATCTGGTTGACCGCCGGGGCGACGTCGGCCGCGTCGAGCAGCCGGGTGAGGTGCGCGGGCTGGAAGTTGGAGACGCCGATCGCGCGGACGCGGCCGTCGGCGTGCAGCTTTTCGAACGCCCGCCAGGTGTCGAGGTACTTGTCGCGCGCGGGCGTCGGCCAGTGGATCAGGTACAGGTCCAGCTGCTCCAGGCCCAGCCGCTTCATGCTTTCGTCGAACGCCTTGAGCGTCGAGTCGTAGCCCTGGGCGGAGTTCCACAGCTTGGTGGTGACGAAGAGCTCGTCACGGGTGATGCCGGACTCGGCGATGGCCTGGCCGACGCCCTTTTCGTTGCCGTAGACGGTGGCGGTGTCGATGCTGCGGTAGCCCGCTTCGAGCGCGGCCTTCACGGCGGTGGCGGTCTCGTCGTCCGGGACCTGGAACACGCCGTAGCCCAGTTGGGGCATCCGTACGCCGTTGTTGAGTTCGATCACGGGCACGCTGGTCACGAGGGTTCCTTTCGGTGGGTGGTTCATCGGGTGGGTACCCGTTCCCCGGCTGCGAAACTGGCCGGGGCCTTGCGGTCGAGCAGGCCGGAGACGAGCGCCACGGCGAGGCCCGCCGCGGCGAGCACAGCGCCGATCCAGTTCGGGGCGGTGTAGCCGAGGCCGGCTTCGATGGCCTGGCCGCCGAGCCACGCGCCGCCGGCGTTGCCGAGGTTGAACGCGGCGATGTTCGCCGCCGACGCCAGCGCCGGGGCGCCCTCGGCCTTGGCCATGACGCGGGCCTGCAGCGGTGGGACCGTCGCGAAGCCGGCCGCGCCGAACAGCGCGATCGTGATCGCGGCCGGCACCTGGGCGTGCGCGGTAAAGACGAAGGCGACGAGCACGATCGCCAGCGCGGCGAGGATGACGTACAGGCTGGGCATCAGCTTGCGGTCCGCGGCCCGGCCGCCGAGCAGGTTGCCGGCGAACAGCCCGGCGCCGAAGAGCACGAGCAGCCAGGTGACGGCGCCGCTGGAGAAGCCGGCGACCTCGGTCATCATCGGCGCGATGTAGGTGAAGGACGCGAACACCCCGGCGAAGCCGAGCGCCGTCATGGCCAGCGCCAGCCAGACCTGCGGGCGGCGGAACACGGCCAGTTCGCCGCGCAGGCCCACGTTGCCGCTCTTCGGCTGGTGCGGCACGAGCGCGAGGATGCCGATCGCGCCGACGACACCGAGGACGCTGACCACCCAGAACGTCGAGCGCCAGCCGAAGGCCTGGCCGAGCGCGGTGCCGGCGGGCACGCCGAGGACGTTCGCCACGGTCAGCCCGGTGAACATCAGCGCGATCGCGCTGGCCTGCTTGGCCGGGGCGACCAGCGACGCGGCGACGACCGAGCCCACGCCGAAGAACGCGCCGTGCGAGAGGGCCGCGACGACCCGGCCGGTCATCAGCAGGCCGTAGCTCGGCGCCAGGGCCGAGAGCACGTTGCCCGCGATGAACAGGCCCATCAGGGCGACCAGCACGGTCTTGCGCGGCACCCGCGAGGCGAGGGCGGTGAGGACGGGGGCACCGACGACGACGCCGAGCGCGTAGCCGGAGATGAGCAGGCCTGCGGACGGGATCGAGACGCCGAAGTCGGTCGCGACCTCGGGCAGCAGGCCCATGATCACGAACTCGGTGGTGCCGATCCCGAAAGCGCTGATCGCGAGGGCGAGCAGAGCGGCGGGCATGGACTTCCTTCTTCCGGAGTAGAGTTATGGGCGTGAGCAACTACGAGCGTCCGAGATAGTTGCACACGCCGTATATTGCACAGGCTTGATAGTGCCGCGCGCAAACGTATGCGGCAAGTCCGGGAGAGGTGAACCGTGTCACTGGACGACGATGCCGTCGAAACCCGCGCGCAGGGCTGGCGCACGCTGGCCGCGCTGCACGCGCGGATCGAAGACCGGCTGCAGCGCGCGCTCGAGCGCGACCACGAGCTGTCGGTGAGCGAGTACAGCGTGCTCGACGCGCTGGGCCGCCAGGACGGCTTCCACCTGCGGATGAACCAGCTGGCCAACGCGGTGGTGCTCAGCCAGTCGGCGACGACCCGGCTGGTCACGCGGCTGGAGGGCCGCGGGCTGCTGGCCCGCTACCTCTGCGCCGACGACCGCCGGGGCATCTACACGGAGGTGACGCCGGCGGGCCGGGCCCTGCTGACGGCGGCACGCCCGACCCACGACACGGCGCTGGCGGAAGCTCTCGCCGAAGCCGAGACCCTGCCGGAACTCGCACCGCTGGTCGCCGCGCTCGGCACGCTCACCTTCACCCGCTGACCCCGCTTGCGGAAAGTTTCGGTGCGCCGTCGGCACTTTCGCGTCGCCCGAAGCGAAACCCGGTCCGTCCCGGTCAGCGGTACCCGACGGAAGGCGGTCCCGTTCGGCCGGGGGATTGGGGCGGCCGCGCACCCTAACCCGTGCTCCATCCGTGGGACCCTTTTGCTGCCTACGTTCGATAGTTTCGCTGGTCAGACCGATTTCTGTGGCTTTTGTCCACGAAAGACCCCGGGTGCCGTCGTTGACCCGATCGTTTCGCCGCACCTAATTTGTTGAACCACCAGACGAACCGGGGTGGTGTCGGCGTGGACTCCTCCTTCTCGCTCAAGCCGGTGCGCCCGGCCGACCAGGCCGCCGTCCGCCGGAGCAACCTCGCGCTGGTGCTGCGGCACCTGCGGGACGCGGGACCCCGCTCGCGAGCGGCGATCGCCGCGGACACCGGGCTGAACAAGGGAACCGTCTCGAGTCTCGTCGCCGAGCTCGTCGAGCGCGGGCTGGCTCGCGAAGGCGAGCGGGAACGCGCCGGCGCGGTCGGGCGGCCGGGCACGATCGTCGAGCTGGACGGCCGTGGCGTCGGCGGCATCGGCGTCGAGATCAACGTCGACTACCTGACCGCGCTCGCCCTCGACCTCACCGGCACCGTGCTCTTCGAACAACGCGTGGCGCTCGACGTGCAAGCCCTCCCCGTGACGAAGGTGCTCGACGCGGGCGCCGAGCTCACCGCGCGGGCGCTGCGGGAATGCCGGCGGCTCGGGGTCACGCCGGCCGGGGTCACCGTCGGCATCCCGGCGCTCGTCGACGTCACGAACGGCACCGTCGCCTTCGCGCCGAACCTGCACTGGACCGACGTTCCGGTGGTCCGCGGGATCACCGAGCGGCTGACGCGGCGGCTCGGGCCGCCCTCGTTCCCGATCCGCACGGCCAACGACGCGAACCTCGGTGCGCTCGGCGAGTACGCCATGGGCAGCATGGCCGGGACCGCCGACCTGGTGTACCTGACCGGCGAGATCGGCGTCGGCGGCGGCGTGATCTCCGGCGGCCGGCTGCTCGGCGGCGCGGAGGGGTTCGCCGGCGAGGTCGGGCACATCCAGGTCGACCCGGCGGGCCGCGTCTGCGGGTGCGGGCGCCGCGGCTGCTGGGAGACCCTCGTCGGGCTGGCCGGGATGCTGCGGCTCGCCGCGTCGCCGAGCGACCCGGTGCACGACCCCTCGCTCGACCTCGAACAGCGGCTCGACATGATCCGCCGCCGCGCCGAGCTCAAGGACAAGCGCACGCTCGACGCGCTCGCGCAGGTCGGCACCGGCCTGGGCGTCGGCGCGGCCGTGCTGGTCAACGTCTTCAACCCGCGCGTGGTGCTGCTCGGCGGGTACTTCGCCCAGCTGGGCCCGTACCTGCTCGGCCCGATGCTGGCCGAGCTGGAGGCCAGGGTGATCGCCCCGGGTACCGGGGGCTGCCGCGTCGAGCTGTCCTGGCTCGGGTTCTCCGCGGCTTCGCGCGGCGGCGCGCACGTCGCGCTGCAAGCGGTGTTCGACGATCCGGCGCTCGTGCCGGTGCGGCCGGAAAGGGACAGCGGATGACGTTCGCAGAGGTGGCCGGTAAAGGCCAGAGGCTTATCGGAGCCTGCCGGAATCCGCAAGATGGGACGTGCTGTGGCCGGGCCCACGGGGCAGATTGGGCAGGCCCGGACGGCCGCGCCGCCGCAGGTGAGGGGGCTCGAAGACCCGGCGGGCCGGGCGGCGCCGGCCACGGTGGCCCGGCGCCGCGCCCTCGTCGCGAAGGAGTGCGGAAACACTTGATCGACTGCGGCGATGTAGTCCGGGTGGACCTCTGCCCGCCCGGGGGGACCGCGCTCGCCGCGGCCGGCGGGCGCACCGCGGCGAGCAGTGTCTTGACCCGCGTCCCGTCGGGGGCGACCGGCGCGGGCTGAATTTGCCGAACTGGAGGAAGAACATGGGGAAGATCGGTGTCTGGCTGATCGGTGCCCGGGGCTCGGTGGCCACAACGGCCATCGCCGGTGCCGCCGCGATGCGCGCGGGACTGGCCGCGCGCACGGGGTGCGTGACCGAGCTGCCGGACTTCGCCGGGACGCGGCTGCCCGGACTGGGAGACCTGGTCTTCGGGGGTCACGACGTCGTCGACACGCCGCTGGTCAAGCGGGCGGAGCAGCTGGTCGCGGCGGGCGTGCTGCCCGCGACCCTGCCCGGCCCGATCAGCGCCGACCTGGAAGCCGCCGAAACCCGGCTGCGCCCGGCGCCGGACGGCGGCGGCCGTGCGGCGATCGACCGGATCGCCGCCGACCTGACGGCGTTCGGCGCGGGCTTGGACCACGTCGTCGTCCTCAACGTCTCCTCCACCGAGCCGCCGTGCGTCCCGCACCCGGCGCACGCTTCCTTGGCCGCCCTCGAAGCCGCGCTGGACGCGGGCGAGGAGGTCCTCCCGGCGAGCGCCGTCTACGCCTACGCCGCCTTCCGCGCGGGCTGTGGCTTTGTCGACTTCACCCCGTCCACCGGCGCGCGGCTGCCGGCGCTGGACGAACTCGCCCGCACCACGGGACTTCCGTACGCGGGCCGCGACGGTAAGACCGGCGAGACGCTGCTGCGGTCGGTGCTCGCGCCGATGTTCGCCCAGCGCGCGCTGAACGTCCTGTCCTGGTCGGGCACGAACCTGCTCGGCGGCGGGGACGGCGCCACGCTCGCCGACCCGGGTGCGGCGTCGAGCAAGAACGCGTCGAAGCAGCAGGTGCTCTCACAGAACCTCGGCCGCGACGTCGACGGCGAGGTGCACATCGACTACGTCCCGGCGCTCGGCGACTGGAAGACCGCCTGGGACCACGTGCTGTTCGAGGGGTTCCTCGGCGCGCGCATGACCCTGCAGCTGACGTGGCAGGGCTGCGACTCCGCGCTCGCGGCGCCGCTGGTGCTCGACCTCGCCCGCCTCACCGCCAAGGCGTGCGGTGACGGCGTCGCCGGGCCGGTCGCCGAGTTCGGGTTCTTCTTCAAGGATCCCGTCGGCGAGGGCCCGCACGACCTCGCGTCGCAGTACGCGGCCCTGCGCGAGTGGGCGAACCGGTGAAGGCGCTCGTCGAGCTCGTCCGCGCGCCCGCCGCGCTGACCGTGCCCGGGGACGCCGTCGCCGGGGCCGCCGCGTCGGGCTGGCCCTTCGGCCGCCGGACCCTCGCCCTGACCGGCGCGTCCGTCTGCATCTACTGGGCGGGCATGGCGCTCAACGACTACGCCGACCGCCACCTCGACGCGATGGAACGGCCCGAGCGACCGATCCCGTCCGGCCGGATCAAGGCCGGCACGGCGCTCGGCGTGGCGACCGGCCTGACCGCGGGCGGGCTGGGCATCGCCGCGGCCGCCGGCGGGAAGCAGGCCCTGCGCGTCGCGCTGCCGCTGGCCGCGACGGTCTGGGCGTACGACTTCGTGCTCAAGGAGACCGTGTTCGGGCCGGCCGCGATGGCCGCCGCCCGGGCCCTGGACGTGCTGCTCGGCGGGGGCGGTGCCCGGGCGGCGGTCCCGGCCGCGTTGACGGTCGGGGCGCACACCTACGCGGTGACAGCGTTGTCAAGGTCCGAAGTGGACGGTGCCAGGCCCGCCCTGCCGGCGGCCACCCTCGCCGCCACGGCCGGGGTGCGCGTCGCCGCCGGTCGCGTCGGGCCGCTGGCTTCGGCGCTGCTCGGGACGTACGCGCTGACCACCGGGCGGGCGCAGTACGACGCCATCCGCGACCCGGCCGCGCCGAAGATCCGGCGCGCGGTCGGCGCGGGCATCCACGGGATGATCCCGCTGCAGGCCGGGCTGATCGCCCGCACCGGCGCGTGGCGCTCGGCGCTGGCCGTCGCCGCCGCGTTCCCGATCGCGCGGGCGCTGAGCCGGAAGGTGTCGCCGACATGAGGTTCGGGTACGGCACCAACGGCTTCGCCAACCACCGCCTCGGCGACGCCCTGCGCGTCCTGGCCGACCTCGGCTACGACGGCGTCGCGCTGACGCTGGACCACCAGCACCTCGACCCGTTCGGGCCGGACCTCGCCCGCCGCGTCGCCGACGTCGCCGCGGAACTGGACCGGCTCGGGCTGGCCGTCGTGATCGAGACGGGCGCGCGGTTCCTGCTGGACCCGTGGCGCAAGCACTCGCCGACGTTCCTCGACCCGGACCGGGCCGGGCGGATCGGGTTCCTGACCCGGGCCGTCGAGATCGCCGCGGACCTCGGCGCCGAGGCGGTGTCGTTCTGGAGCGGCAACAAGCCCGCCGATCTGTCCACTGAGGACGCTTGGACCCAGCTGGTCGACGGGTGCGCCGACGTGCTGAAAGCCGCCGACGAGCACGACGTCGCGCTCGGGTTCGAGCCCGAGCCGGGGATGCTCGTCGAGGACCTCGACGGCTACTTCGAGCTGGCGCGACGGCTCGGCGACCCGGAGCGGTTCGGGCTGACGCTGGACATCGGGCACTGCCGGTGCAACGAGACGGCGTCCGTGCCCGACTGCGTCCGGCGCGCGCTGCCGCGGCTGGTGAATGTCCAGATCGACGACATGCGCCGCGGCACGCACGAGCACCTGGAGTTCGGCCGGGGCGAGATCGACTTCCCGCCCGTGCTGGAAGCGCTGTCGCCGTACCCCGGGCTGGTCGCGGTGGAACTGCCGCGCGACAGCCACGCGGCCCCGCGGATCGCCCGCGAGTCCCTGGAATTCCTGCGCAAGGCGGTGGCCGCGTGAACGCCTGGCTGGACGAAGCCCTGACCAAGGTCGCCGAAGACGCGACCGCGTTGCGGACGCTGTTCCCCGGTGTCGGCCGCCGGGTCGGCCGGGGCCCGTCGGACGTCCCGGGCTGGACGGTGGACGACGTGGCCCGCGTGGAGCTGCTCCGGGCGGCTCCCGGGGCCGCGGCGGAGATGCCCGACCTCTACCGCTACGGAGACGCCGCCGAGAAGCGGGCCGTCCTGCGTGGACTGTCCGTTGTGGACGTCGGGGCCGCCGGGCTCGACCTGGTCGCCGACGCCCTGCGGACCAACGACACCCGGCTCGTCACCGCGGCTATGGGGGTGTACGCGGCCACCCACCTGGACGACTCCGCGTACCGCCACGGCGTCCTCAAGTGCGTCTTCATGGGCATCCCCTTGGCCGAGGTCGCCGGGCTGGACCGCCGGACCGACGAGGAGCTGCTGCGCATGATGCGGTCGTTCGCCGCCGAGCGCACCGCCGCGGGCCGCGCCGTGCCCGCCGACCTCCTCCCGCTGCTGAACGAACAGGACGCCTGATGCGCATCTTCGACCCGCACATCCACATGAGCTCCCGCACCACCGACGACTACGCGGCCATGCACGCCGCCGGGGTCCGCGCGCTCGTCGAGCCGGCGTTCTGGCTGGGCCAGCCGCGCACGAACGTCGGCAGCTTCACCGACTACTTCGACGCGCTCGTCGGCTGGGAACCGTTCCGCGCGAGCCAGTTCGGCATCGCCCACCACTGCACGATCGCGCTGAACCCCAAGGAAGCCAACGACCCGCGGTGCGCGCCGGTGCTCGACCTGCTGCCGCGGTACCTGGAGAAGGACGGCGTGGTCGCGGTCGGCGAGATCGGCTACGACTCGATGACCGCGGAGGAGGACAAGGCGTTCGCCGCGCAGCTGGCCCTGGCGATCGACCACGAGCTGCCCGCGATGGTGCACACCCCGCACCGCGACAAGGCGGCCGGCACCGAGCGCAGCATCGCCGTCGTCCGCGAGTCGGGCATCGCGCCCGAGCGGGTGGTGCTCGACCACCTCAACGAGATGACCGTCGCGATGGTCAAGGAGTCCGGCTCCTGGATGGGGTTCTCGATCTACCCGGACACCAAGATGGACGAGGAGCGGATGGTCGCGATCCTGCGCGAGTACGGGACCGAGCGGGTGCTGGTGAACTCCGCCGCGGACTGGGGCAAGAGCGACCCGCTCAAGACCCGCAAGACCGGCGACGCGATGCTGGCCGCCGGGTTCACCGACGACGACGTCGACCGGGTGCTGTGGCGCAACCCGGTGGAGTTCTACGGCCAGAGCGGGCGTCTTTCGCTGGACGGCGAAGCGCCGGACGCCGAGTTCGCGGGCAACTCGATCCTGCGGGGGGCCCGCAAGTGAGGTTCCGGCACCGCGACGGCACGCTCGTCCACCTCGCCTACTGCACCAACGTGCACCAGGCCGAGGACCTCGACGGCGTGCTCACCCAGCTGGCCCGCTTCGGCGAGCCGGTGCGGGAACGCCTGGGTGTCGGCCGGCTCGGGCTCGGCCTGTGGCTGGCCCGGCCGGTGGCAACCGAGCTGACCGCCGACCCGGCCGCGGTTTCCCGGCTCCGGCGCGAACTCGCCGCGCGCGGCCTGGAGGTCGTCACCCTCAACGGGTTCCCGTACCAGGGCTTCCACGATCCGGTCGTCAAGCACAAGGTCTACCGGCCGGACTGGTCGACGCCCGAGCGGACGCGGTACACCCTCGACCTGGCGCGGCTGCTCGCGGAGCTGATGCCGGAGGACGCCGTGCGCGGCAGCGTCTCGACGTTGCCGCTCGGCTGGCGCACCGAATGGCGCGACGATCGTGGCCAGCTCGACCTGCTCGCCGAGGGGCTGGCGAAGGTCGGCCGTCCGGTGCGGGTGGCGTTCGAACCCGAACCCGGGTGCGTCATCGAGACGACCGCGCAGGCAGCGTCGCTGCTGTCCGAAGTGGACAAGAACTGGCTCGGCGTCTGCCTCGACACGTGCCACCTCGCGGTCGGGTTCGAGGACCCGGCGGCCGCGCTCGGTCGGCTCGAAGCCGCCGGGCTTGACGTCGTCAAGCTCCAGGCGTCGGCCGCGCTGGAGGCCGCTTCGCCGAGGGACCCGGTGACGCGCAAGGCGTTGGAGTCCTTTGTGGAGCCGAGGTTCCTGCACCAGAGCAACGAAGGCGCGCCGCCGGGTGCCGACGACCTCGATGAAGCGCTGGCCGGAGGCCTCCCGGGCGAGGCGCCGTGGCGCGTGCACTTCCACGTGCCGCTGCACGCCGACCCGGCGCCGCCGCTGACGTCGACCCGGCCGGTGCTGGCCGGCACCCTGGCCGAGCTGTTCGGCGGCGCGAGCGCGCGCACCGACCACGTCGAGGTCGAGACCTACACCTGGCAGGTGCTCCCGGACGCACCCGCCGACGACGCCGGGCTCGTCGCGGGCATCGCGGCCGAGCTGGACTGGACCCGGCGTTCCCTGATCGCACTAGGCTTGGAAGAGGTTTCCGAATGAGCTTGCTGGTTCTCGACGTCGTGGGGCTGACGCCGCGGCTGCTCCCGCACATGCCCAACCTGCGCAAGATGGCCGAACCCGGCTTCACCGCGCAGCTGGACACCGTGTTCCCGGCCGTCACGTGCTCGGTGCAGTCGACGTTCCTCACCGGGCTGCAGCCGGCCGAGCACGGCATCGTCGGCAACGGCTGGTACTTCCGCGACCTCGGCGAGATCTTCCTGTGGCGCCAGCACAACAAGCTGGTGCAGGGCGACAAGTTCTGGGACGCCGCCCGCCGCGCGCAGGCCGGGCACAAGGTCGCCAACGTCTGCTGGTGGTACGCGATGGGCATGGACGTCGACCTGACGGTGACCCCGCGGCCGATCTACCACGCCGACGGCAAGAAGTCCCCGGACGCCTACACCCACCCGCCGCAGCTGCACGACCGCCTGGTCGGCGCCCTCGGCGAGTTCCCGCTCTTCACCTACTGGGGGCCGACGGCGGCGATCACGTCGTCGAAGTGGATCATCGCCGCCGCGCAGAAGATCATGGCCGAGGACAAGCCCGACACCACCCTCGTCTACCTCCCGCACCTGGACTACGACCTGCAGCGCTTCGGCCCCGACGCGCCCCAGGCCGCGGCCGCCGCGCGGGAGATCGACGCCGCCATGAAGCCGCTGCTGGACCAAGCGGCCGCGGGCGGGCACACCGTCGTCGCGCTCTCGGAGTACGGCATCGCGAACGCGAGCCGTCCCGTCGACATCAACCGGGCGCTGCGTCGCGAGGGCTTGCTCAACGTGTACGTCCAGGCGGGCATGGAGTACCTCGACCCGTGGACGTCGCGGGCGTTCGCGGTGGCCGACCACCAGGTCGCGCACGTCTACGTCGCCGACCCCGCCGACATCCCGCGCGTGCGGGACATCGTCGCCGGACTGTCCGGAGTGGACGTCGTGCTGGACCGCGAGGGTCAGGCGGGGATCGGCATCAACCACGAACGGGCCGGTGAGCTGGTCGCGATCGCCGAGCCGGACGCCTGGTTCACGTACTACTACTGGCTGAGCGACGACCGCGCGCCCGACTTCGCCAAGACCGTCGAGATCCACCGCAAGCCCGGCTACGACCCGGCCGAGCTGTTCTTCGACCCGAACGACCCGAGGGTGAAGCTGAAGGCCGCGTCCGCGCTGGCCCGCAAGAAGCTCGGCCTGCGGTACTCGATGCAGGTCGTGCCGCTCGACCCGGCGCCGGTCCGCGGGAGTCACGGGCGGCTGCCCGACTCGCCCGAGGACGGACCGGTGCTGCTGTGCTCGGATCCTTCGCTCGCGCGCGAAAAGATCCACGCCACCGAGGTCAAGGAACTGCTGCTAGCCGCCGTTCGCACGGAGTAACGCATCCAGGAGGTCAGGACATGGCACGACCGTTGACCCTGTTCACCGGGCAGTGGGCCGATCTGCCGTTCGAGGAGGTGTGCGAGCTGGCGAGCGGCTGGGGCTACGAAGGCCTCGAGATCGCCTGCTGGGGCGACCACTTCGAAGTGGACCGCGCGCTGGCGGAAGACGGCTACGTCCAGGCCAAGCTGGAGACGCTGGCCAAGTACGACCTCAAGGTGTGGGCGATCTCGAACCACCTGCTCGGCCAGGCCGTCTGCGACCACCCGATCGACGAGCGGCACGAGGCCATCCTGCCCGCCCGGATCTGGGGCGACGGCGAGGCCGAGGGCGTCCGGCAGCGGGCGGCGGAGGAGATGAAGACCACCGCCCGTGCCGCGGCCAAGCTCGGAGTGTCCACTGTGGTCGGGTTCACCGGCTCGTCGATCTGGCACACGGTGGCGATGTTCCCGCCGGTGCCGCCGTCGATGATCGAGCGCGGGTACGCCGACTTCGCCGACCGCTGGAACCCGATCCTCGACGTGTTCGACGAGGTCGGCGTGCGCTTCGCCCACGAGGTGCACCCGAGCGAGATCGCCTACGACTACTGGAGCACCGTCCGGACGCTGGAGGCGATCGGCCACCGCGAGGCGTTCGGGCTGAACTTCGACCCGTCGCACTTCGTCTGGCAGGACCTCGACCCGGTCGGGTTCCTGTGGGACTTCAAGGACCGCATCTACCACGTCGACTGCAAGGAGGCCCGCAAGCAGCTCAACGGCCGCAACGGCCGGCTCGGCTCCCACCTGCCCTGGGCGGATCCCCGCCGCGGCTGGGACTTCGTGTCCACCGGCCACGGCGACGTCCCGTGGGAGGACGTCTTCCGGATGCTCAACGCCATCGGCTACGACGGCCCGATCTCCATCGAGTGGGAAGACGCGGGCATGGACCGGCTCGTCGGCGCTCCGGAAGCGCTGGAGTTCGTCCGCAAGCTCAACTTCACCCCACCCTCGGCGGCGTTCGACGCCGCTTTCTCCTCGAAGAAGTAACGCTTCTGTTCAACGGGTGACCGCCAGCCCCGTCGGAAGGTGATCGAAACCGGCTTCGGCCCACTCCGGGGCGAAGCACGCTCAAAATCAGGAAGGATCCCGCATGTCTCCGTCCCCACCGAAGTGGGCGAGGCTGTTCGGCACCGCGCTCCTCGGCGCCGGCCTCCTGCTCACCCTCGACACCCCGGCCCGCGCGGACATCCCGCCCGCGGACTACCAGCAGGTCGCGCTCGCCACCGGCGCGGCCGAGCTCGGCGAGGCGATGTCGCTCGCCGTGCTGCCCGACCGCTCGGTCGTGCACACCTCCCGCGACGGCACCGTCCGCGTCACCACCGCGGCCGGCGCGACCTCCGTCGCGGCCAAGCTGAACGTCTACACCCACGACGAGGAAGGCCTCCAGGGCGTCGCCGCCGACCCCGGCTTCGCGACCAACCGCTACGTCTGGCTGTACTACTCGCCGCGTCTGTCCACACCGGACGGTGACGCGCCGACCGAGGGCACCGAGGCGGACTTCGCGCCGTTCAAGGGCGAGCTGCACCTGTCGAGGTTCGTTCTCAAGACCGACAACACGCTCGACCTGGCCAGCGAGAAGGTCGTGCTGAAGGTGGCCAACGACCGCGGCCAGTGCTGCCACGTCGGCGGCGACATCGACTTCGACGCCGCCGGCAACCTCTACCTCACCACCGGCGACGACACCAACCCGTTCTCCTCCGACAGCTACTCGCCGATCGACGAGCGGACCAACCGCAACCCGCAGTTCGACGCGCAGCGGTCGTCGGGCAACACGAACGACCTGCGCGGCAAGCTGCTGCGGATCCACCCGCAGGCGGACGGGACCTACACCGTCCCGTCCGGCAACCTCTTCGCGCCGGGCACCGCGAACACCCGGGCGGAGATCTACGCGATGGGCTTCCGCAACCCGTTCCGGATGAGTGTCGACAAACCGACCGGCGTCGTCTACCTCGGCGACTACGGCCCGGACGCCGGCACCACGGACCCGAACCGCGGGCCGCAGGGCCAGGTCGAGTTCGACCGGATCACCGGGCCGGGCAACTTCGGCTGGCCGTACTGCACCGGCTCGAACACGACGACCGAGACGTACAATCACTACACGTTCCCGAGCGGGCCGTCGGGTGCGAAGTACGACTGCGCGGGCGGGCCGACGAACTCCTCGTTCCGCAACACCGGGCTCGCCCAGCTGCCGGTGCCGAAACCCGCGTGGATCAAGTACGCGGGTGACGAGGGTTCGCCGCCGGAGTTCGGCAGCGGTTCGGAGTCGCCGATGGGCGGGCCGGTCTACCGGTACGACGCCGCTTCGACGTCCACGGTCAAGTTCCCGCAGTCCCTCGACGGCAAGTTCTTCGCCGGGGAGTACGGGCGCAAGTGGATCAAGGCGGTGACCGTCAACGCCGACGGCACGCGCGGCGGCATCGAGAACTTCCCGTGGTCCGGCACGCAGGTCATGGACATGGCGTTCGGCCCCGACGGCGCCCTGTACGTCCTCGACTACGGCACCGGCGACGACAACCAGGCGCTCTACCGGATCGAGTACCTGGCGGGCACCAACCGCAACCCGGTCGCGAAAGCCGCGTCCGACAAGACGTCCGGGCCGAACCCGCTGACCGTGAACTTCTCCTCGGCGGGCAGCAGCGACCCCGAAGGCGGGGCGTTGAGCTACCGCTGGGACTTCGGCGACGGTCAGACGTCGACGTCGGCGAACCCGGCGCACACCTACACCACCAACGGGACCTATTCGCCGACGCTCACGGTCTCGGATCCGGAGGGCCTGACCGGCACAGCGAGCCTGGTCGTCACGGTCGGGAACACCGCGCCGACGATCGCGCTCGGCACCCCGGCCGACGGCCAGCTGTTCTCCTTCGGCGACACCGTGCCCTTCCAGGTGACCGGCAGCGACCCGGAGGACGGGCCGCTGGACTGCTCGAAGGTCAAGGTCACCTACCTGCTGGGCCACGACAGCCACCAGCACCAGATCACGCAGGCGACCGGGTGCAATGGCTCGATCGCCGTCCCGGTCGACGGTGAGCACGACGCCGCGGCGAACATCTTCGGCGTCTTCGACGCGCAGTACACCGACAACGGCGGGCTGACGTCCCACAGCGTCCGCAAGCTGCAGCCGCGGCACCGTCAAGGCGAGCACTTCTCGGCGCAGTCCGGGATCCAGCTCGCGGACCACGGCTCGGCCGAGGGCGGCCGGACGGTCGGGTACACCGACGACGGCGACTGGATCTCCTTCACGCCGTACGCGCTGGCCAACGCGACGTCGATCAGCGCGCGGGTGTCCTCGGGTGGTCCCGGCGGGA
Organism: Amycolatopsis sp. NPDC005961; assembly: GCF_040629235.1. NCBI lineage: Bacteria > Bacillati > Actinomycetota > Actinomycetes > Pseudonocardiales > Pseudonocardiaceae > Amycolatopsis > Amycolatopsis sp. NPDC005961. The sequence goes on along the minus strand of NZ_JBEXVF010000006.1, from coordinate 191,262 downwards.
CCCTGGAGGTCCGCGCGGGCTCGCCGACCGGCACCCTGCTCGGGTCGGTGGCCGTCGCCAACACCGGTGACTGGGACACGTTCCAGAACGTCACGGCGAACCTGGCGAACCGGCCGTCGGGCACGACGACGCTGTACCTCGTGTTCAAGGGCGTCACCGGGCAGGGCAACCTGTTCGACCTCGACGCGTTCACCTTCACCACCGCCACCCAGGCGGGCCCGGTCGAAGGCGAGTCGTTCACCTCCGGCTCGGGCGTCCAGATCGCGCCGCACGCCGCGGCGAGCGGCGGGAACACCTTGGGCTACATCGAGAACGGCGACTGGGCCGGGTACGCGCCGGTGAGCACGGCGGGCGCCCGGACGTTCACCGCGCGGGTGTCGTCGGCCGGCGCGGGCGGCACGATCGAGATCCGGTCCGGCTCGGCGACCGGGACGCTGCTGGGCACGGTCGCGGTGCCGCCGACCGGTGACTGGGAGGTCTTCCAGACCGTCACCACGTCGGTGTCGAGCGGGTCCGGGCCGCTGTTCCTGGTTTTCCGCGGCGGCTCCGGTTCCCTCTTCGACATCGACACGTTTAGCCTGAGCAGCATGCCGACCCAGGTCGATCCCGCGTACGACGTGCTGGTGTTCTCCAAGACGGCCGGCTTCCGGCACGACGCGATCCCGGCCGGGATCCAGGCGATCCGGGAGCTGGGCGCCGCCGAGGGATTCGGGGTGACGGCGACCGAGGACGCGTCCGTGTTCACAGCCACCGAACTGGCGAAGTACCAGGCGGTGGTGTTCCTCTCGACCACCGGTGACGTCCTGGACACGACCCAGCAGGCGGCGTTCGAGTCCTATGTGGAGGGTGGGGGCGGCTACCTCGGCGTCCACGCGGCGGCGGACACCGAGTACGACTGGCCGTGGTACGGCACGCTGGTCGGCGCTTACTTCAAGAGCCACCCGGCGATCCAGCAGGCCCGGTTCGTGACCGAAGACGGCACCCACCCGGCGACGGCGCACCTGCCGGCGGTCTGGACCCGGACCGACGAGCTGTACAACTACCGCACGAACCCGCGCGGCAGTGTCCACGTGCTGCAGACGCTGGACGAGTCCAGCTACACCGGCGGCGAGATGGGTGCCGACCACCCGATCACGTGGTGTCACCCGCAGGGTGCCGGCCGCTCGTTCTACACCGGGCTCGGCCACACGATCGAGTCGTACTCGGACCCGGCGTTCCGGACCGAGCTGCTGGGCGGGATCCGCTACGCCGCCGGGGTCGTCCCGGCTTCGTGCGGCTCGTCGTCGTCCACAGTGGAGGGTGAGTCGTTCACGTCCGGCTCGGGCGTGCAGATCGCTTCGCACGCTCCGGCCAGCGGCGGCCAGACGCTGGGCTACATCGAGAACGGTGACTGGGCCGGCTACGCGCCGGTGAGCACGGCGGGCGTCACGCGGTTCAGCGCGGTCGTGTCGTCGGCGGGCGCGGGCGGCACGATCGAGATCCGCGACGGCTCGCCGACCGGCGCCCTGCTGGGCACGGTGGCGGTGCCGAACACGGGCAGCTGGGAGACGTTCCAGACGGTCTCGACGACGCTGTCACCCGGCTCGGGCCCGCTCCACCTGGTCTTCCGAGGCGGCGCGGGTTCCCTGTTCGACATCGACACGCTGACCGTCTCGTAAGCCCGGTGAAGGGGCCGCCGTGCGCGCACGGCGGCCCCTTCGTCGTCAGCGGACGCCGAGGAGGTGCTCCAGGGCCAGCTGGTTCAGGCGCGTGAAGTGGTAGCCGCGGGCGCCTGCCGCGTCGAGGTCGAAGTCGTCCTTCAGCAGGTCGTCGAACGACTCGCCCGGCGCCAGCGTCGGCGTCGACAGCTCCGGGACGCGGGACGCCGCCAGCGCCTCCGCGACCTCCGGGTCGGCGCGGAACGCCGCCGACTTCTCCTTGAGGATCAGGTACGTCCGCATGTTCGCCGCGGCGGACACCCACACGTCCGACGGGTCCTCGGTGCGCAGCGGCTTGTAGTCGAAGTGCCGCGGACCCTCGTACCCGCCGTTCTCCAGCAGGTCGACCAGGAAGAACGCGCTCTTCACGTCGCCGTGGCCGAAGATCAGGTCCTGGTCGTACTTCGGGCCGTGCTGGCCGTTGAGGTCGATGTGGAACAGCTTGCCCTGCCACAGCGCCTGCGAAATACCGTGCACGAAGTTGAGCCCGGCCATCTGCTCGTGCCCGACCTCCGGGTTGAGCCCGAACATCTCGGACCGCGCGAGCTGCGAGATGAAGCCCAGCGCGTGCCCGATGGTCGGCAGCAGGATGTCGCCGCGCGGCTCGTTCGGCTTGGGCTCGAGGGCGAACCGCAGCGAGTAGCCCTGCTCGACGACGTAGTCCGCGAGCAGGTCCAGGCCCTCCTTGTACCGGTCCAGCGCCGCCCGGACGTCCTTCGCGGCGTCCGACTCGGCGCCTTCGCGGCCGCCCCAGACGACGTAGGTCTCCGCGCCCAGCTCGGCCGCGAGGTCGAGGTTGCGGCGCACCTTCCGCAGCGCGTAGCGCCGGACGTCGCGGTCGTTGCTGGTCAGGCCGCCGTCCTTGAACACCGGGTGGGTGAACAGGTTCGTCGTCGCCATCGGGACCTTGAGCCCGGTCTCGGCGAGCGCCTTGCGGAACCGCTCGATCGCCTTGTCGCGGTCGGGCTCGGTGGCGAGGAGGTCGTCGTCGTGGAACGTCACGCCGTAGGCGCCCAGCTCCGCGAGCCGGTGCACGCTCTCCACCGGGTCCAGCGGCGGCCGCGTCCCGACCCCGAACGGGTCGTTCGCGGGCCAGCCCACGGTCCAGAGGCCGAAGGTGAACTTGTCGGCCGGCTGGGGAGCGTAGTCGCTCATGACTGTCCCTTCATTTAGTTCACGTTGTAGACTAAATATGCGCCGCGGTGGTCCCGGGCGTCAAGAGGGCCGGTTAGAGTGCTTCGCAGGAGGGGACGCGATGACCCAGGCCGTGCGGCACGACTCGATGCGCGCCCGCAACCTCGAGGTCGTGCTGGGCGCGGTCAGCCGCGGTGGCCCGCTGACCAGGGCTTCCCTCGCCGAGCTCACCGGCCTGACCAAGTCCACGGTCTCCAAGCTCGTCGGCGACCTCGTCGAAGCCGGCCTGCTGGCCGAGACCGGGCCCGCGCGGGCGGGCGAACGCGGCCGGCCGGGCGTGGAGGTCGTGCTCAGCGGCGCGCGCGTGGCGTCGCTGGGACTGGAGATCAACGTCGACTACCTCGCGGCCCGCGTGCTCGACCTCACCGGCGAGGTCCGGTTCGCCGCCCGCCGCGAGCGCGACAACCGCGGGTCGCGGCCGAAGAAGGTCTTGGCGGAGCTGCAGGCGCTGGCGTCGGAGGCGCTGACCGAGACGCACCGGCTCGGGCTGGAGGTCGCCGGCGCGGTGCTCGCGGTGTCCGGCCCGGTCGGCGACGGCGTGCTGTTCAGCGCCCCCAACCTCGGCTGGCAGGACGTCCGCCCGGCGGACCTGCTGCGCCTGCCCGTCCCGGTCGAGCTGGACAACGAAGCGAACCTCGCGGCGCTGGGCGAGCTCTGGTTCGGCGACGGCGAACGTGACTTCCTCTACGTGTCGGGTGAAGTCGGCATCGGCGCGGGCCTGGTCGTGAACGGCGCGCTGTTCTCCGGCGCGCGGGGCCTGGCCGGCGAGCTGGGCCACGTCGTCGTGGCACCGGACGGGCCGCCCTGCCGGTGCGGCGGCAGCGGGTGCCTGGAGATGTTCGCGGGCCAGGAGGCACTGCTGACGGCGGGGCACACGGCGTCGGTCCCCGCGCTGCTGGCCGCGCTCGAAGACGGCGACCCCGCGGCGAGCGAAGCGTGCGCGGCGGCGGGGCGGGCCCTCGGCATCGCGCTGACGTCGGCGGTCAACCTCCTGGACCTCGACCGCATTGTGCTCGGCGGGGTCTTCACCCAGCTGTACCCGTGGCTGTCCGGCCCGGTGTCGGAGGTGCTCTCGGCCCGCCTCGGCGGACTCCGGGGCGCGCCGCCGGTGCTGTCGGCGTCACGCCTCGGCGGTGACGCCGCCACGCTGGGCGCGGCCGGGCGGATCGTGCACCGGGTGCTCGCCGAGCCGGCGCCGTTCCTGACCCGGGTTCAGGAGGCGTAGGCCTCCACTTCGGACAGCTGACCGGCGGGCCAGCCGGTGTTGCCGCTGAAGGTCAGGCGCACGGAGTGATCCGTGCCGGACACCGGGATGGTCACGGTGTTCCCGTTCGCCGGGTCGAACACGTACCCCGCCGGGCTGCCGCCGTTCACCGCGATCGTCTGCGTCCGGGCGCCCCACGACGGCGGCAGCTTCAGCACCAGCCTGCTCGCCGCGGCGCCGAGGTCCACCGTGAACGTCTGCGGGAACGCGTTGTTCGTGCTTTCCCAGTAGCTCGACGCATTGCCGTCGACCGCGTTGCCCGCCGGGTAGCCGCCCTGCGACCCGCTCGCCGTGACCGGACGTCCTTGCGCGAGGTTCACCGACGCGGGCGGCGGTCCACCCAGCTGCGCGGCCCAGTAGCGCGTCCGGTCGAGGTAGGCGGTTTCCGACGCCGCTCCCGAAGTCCCATACGCTCCGGCGAAGGTTTCGTACGCTCCCGAAGGCGGCGACGAACGAGCCGGTTCGATGATCGATCCCTCGTGCCATTCGTTGAACGACGTCACCGAAACCCAGTCGGCGCTCGACGAGATCGCGTTCTGCCACTCGCGGTCGTAGGTCGCCCCGTTGTCACGGCCCAGGGTCGGGGTCGTGTTGCCCGGCACCGCGCGGTCGTCGACGTACCCCGGGCCCACCGAAGGCGCCCAGACCAGGCCGTTCGCTTCGCAGTAGGCCCCCGCTTCGCGCCAGCCCGGTGCCGTGGCCCCGGCGATCGCGTCGTAGGTGTACATCCCGCCGAAGTGCGCGACCTTGCTCGTGTCGGTCGTCTGCGCCAGCACGATCGCCGACGAGCGCACCTGGTCCAGCGGCGTCCAGTCGGTGATGCGCAGGCTTTCGAAGACGTAGAACGCGCCGCGGCCGCCTTCACGGTAGTACGCCGGGCTGGAGCCGTAGCGACTCTGGATGTAGCCGATGTCCGAGACCGTCGAAGCCGCCGTCCGCCCGCTGTAGGGCTCCAGGTGCCACGCGACGCGGATCCCGTGCCGCGCCGCGGCTTCCAGCACGCCGGCCGCCAGACCGTCCTCATAGGACCCCTGGCCCCACCAGCTGTAGACGATCACCCCGGCGCCGGACTGCTCGATCCACCGCATGTGCTGCTCGACGGCACCGGTGAAGTCCCCGGAGTCGTACGGGCCCAGCACCGGGTAGAAGTTCGCGCCGACGTCGTCCGGCGGGGTGTGCCCGCCCTGCTGCCAGTGCCGGTAACCGGTGGAACTGCCGCCGTACCAAGGATAGTAGAACAGATGAGTGCGGCCCGACAGTGCCGCCGCGGCGTGCGAGACGCCCGGCACGGTCGCGGCCAGCAGGAGAAGAGCGGCGAAGAACGTCGAAATCCGTCGCATGCGGGAACCCCTCGGTGGGTGCGGAGTGTTCCAGACCATACGGACGGCTTCCGCGCCAGGGCAAGAGTTCACCGCACATACGCAAACTTGCGTCGGAAACCCACCAATACAGCGAAAACCGCCCCGGGCGCACCCGGGGCGGTTTCCGTTGAGCGGGACTAGCTGACGGAGTTGACCAGCACCAGCGAGGAGCCGACCGTGACGCCCGTGTCGGTCTGCACGGTCAGCTGACCGCGCAGGATCCGGCCCGACGCCGGGGCCGCCGTGGCGGTGACCGTCGCCGGCACCGTCCACGAGCTGCCGGACGCCCGCAGCGCGTTCGCGTCGGTCACCGCGACCGAACCGAACGCCGGGTTGGTGAACACGTCCAGGTAGTCGTAGTCCGTGGTACCCGAGGGCACCGCGAACCCGTCGACCAGCGCGACCCAGACACCCGCGGCCGGGTTGGCCACGGTGACCGACTCCTCGGAGTCACCGTCCGCGCTGACCGCCGCCTGCACGCAGGACCCGGTCGAGCAGTTGTACAGCACCAGGTCCAGGTCGGCGCCGACGTCGGACGTCCGGCCGATCGTGGCCGTCAGCGACGTCGAGCCCGGCGTCACCTGGATCTGGTACTGCTGCTGCGCCCCGTCGGCGATCGACTGCCGCGCGACCTTGGCGCTGCCCAGCGTGGCGCCGTTCAGCTTGCCGGTGAAGGCGCCCAGCGTGTTCGTCACGGTGTACGAACGCGCGATCGGCGTGCCCAGCGTGGCCGAGGCGATCGTGTCCGGGTTCGGCGCGATGGCCGTGCCCAGCACCGAAGCCGACAGCTTGTACGCCGCATTGTCCACATCGGACGTCCGGCGCGCTTCCACGACGATCTCCCACACACCCGGCTGGGGGTTGGCGATCGTCCGGCTGGTCGGCGTGCCACCGGGGCAGCCGGCGCCGGCGTCGGGCAGGTAGCAGAACGTCGTCGACGTGCTCGCCTCGGCCGGGACACCGGTCGGGTCGTAGCGCAGGAACCGCACCTGGCCCTTGCCCGGGGCGCCGGCCCCCGCGTCCAGGTCCACCTTCAGCGCGCTGGCGCCCTGGGGCACCCGCACGAAGTAGCTGGTCGCCTGGTTGCGGGCGATCTTGCCGGAGACGTCGACCTGGTAGCCCTTGTCGGCGGTGAACTCCTGCGGCGCGAAGACCGTGTTGAGGGTCTGCACGTCGACGCCGATGGTCAGCGGGTTGTCCAGGTTCAGCACCGCCGAGTGGGCGCCCGCCTTCTTCGGCTCGACCTTGACGTCGAACTTCACCGGCGTGTTCAGCGGCAGGACCACTGTGGACTTCGACGAGAACGTCCCGTCGTTGCCCGTCCACCGCGCGAAGTACGGTACCGGCTGCGCCGACCCCGTGGTGCGGGTGATCGTGTACGTGCGGGTGTACGCCTTGCCCGTGGTCACGCCTTCGCGGTCGTGGATGCCCACGCCCGTGTTCGGGGTGGCCAGGAGGCCCGAGAGCGCGGTGTGCACCTCGACCGACGTCGAAACGGCGTCCGGCTTCGGGTTCAGCGACAGCGCGACGAACGCGGCCGGCACGTTGAACAGGCCCGCGCCCTGGGCGTAGGCGTCGATGCCCGGCACGAACCGCGCGGTCGACTTGATGGCCGAGCGCAGCTGCGCCACCGGCGGCCGCTGGCCCTTGTGCGTCGCCTTGTACGCGCTCACCAGCAGAGCCGCCGCGCCGGTCGCCTGCGGCGACGCCATCGACGTGCCCTGCAGCATCGCGTAGCCCGCGGGCAGGCCGTACGTGCCGGCCACCGGGCCCCCTGCTTCCCAGCGCGGGATGGTCGCGATCGCCGCGCCGGGCGCGATGATGTCCGGCTTGAAGCCGCCGTCCTCACGCGGGCCGCGCGAGGAGAACGGGTGCAGCGACTCGGCGTTCTTGGTGACCGAGCCGTAGTTCGACAGCCAGGTCTCCTTGGTGATGTACGAGCCGACCGAGATCGCGTCCGTGGCCACCGACGGGTCGCCGACGGTGTTCGCCCCGGCGCCGCTGTTGCCGGCCGAGATGAAGATCTGGACGTTGTACTCGGCGATCGTGCGGTTGTAGAGCTCCGCACGGGCGTTGTTGCCGTCGTTGAGGGCGGGCAGGCCACCGATCGAGATGTTGATGACGTCGGCGCCGTGGCTGGCCGCGTAGACGACACCGTCGATCAGGCCCGACGACGTGCAGGCGGTGCCGGTGAGGCAGACCTTGACCGCCAGGAGCTTCGCGCCCGGGGCCGCGCCGTCCATCTTGCCGCCGAAGAGGTCGTTGCCGGCGGCGATGCCCGCGACGTGCGAGCCGTGCTCGGCGCCGGAGATGCCGATGCCGACGAAGCCCGGCTTGTCGGTCTGGACCACGAAGGCCATCCGCTCGGCGACGTCGGTCGCCGGGTTGTCCGTGCCGAAGAAGCCGTAGTCGTACTTCTTGGCGTAGTCGGTCATCGGCTTCTCGTCGGTGAAGTCGCCGTTGCCGTTGAGGTCGACCCGGACCTCCTTGGTCGCCGGGTCGAGGAGCACGCCCCACGAGTCGGCGCGGTCGCCGTCGCGGTTGACGTCACCGCCGGTCTCGCTGTCCGCGCCGCCCAGGTCGCCGGCGGTCTCGCTGAAGACGCCGAAGGTGTACGGGCCGCCGGTGGCCGGGGCCGTCCAGTTCTTGCCGTTCGCGGTGAAGGCGCCGGTGTAGGTCTGCGTGGACTGCTTGACCCAGGTGCCGTCACCGGAGTTGGTGGCGTTGGCGTTGTACCAGTCGACGATCTTGCGTTCGCCGTGGCTGGTGGTCGCCAGCGCGGGGGAGTCGAGGTCGACGCCGGAGTCGAGCACCGCGACCGTGGTGTCCTTGCCGTCCCAGTTGGGCAGGACCTGGCCGAACTGCGCCGCGTAGGTGTCGCCGGTCGGCAGGTACGGGTTCACGCGCGGGGTGTTCTTGCCCGGTGCCGGCTGCGGCGAGGGGACCTGCGCGCCGTCGGGCTTCGGGTCGTCGCGGTAGACGAGGCCGTCGACGTCGACGGCGTTGACCGACTTGAGCTTCGCGGCCTTCTCGGCCTTGTCCGTCGGGACGCTGACCTTGACGTAGTCGAGCTTGGTGTCGGTGGACTGGACGACACCGCCGAGCGCCTTGAGCTCGTTCACGGCGGCGCCGGTCTGGCCCTTCTCCGCCGCGATCAGCAGCGTGACGTCGGGCTTTCCGGCCTTCTCGGCTTCGGCGACGAGCGCGCGGTCGTGCTCGTCGAGGGTCTTGCCGTCGGCCGCGCCCGAGGTCGGCGGGGCCTGCTGGGCGGACGCCACGGGGACGGCGATGCCGAGGACGGAGGCGCCGAGTGCGGTGGCGAGGACGGTGATCCCGGCCCGCCGTCTCCAGCGCGATCTGTGCGTTGTCACTGAGAACGACCCTTCATGAAGAGATGCGTCCGTGAAGTACACAACGTGAGATCTTCGTCAGCAATCAGACACTTAGCCCATTGACCGCAATTGGTTGCGAGCCGAATGGCCTAATCGACTGCCCGGTTGGGAGTCAACCCGAAGCGCCAGTTTCCGGTGAAAGGGATGCCTTGCTATACCTGTGTGCAGCGGGCTATATTCACGTGTAGTCGACTACACGTACGTATAGGACTGCTGATGAGCACGGAAGACTTCACGGCGAGGGCCCGGATCCGCGACGCGGCGATCAAGCTGTTCACCGAGCGCGGCATGGAGAAGACCTCGATCCTCGACATCGCCGAGGCCGCCGGGGTGTCCGGCGGCCTGATCCGCCACCACTTCGGCTCCAAGGACGGCCTGCGCGAGGCGTGCGACACCCACGTCTTCGACGAGCTGCTGAAGTTCAAGGAGGAGGTGCTGGCGAAGGGTGCCGCGAACCCGGGGTTCCTCCCGACGTTCGACGCCCGCCAGCTGCTCTACCGCCGGTACCTGGGCCGCGCCATGGTCGACGGCTCCGCCGCCGCCGACGCGCAGTTCACCGGGATCGTCGACGAAACCGAGCGCTACTTCCGCGAGCAGGGCATGGACATGCCCGACCCGCGGGGCGTCGCCGCCGCCCTCGCCGCGATGACCGGCGGGCTGATGATCCTGCAGGACCACGTCGCCCGCGCGCTCGGCGAGGAGCCGGGCACGAACGAGGCGATGCTGCGCATGTCCGCGGCCGCCGGGCACCTGTTCCTGAACCCGCTCGCCACCACCGAAGTCCTCGAAAAGGCCCGCGAAGCGCTGGCCGCCTACCAACGGAAGGAATGACGATGGCCGAAGCGATCACCGCCGACGGCCTCACCAAGGCGTTCGGCGCGGCGAAAGCCCTCGACGGGCTCGACCTGACCGTCCACACCGGCGAGGTGCACGGCTTCCTCGGGCCGAACGGCGCCGGCAAGACCACCACGATCCGCGTCCTGCTGGGGCTGATGCGGGCCGACGGCGGCCGCGCCACCCTGCTCGGCGGGAACCCCTGGACCGACGCGACCGAGCTGCACCGGCGGCTCGCGTACGTGCCGGGCGACGTCACGCTCTGGCCCAACCTGACCGGCGGCGAGGTCATCGACCTGCTCGGCCGGCTGCGCGGCGGGCTGGACGGCGAGCGGCGCGCGGAACTCATCGAGCGCTTCGACCTCGACCCGCGCAAGAAGGGCCGGACGTACTCGAAGGGCAACCGGCAGAAGGTCGCGCTCGTCGCGGCGCTGGCGTCCGATGTGGAGCTGCTGGTGCTCGACGAGCCGACGTCCGGGCTCGACCCGCTCATGGAGGAGGTGTTCCGGCAGGTCGTCGAGGAGGAGCGGGAGCGCGGTGACCGGACCGTGCTGCTGTCCTCGCACATCCTGTCCGAGGTCGAGGCGCTGTGCGACCGCGTCACGATCATCCGGGCCGGGCGCACCGTCGAGTCGGGCACCCTGGACGAGCTGCGGCACCTGGGCCGGATCACGATCGACGCCTCGCTCGCGCACGTCCCCGCGGACCTGGGCGCACTGCCGGGCGTCCACGACCTGAGCACGTACGGCTCGCACGTCCACCTGTCGGTCGACCAGGCTTCGCTGGACGACGTGATGCGCCACCTCGCCGAGGCCGGGCTGCGGAACCTGGTGAGCCGTCCGCCGACGCTCGAGGAGCTGTTCCTGCGTCACTACCGCCACGACGAGCCGGTCGGAGCAGCGCGATGACGGGGACCTGGTCGCTGCTGCGGCTGGTGCTGCGCCGGGACCGGTGGCTGATGCCGCTGTGGATCGTCTGCCTGGCGGTCGCGCCGATGGGCTACCTGTCGTCGATCAAGGCGGCCTACCCGGATGCGGCGTCGCGGCAGCACTTCTACGACCTCAACGCCTCCAGCGCGACCTTCGTCGTCCGCAACGGGCCGCTGTACGGCTCGTCGGTGGGGAATCTCCTGGCGTGGCAGTGCGGGTTCGTCCCGGTCGTCGTCGGGCTGATCGCGCTGCTGACGGTCGTCCGGCACACCCGGGCCGAGGAGGAGGCGGGCCGCCGGGAGCTGACCGGCGCGACCGTCGTCGGGCGGCACGCGGGTCTGGCGGCGGCGGTGATCGCCGCCTGTGGCGCGTGCCTGGCGTACGGGCTCCTGGTCGGGTTCGGCCTCGCCGCGCAGGGTGCCCCCTTCGCCGGTGCGCTGGCGCTGGGTCTCGGGTTTTCCTTGGCGGGCTGGGTGTTCGCCGGCGTCGGCGCGGTCGCCGCGCAGCTGACGTGGGGTGCGAGCGGCGCGCGGGGGATCGGGATCGGCGTGCTGGTCCTGGCGTTCCTGCTGCGGGCGGCGGGCGACAGCAGCGGCTCGGCGGGCTGGGTCGCGTGGTTGTCGCCGATCGGCTGGGCGCACCGGCTGCGGCCGTTCGCGGGGGAGCAGTGGTGGGTGCTCGCCCTGGGCGTTCTCGCGACCGGCGCGCTGGTGGTCCTGGCGGTCGCGCTGTCCGCGCGACGGGACCTCGGCGCGGCGCTCCTCCCGGCCCGGCTGGGGCGGGCGACGGCGAAGGCGTCTCTGCGGTCCCCGCTGGCGCTGGCCTGGCGGCTGCAGCGGGGGACGCTGCTGGTCTGGACCGTCTGCCTGGCACTGATCGGGCTGCTGATGGGCGGGGTCGGGAAGAACGTCGCGGAGATGATGCGCGACAACAAGGCCGTCGCGGACGTGTTCTCGCGCGTCGGCGGCGGAGGCGCGGTGACGGACGCGTACCTGGCGGGGACGATGACGCTGTTCGGCCTGGCGGCGGCAGGCTACGCGGTGCAGGCGACGCTGAAGCTGCGCGCGGAAGAGGCGGCGGGCCGGGCGGAACCACTGCTGGCGACAGCGGTCGGCCGCACCGGCTGGGCCCTGGCGCACCTGACGTTCGCGGTGCTGGGCTCGGCGTTCCTGCTGGCTGTCACGGGTTTGGCGATGGGGTCGGCGTACGGCGCTTCGCTGGTCCCGGCGGCGCTGACCCAGCTGCCGGCGGTGTGGGTACTGGCCGGGCTGGCGGCGTTGCTGATCGGTTTCGTCCCGCGCTTCGCGGCGGCGGCGTGGGGGCTGCTGGGCGCGTTCCTGCTGCTGTCGCTGGTGGGAACGGCGTTGCGGTGGAACGACGTGGTGCTGGGGATCTCCCCGTTCCAGCACCTGCCGAGGCTGCCGGGCGGCACGTTCTCGGTGACACCGGTGCTCTGGCTGGTGGCAATCGCCCTCGCGGCCGGCGCGGGAGGCCTGGCAGCGTTGCGAAGGCGCGACATCCCGGTGGGCTGACAGCGAGACGCAACCACGGCCGGGGGTCCAGGGGGCTTGCCCCCTGGCGGGGGTCCGGGGGTTCGACCCCCGGGAGACACCGCGAGGCGAGGCCCGGTTCGCGCTTTCCGCGAACAGGCCTCGCCCCGAGCATCGCGTGGCAACCGAGGGAGTCGAACCCTGCGCGGCTTATGAGGGCGGCGCCCATGGACCGGCCCTGACCCTTCGGCGGGCGACGGCTGCCATCTCTTACAACGGTAGCTAGTACCCATCTCATTCCCATCTCACTCCGTGCTTCACCCGGACGGGTCCGGCTGGCAAGGTTGTCCGCATGGATGATCTACTGCTGCGCCGCGTGCGGCCGGGGCTCGGCGGGGAGCTCGCGGACGTCCGGGTCAACGACGGCCGCGTCACGGCGATCACCGAGCCGGGGTCGGCCGGGTTCGCGGCGCGGGTCGTCGACGGGCACGGTGGCACGCTGCTGCCGGGACTGGTCGACGCGCACGTCCACCTGGTGCAGTGGGCGACGTCCCGCCGCCGGATCCCCCTCGACGCGGCGCGGTCGGCGGGTGAGGCGATCGAGCTGCTGCTGGCGCACCTGCTGGCGACACCGGCGCGGCAGACGGAACTGGTCGTGGGCGCCGGGTTCCGCGACGCGCTCTGGCCGGACCGGCCGCACAAGGACCTGCTGCAGCGGGCGCTGCCGGGGCGGGCGGTGGCGTTGTTCAGCGCGGACCTGCACACGCTGTGGCTGAGCCCGGCGGCGCTGAAGCTGATCGGCCGCGACCACCCGACGGGCGTGCTGCTGGAGAACGACTGCATGAGCGCGACGGCCCAGCTCCCGACGGCCGCGATCGACGTCCAGGATCAGTGGGTGGCGGAGGCGGTGGCCGCGGCGGCAGCCCGCGGAGTGACGCAGATCGTCGACTACGAATACGCGGACACGGTCGCGGACTGGACGCGCCGAGGTGCCCCGGCGGCCCGGATCTCGTGCGTGATCGCCAGGTTCCTGCTGGACCAGACGATCGAGCGCGGCCACCGCACGGGTGATGTCCTCCCGGATTCGGACGGGCTGCTGACGGTGGGCCCGTTCAAGCTCTTCGTGGACGGCTCACTCAACACGCGCTCGGCTTATTGCCACGACCCCTATCCCGGCGGGGATTCGCCGGGGCTCCTCGAACTCCCGCCGGCCGAGCTGGTTCCCTTGATGGAGCGGGCTTTCTCGCACGGCCTGCTCCCGGCGGTCCACGCGATCGGCGACCACGCGAACACGATCGCGCTGGACGCGTTCGAAGAGGTCGGCTGTCCCGGCCGGATCGAGCACGCGCAGCTGCTCTCGGCTTCCGACGTCCAGCGGTTCGCCGAGCTGGGCGTGATCGCGGCGGTCCAGCCGGCGCACCAGCCGGACGACCGCGACGTCGCCGACCGCCATTGGCACGGCCGGACGTCCCGCGCGTTCCCGTACCGCTCGCTGCTGGAATCGGGTGCCCGCCTGGAATTCGGGTCGGACGCACCGGTGGCACCGCTGGACCCGTGGGACGGCATCGCGTCGGCGGTGTTCCGCACGGACGACGACCGCCCGGCGTGGCACCCGGAGGAGTCCATCCCGTTCCCCGACGCACTGGCGGCGTCTTCGGGCGGCCGTCGCGGGGTTTCCGTGGGTGACGTGGCGGACTTGATGGTGACGGCGGCCGACCCGTCGACGTTGTCGGCCGCGGACCTCCGGGCCCTCCCGGTGACGGCGACGATCCTCGGCGGTCACGTCACGCACCAGAGCTGACCCCGGCGAACCGGTTCCACGCACCCGCGATCACCGGCCCTCGCCAGGGTCCGGCGCGTCGATGAAGGTGTGCCAAGGCGTGATCTTGTCGATGTGCACGACGGCGTCGAACGCGGCGAGCGGGTCCACCAGCTGCTTGTACGGTCCTTGCCGGAGGCCGTCGATCTCGGCGAAGCGGCGGGCCACCTTGCCGTCGCTCGGGACGTCGCGCAGGTCGAGCAGGCCGAGCGGGGCACCGGCGCCGGCGAGCAGGACATCGAGGCTGCCCGGTTCGGTGAAGGGCGCGACGTCCTCGTAAAACACTTCGGTGTGGCCGGCCGGCCCGTCGGGCAACGCTCGGTGGCCGAACACGCGACCGCCGTCGTACGTGGTCGCGATGACCACCATCCGGTCGCCGAGCGAGCGGGCCAGGTGCTGGCCGAGCATGACCTGCTCCTCGTTGATGATCGGCGGCACGCGGTACGGCGAGCGCTGCACGTGCCCGTTGGCGGCCCCGACGACGATGCGGTCCTCCCGGCCGAGGATCCACTCGACGTTGTCGGCCATCGCCGCGTCCCGGACGTTGGCGCCCCGGTAGGTGCGTCCCGGCGCGGCGGCCATGTTGGCCAGGAAGGCGTCGGCGTACCTCGCGTTGACCGCGCACTGCAGCGCGATGTCGGCCCCGGTCGCGTCCACAGTGGAGTAGGGGACGCGCAGGGCGCGCAGGCGTTCGGTCAGCTCGCCGATCCGGGCGGTCAGCTCGTGGCGGTGGGCGGTGTCGAGCGCCAGGTAGGCGTGGATCGCGGGGGCGGCCCAGGCGAGCCCGCTCCGATCGGATGGCAGGTAGCCGAACAGCGGCAGCAGGGTCTTGCGGGCCGCCGCGGCGTAGGCCGGGTCCGCCTCGTCCAGGAAGGCCAAGGCGGCCGTGACCCCGGGCCGAGCGGACGCGCTGGAGTCGGGCACGTCCATGCCGTAGAAGCGGATCTTGCGGTCGTGCGTGCGGTTGTGCTCGCGCAGCCAGACCAGTTGGTCACGCATCTCCGCGCACTTGCCCATGTGGTAGGTGATCCCGGTGCGCAGGAGCTCGTCCAGGTCGCCGTCGCCGCCGAGCACCCAGTCGTGGACCGCCCAGCCCTCCGGGAAGCCGGACTCCATCGCGAACCCGGTGAACCCCAGCTCGTCGACGAGGAACCGGGTCACGAGGTGGCGCAGCTGGTAGAACTCGTGCACCCGGTGCGTGCTCTCGCCGACGGCCACGACGCGAGCGTCGCCGACGATGTCGCGCAGCGGCTCGAGCTCGTCGTAGCCGGAGTCCGGCTCGAGCGTCCGCAGGCGGACCACGTTCTCCCGGAGCCACCCGGTGATGTCGGCGTCCATTCACTCGTCCTTTTCTTCGGGAGCGTCTTCGGCAGGGTCTTCGCCTGCGGCACGGGCCTTGCGCAGGTAGTCGACGACCTCGGCGGCGCCGCCCGGACCGGCCCAGCCGAGCCGCTCGTCGAGGTCCCGGCCCAGCCCGGCCCGGTTGTCCTCCCACAGCGCCGTGGTCGCCGCCTCGAACCGGCGGTCGCCGGGGTGGAACGCGGCCGCCGTCGCGCGCCAGCGCGCGACCAGCTCCTGCACGGCCGGAGCGTCGACCGGGGTCCCGTCGAGCAGGTGCCGCCGAAGCCGGGTGAAGAGCTCGAGCCACTCGGTCTTCAGGGTCTCGATCGCGCCGCCGCCCAGCCGCGCGGCTCGTCCGGTGATCGTCTCGAGCTGGGCGGCGGACAGGTACCGGCCGGCCTCGACGGACATCGGCTCCAGGGCGGCGAGGAACTGCTCCGGTGCCGGCATGGCCGCTTCGGCCAGCCGGGCGAGCAGGCCCCGGAGCCGCTGGGCCGACTCCTCGACGCGCGCGGCCCGGGCCTCCAGGTCGGCGAGCTGGGCGGTCAGCAGGCCCCGCAACGAGCCGAGGTCGTCGGCCGCGTTCCGCAGCACGACGGCCACCTCGTCCAGGGAAAGCCCCATCCCGCACAAGGTCCGCACCCGGTAGAGCCGGCGCACGTCGGCCTCGACGTACCGCCGGTGCCCGGCCGGAGTCCGCTCGGCCGGCGAGACCAGGCCGATCCGGTCGTAGTGGTGCAGGGTGCGCACCGTGACGCCACTGGCCCGGGCCAGCTCCCCGATGCTCCACCTGCGTTCGCTCACGCCTCGACCGTAAAACCTGACGTCGCGTCAGGTTCAAGGCTTTCCGGGCTTGCTTTGTCCACCGGACAACGGAAAAGATCACCCCGGATCAGTGACAACGTTGTCAGGAGGAAACGGATGAGAGCGCGGACGCGCGTCCTTGCCACCCTGCTCGCGGGAGCCACCACCGTGGCCCTCGCGACGCCCGCCGAAGCGAAGACCAGGTTCGCCGACGACCCCACCACCCTCGTCGACACCTCGATCGGCAACAACGGGGACGGCACCACCTTCCCGGGCGCCACCACCCCCTTCGGCATGGTGCAGCTCAGCCCGGACACCCAGCTCAAGAAGTACGCGTCCTACGACTACGCGCAGGACACCACCCTCGGCTTCAGCCACACCCACCTCTCCGGCGTCGGCTGCCAGACCATGGGCAACTTCCGGTTCATGCCCACCACGGGCGCCGTCACCAGCTCGGACCCCGCCCGGTACGGGGCGAAGTTCAGCCACGCCGACGAGACCCGCCGGCCCGGGTACTACGGCGTCAAGCTCGGCAACGGCATCGAAGCCGAGCTGACCGCCACCCAGCGCACCGGCCAGCACCGCTACACCTTCCCCGCCGGCGCCATCAGCGAGAACGTCCTCATCGAGGTCGGCGAGAGCAACGGCTACACCTACGCCGGCGACGTCCACGTCGTCGGCGACGACACCGTCGAAGGCTGGCTGCAGGGCGGCAACTTCTGCTGGGAGACCCAGAAAGAACGCTACAAGGTCTTCTTCAGCGCCAAGTTCGACCGCGCGTTCACCAGCTTCGGCACCTGGACCGACAACAAGCTGACGCCGAACCAGCGCGACGCCACTCTCGGCTCCCAGCGCACCGGCGCCTGGCTCACCTTCGGCTCCGACAAGAGCCAGGTCGGTGCGTCCGTCGGCCTCTCTTACACCTCCGTCGACGGCGCGAGGCTGAACCGCACCACCGAACAGCCCCGGTCGTTCGACAAGGCCGAGAAGCAGGCCCACGACACCTGGGCGGACGAGCTGAACCGCATGCGCGTCGCCGGCGGGACGACCGCCGACCAGCGGACCTACTACAGCGCGCTGTACCGGTCGCTGCTGCACCCGTCCGTCGGGTCCGATGTGGACGGTTCCTACCGCGGCTTCGACGACGCCGTGCACCGCAGCCGGGACACCTACTACCAGATGTTCTCGCTGTGGGACACCTACCGCTCGCAGAACCAGCTGGTCGCGCTCCTGCACCCGGACAAGGCCGCGGACATGACCAAGTCCGTCCTCGAGATCTACCAGGACGGCGGCTGGGTACCCCGCTGGGCGCTCGCCGGCGGCGAGACGAACGTGATGAGCGGCGACCCCGTCACGCCCTGGGTCGTCGACAACTACCGCCGTGGCCTCCTCGACGACAAGACCGCGCGCCAGCTGTTCGACGCGCTGTGGCGCAACGCCAACGAGGTGCCGGCGGACCAGTCGATCTTCCGCGGTCGCGACGGCAACCCGACCTACGTGAAGAACGGCTGGATCGGCTACCAGGACCTGCCCGGCTACACCTACGGCGACACCCGCCAGGCCGGTTCGGCGACTCTCGAGTACGCCCTCGCCGACTGCGCGCTGTCCACCATGGCGCAAGGGCTCGGGTACCGGGACAAGGCCAAGACGCTCCAGGCCCGCTGTGGGAACTTCACCAAGCTGTGGGACGGCAGCGTCGAATCCCACGGCTTCACCGGCTTCCCGCGCACGAAGGCCGCGGACGGCACCGGCGTCGGCAACCCCGACCCGGCGCAGTCCACCGGCTTCCACGAGGGCACGCCGTGGCAGTACCAGTGGCTCGCCCAGCAGGACACCGCGAAGCTGTTCGGCCTGATGGGCGGCGCGGGCCAGGCGGAGAAGCGGCTCGACACGTTCTTCGACCTGCCGCTGCTGCTGAGCGACCCGGCGAAGGCCGCCGCGGACTCCTGGGTCCACGGCGCGTACGACTACCACAACAACTTCGCCTTCAACCCGAACAACGAGCCCGACCTGCACGCGCCCTGGATGTACAGCTGGACCGGCGCGCCGTGGAAGACCTCGGCCGTGCTGCGCGCGGCGCGGACGCTCTTCACCGACACGCCCTACGGCATGCCCGGCAACGACGACCTCGGCACCATCTCGTCGTGGCTCGTCTTCGGCATGGCCGGCGTCTTCGAAGCCCAGCCCGGCTCCGGGACGTACCTGCTCAGCACGCCGATGTTCGAGAAGGTCGAGATCCACCCGGAAGGCGGGCGCAAGATCGAGATCGAAGCCCCCGGCGCGAGCGCGGCGAAGCTGCAGTACACAAAGGACGTCCAGGTCGGACACCGCGGCTACGACCGCAGCTGGATCTCCCACGCGGACCTGCTCCGCGCGGGCAAGATCCAGTTCCGGCTGAGTGACACCCCCACGAGCTGGGGGACGAAGTCGGCACCGCCGTCGATGTGATCGCGTGACGGCCTCCCCGGCGCCCGGGGAGGCCGTACGATCCCCCGCATGCCGACGCCGGACGCCCGTGAACGCATCCTCGGAACCGCCACGCGGCTGTTCGACCGGCACGGGGTGCACGCCGTGGGGCTGCAGCGGATCATCGACGAGTGCGGCTGCGGCAAGAACCTGCTCTACATGTGCTTCGCGAGCAAGGACGACCTGGTGGTGGCGTACCTGAGGCGCTGCGCCACCCGCTGGGACGCGCTCCTGGACGGCGCGAAGGCGGCCGCGGACATCCCCGAGCGGCAGCTGGTCGAGCTGGTGCGCGCGGCCGGGGTGCGGGCGACCGAGCCCGGCTCGCGCGGGTGCGCGCTGCGCGCCACCCTGGCGGAGTTCCCCGAGCGGCGGCACCCGGCCCACCGCGTGGCGGTGGAGTACCTGGTGCGGGCGCGGGCGCAGCTGCGCGACCTGGCGGCGGAGACGTCGGCGGCCGACCCCGAGCGGCTGGCCGCCCGGGTGCTGCTGATCATCGACGGCCTGTACGCGAACGGCCCGATCTTCGGCGACGACGCGGCCAAGGCGGCGGTCGCGTTCGCGCAGGACGTGGTGGAGGCGGAGACCTCAGCGGAGCCGGCGAAGGGCCGCTGACCAGGCCCGACGCGACACGGTGAGCTGACCGGCGGCCGGCGCCTTGCTGTCCCGCACCCCGACGGTGCGTTCGATCGCCACCTCGACGCACTCGGAATTGCCGCCGCTGTGGCTGGACTTGCGCCAGGCTTGCATTCGGCTCCTCGGCTATCTCGCTGCCTCCGCGATCAGCGCACGCGAGGCAGATTCGCTCAAAGCTCTCTCCGCCAACACTTTAGCAAGCCTCAGGTACGAGCGGATGTGCTCGTCCGCGTGCAGGAAAGCACTCGAGTAGGCGTGTTCGAGCAGCGCGATCGGGGGTGAGTCCTCGTATTCGTAGAGGAAGAAGGAGCCGAGCATGCCGGGGTGGTAGCCGGCCTCGGTGGGCAGCACCCGCAGCGAAACGTGGGGTCGCTCGGCAATCGCGAGCAGGTGGTCCATCTGGTCGGACAGGATGTCCTCGCCGGCGACCGGCTCGCGCAAGGCGCGCTCGCCGATGATCGCCCGGTACTGGACCGGTTCGGCCCGGGTGAGCATCTTCTGCCGTTCGAGTCGCATGACCAGGTGGGCATCGGCCTGGCTTCGCGTGAGGTCGGAATTGTCAAGAATCGCTCGCGCGTAGTCGGGTGTCTGCAGAATTCCGGGAATGAGCGTGCAGGCCCACGCGGTGATTTTCGTGGCGGACCGTTCGCACTCGACCAATCCGGAAAGCTCCGGGCTGATTTCGGGCGTGCCCGGCGTGACCCAATCCCGCTCTTTCGCCGTCCTGGCCAATTCTAGCAGATATTTCTGCTTTTCGCCGCGGACTTTGAAGAAGCCGAGGATGAGCGCCACGTCCGCCACCGAGGGCAACCTCAACCCCTTCTCCCACAACGACAGCACTTGCGGCGCGAAGCCGAGTATGCGCGCCAGCTGGCGCAACCCCACTCCGTGCGCTTCGCGTACTTCGCGCAGCCCGGCGGCCAACGCGCGAGCGCGTGGGGTGGAAGAAGTCGCTTTCATGCGCCGATGATACGAACCCCGTCCATCACCCTCTCGATGTCTTGGTGTCAACCGGATCGGACAGATTGAATGGACGTCATGTTGAGGTGGCAACAGGCGGAAGGAAAGCGTCATGCGCTCGACGGGGCTTTCCCGCCGCGTCCGGAAGAACGGTTCGAGGCCTTGTGCGGGGAAGAGGTGACCGTCGCGGTGCGCGACGTTCCGCAGCTCGGCGGGCACTGGTTCGACCCGACCTGTGCCGAATGCCGGAAAGCGTGGCTGGCTCGGTGCTGACCGGCGCCGACCGGGACCAGCGGCTGGTCGAGCGCGTCCGCGACCTGCACGGTTCGCTCGGCCCCGACGTCTCGTGGCTGGCGCGCACCCTGGACGACGAGACACCGCGGCCGGACATCCTCCGCGACCTCGGCGAACGGCTCGCCGAGCTGGGCGCGGACCTCGTCGCCCGCGCCGACGAGCTGGACGCCCGGGTCCGGGCCACCCTCCCGGACCACGGCTGGCTCCCCGAAGCGGGCGCACGGCGGCGCGCACTGGCCGTCGCCCACCAGGTCGGCCCGCACCCCCTCCGGTGCGGGCCGATCTTCCTGGCCGTCTGCGGCGCGGCGTGCTTCCCGTTCTACGGCACCGACCCGTCGGGCCGGACAGCCCGGCACGAACGGTGCGCAAGGTGCCTGAGCCGGATCAGCTCGTGAGCATCGTGGCCAGGCGGTCGAAGTGCCGCCGCGCGCGAGCGTCGTGAAAGCGCTCGAACAACGCGAGCGCCTCCCGGCGGCCCTCCGCGCTCCTCTTCTTCACCGGCGAACGGAAATCACAGCACAGGGATGATCTTGATGCGCCGGCAATGCATTCCATGCCGTTTCCGAGGATTGACCGGTATATGCCCCGTTTGCGCCTGTGTTGTTCCCGGGTGCGGACGCACCGCAGCTGAGGCAGAGTGAGGGTGAGAGGAGGCACCCATGGCCGAAGCGAAGACGAACGCGACCGAGAGGTTCTTCCGGATCGCGATCGCGATCAAGGGCCTCGACGGCGCGTTGCAGGTCGTCGGGGCGCTGATCCTCGCGTTCATCCCCGCGTCGACCGTCAGCGGGTTCACCCACGCGGTCATCACCCGCGACCTGCTGGGCGACCCGTCCGGCACCCTCGCGCGCCACCTGGAGTCGGCGACGGAGAACTTCCTCCACGGCGACACGAAGACGTTCGCCGTCGCGTACCTGCTCGCCCACGGCCTGATCAAGCTCGGCCTGGTCTGGGCGCTGGCGCGCAAGATCGTCCGGGCGTACCCGGTCGCGGCGGTCGTCCTCGCGGCGTTCGTCGTCTACGAGATCATCCGGGCGATCCACACCCACTCGATCGCGCTGCCGTTCTTCGCCGCGCTCGACGTCGTGATCATCGTCCTGGTGCTGCGCGAATACCGGCAGCTCAGGCGGGAGCGCTAGGCGGCGACGGGAAATCGCACCGTCGTGCTGCCGGCCTCCAGGGGTTCGACGTAGAGGGCGGTCGCGTTGTCCGAACCGCCGCGGGCGAGCGCGGCCTCGACGAGCTCGGCCGCGCCGGCGCCCGGCCGGGCCAGCACCGCGCGGATCCCGCTGCCGGTCAGTGGCTTGTGGACACCGTCGCTGGTCAGCAGCAGCCCCGCGCTCGGCGTTTCCGCCGTGCCGATCTCCTCGGGCTCGGCCGTGCGGACGCTCGTGGTGACGACGTGCTCCATCCGCGGGGTCACCGGCTGGTGGCGGGCGCGGAAGTACTCGGCGAGGGTGTGGTCGGTGGTCAGGCGGCCGAGCGTGGTGCCGTCCCAGGCGTACGCGCGGGCGTCGCCGACCCAGGCGATGCGGTACCCGCCGTGCTCGGCCGGCATGGCGACGACGAGCACGGCATCCCCGAGGGTCTGTTCGCGAACCGCGCGCTGCGCGGCGAGAACGGCTTCGGTCGGTCCTTTGTGGACCGGCGTGCGGGCGGCGGCCGCGGCGGCGGTGCGGGCGGCCCGCGCGGCGGCGGGATCGTCCCCGACGCCGTCGGCGAGGGCGAACACGATGCCGGGACCACCGGCCGCGGCGTAGGCGCCAACGGCATCCGCGTTGAGCGAGCGCGGCCCCTGGGCGCTCGCGGTGTGCCAGCGCGGGTACTCCGGTCGTGTCGTGATCATCGCGGCCTCCTCGTTCCCTCTGCTCTCCATGGTCCGCGCTAAACCTGTGGGCAGTCTGAGACGTTCCTGTGCCGGCGGTGTCGGTCCGGGTACCTTGGGAACGGGGTGGGGCATGGAGTTCCGGATTCTCGGTCCGCTGGCGGTGATCCGCGCGGACGGCCGCCCGGCCGTGCTCGGCGGCCGGAAACCGCGGACGCTGCTGGCGGCGCTGCTGCTGGCGCGCGACCGGGTGGTTGCCGATGAGCGGCTCATTTCGCTGCTGTGGGACGGCGTGCGGCCTTCGACGGTCGACGCGCAGCTGTGCACGTACGTTTCCCGCCTGCGCAAGGGACTCGGGCAGCCCGCGCGGCTCGTCCGATCGGGTGGCGGGTACCTGCTGGCCCCGGACGGCGGCACCGTCGACGCGGAGCAGTTCGAGCGGCTGGCGGCCGCGGGGCACGGCGAACTGCGTGCCGGCGAGGCCGCGCGTGCGGCGGCGTTGTTCCGCTCCGCGCTCGACCTGTGGCGTGGTCCGGTGCTGGCCGGCATCGCCGAACCGCTTCGCGCGGGGGAGTCGGCGCGGTTCGAGGAGCTCCGGCTGGCCGTCCTGGAGAGCCGGATCGAAGCCGAGGTGGCGGCCGGCGACCACCTGCGGGCGGTGCCGGACGCCACCGGCCTCGTGCTCGACCACCCGCTGCGGGAGCGCGCACGGGCGCTGCTCATGGCCGCGCTCTGCGCGAGCGGGCGGTCGGCGGACGCCGTGGCGGTCTACCACCGGGGCCGGCGGATCCTCGACGAACGGCTCGGGATCGCGCCGGGCCCCGTGCTGCGGGCGGCGTATCAGCGGGTGCTGTCCGGGTAGGGCGTCGAACGGAAGTCGCGGTCCAGTTCCGCGGTCGAGCGCGGCAGCCAGTACCGGGCCTGCGCGCGGACCTGGTCCCGCGGCAGGCCCGGGTTGACGTGCCGGTGGTCGGGCTTCGCGATCGACTGCAGCGCCCAGGCGAACCCGAGCATCGGCGTGATCCGCGCCCAGCGGCGGCGGTCGATGTTCAGCACCATCTGCGCGCGCTGGATGGCGTGCCAGAAGTGGTACCCCGACGGCGGATCCCCGTCCATGGTGTGCACTTCGGACTCGACATCGGCCCGCCGCGGGTCGAACAGGATTCCCTGCCCGAAGGCCGCGAAGGCTTTTATGAGGCCCTCTTCGTCGCCGCGGTAGAAGCGGTCGAAGTTGCCGAGCTGGAGCCGCGAAAGCGTGGTGAGCGGCTGCTCGAGGGGCTTGACGAACTCGGCGTAGTTGTGCGGGTAGCCCGGTTCGAGGCTCAGCGCCCGCCACTTCGCGGGCAGGCCCTCCGGGGCGTTCTGCTGGATGAACGGGAAGAGGATCGCGTAGGCGTCCCGGACCTCCTGGGCCGGGTGGTACAGCGCGATTTCGTCGAGCTGGTACCAGAGTTCGTTGGCTTTCCGATCACCCAGCATGCCCGGCACGGGCGGCAGGGTCGTCGTGGCGGCTTCGGCCGTGCCGGTGACGAGCGCGGTGCTCGCGACCGCCACGGCCGCGCCGAGCTTGAGCAGGTTCCGGCGATCGAGCGTCATGGATTCACCCCCGTCGGCGGCCCCCTGCCGCCGTCGCCGCCACGGTACGGAAGGGTTCCATACTTTCTCTGTACGATCGTTTTCCGTGGACGACTACCGCGCGCTCGAGAACCTGGTCGTGACGTACGCGGAGCTGGTCGACGCGGGTGACTTCGACGGCGTCGGCGCGCTGTTCGCCGCCGGGACGTTCGTGGGCGGCGGCGGGACCTTCCGCGGTGCCGAAGTCGCGCGGATGCTGCGCGACACGGTGATCGTGTACGAGGACGGGACGCCGCGGACCAAGCACGTGACGACGAACATCGCGCTGGAGGTGTCCGGCGACACGGCGTCCGGGCGCGCTTGCTTCACGGTGCTCCAGGCGGCGCCGGGGCTGCCGCTGCAGACGATCGCGGCGGGCCGGTACGCGGACCGGTTCACACGCACCGCGGACGGGTGGCGATTCACCGAACGCCGGGTGACGGTCGACCTCGTCGGCGATGTCGGCCACCACCTGCGGCTCCGGCCGTAACGACCCGCTGACCTGCGACGACTTCGGAGAAACGACCCGAAGGAGCCGGGTATGGGTCCACTGCCGCACGACCTCCGGCCGCTCATGGTGTTCGGCGCGTGCCGAGACCACACGGGGGTGGTCGACCAGGGTGACCTGCTGGCCGCGGTCGAACTGCAGGCTCAGCTCGGCTCGGCCGTGCGGCTCGTCGAGGCCGGCGCGCTCACCGAAGACGAGATCCGCGAAGACCTCATCCTGATCGGCGGTAATTCCCTGACCGGCAGCGTCCTCGAGCGGCTGGACGGCGTGCTCTCGCTCGGGTTCGCCGAGAACGGCTCCTCCGTCTACGACCGCAAGTCCGGCTTCGCGGCCTCGCCACGCTACGACGACGCCGGCGAACCGCGCGTCGACTACGGGCTGGTCATCCGCGCCGCGAACCCCTTCGCCCCGGAAACCGCGGAGGTCGTGGTCGTCGCGGGGTGCGGGAGCCACGGGACCGCCGCCGCGGCCGAGGCGTTCGACCAGGCCGAAGCCCTCGGCGGGTACCGGCACTTCGAGGCGCTCGTCGAGACGACCGTCTTCCGCGGCTCCCACCGCGACACGTTCGTCCGGGAAGCCCGCGGGATCGCGTGACCAGGCCCGGGCCTCCGTGGGAAGCCCGGGCCTGAGGGTCACTTCTGCAGGTCGTACACCGTCTGGCCGTCGACCGTGGTGGCGGTGAAGTTCGCCGTCACCCACGAGGTGATCTCCGACGAGCCGCCGCCGGGCCCGCCGCCGCGGCCGCCGTCGACGTAGTACTCGATCTCGCCCGCCGCGACGTACGCCTTGAACTCGTCCAGCGTCGGTGCCGGGTCGGAGCCGCTCCAGCCGCCGATGCCGATCACCGCCTTGCCGCTCGCCAGTTCCAGCGACGCCGCGCTCTGCGAGCCCGTCGTCGCCGCGGCCCACTTCGTCGTCGTCTTCGCCAGCAGCTCGCCGACCGCGCTCGACGCCGAGTCGTCGCCGAAGCCGCCACCCATGCCGCCGCCCATCGCGCTCGACGTCGGTCCCGAGGTCGGGATCGAGCCGCTGTGCGCGACCGACGCCGTCTCGACGCCGTACGCCGCGGTCGACACGCCGAGCGTCAGTACCACCGCGGCCGCGACGATCGTGGCCGCCTTGCGTACGGTGGGCACGCCCATGACCAGCACGGTCCCGGCCAGGACGCCGAGCACGGCCACGATCCAGCGCAGCGCCGGGAACCAGTCCGGCGTCCGGTCGAGCAGGATGAACGACCAGACCGCCGTCGCGACGACCATCCCGGCGAGCGTCGCCCGCGGGCCCAGGTTGTCCCGGCCCTGCCACAGCGCGCGGCCGGAAATCGCGACCAGCGCGGCGATCGCCGGGGCGAGCGCGACCGAGTAGTACGGGTGCACGATGCCGCTCATGTAGCTGAACACCACCGCGGTCACGACCAGCCAGCCGCCCCACAGGACCAGCGCCAGGCGCGTCCGGTCGGTGCGCGGCGCGCGGCGGGTGAACCACAGCCCGGCCACCAGCCCGATCAGCGCGGCGGGCAGCAGCCACGAGATCTCCGTGCCGAAGCTCGACCCGAACATCCGGAAGAGACCCGACGAGCCGCCGAAGCCGGTGTTCCCGCCGCCCATGCCGCCACCGGGGCCGCCGCCTTCGCCGCCACCGAAGATGCGTGACAAACCGTTGTAGCCCAACGCGAGTTCGAGCAGGCTGTCCCCTTCGGACCCGCCGATGTAGGGCCGCGACGCCGTCGGCCAGAGGTCGACCAGCGCGATGTACCAGCCCGCCGAGACGACCAGCGCGACGACCGCGCCGCCGAGGTGCAGCAGCCGCTTGGGCAGCGACGTCGGCGCCGCGATCAGGTACACCAGCCCGAACGCCGGCAGCACCAGGAACGCCTGCATCATCTTCGTGAGGAAGCCGAACCCGATCGCGACGCCCGCCAGCGCGAGCCAGCCGGGCGACGCCTTTTCCGTGGCCCGCACGACGAAGTAGGCGCCGGCGACCATGAGCAGCACGAGCAGCGCGTCCGGGTTGTTGAACCGGAACATCAGTGCGGCGACCGGGGTCAGGGCCAGCACCGCACCGGCCATCAGCCCGGCGGCCGGACCCGAAGTCCGTTTCACCGCAAGGTAAAGGATCCCGACGGAAGCGACGCCCATCAGCGCTTGCGGAGCCAGCACGGTGAAGCTGGAGAACCCGAAGATCCGCGCGAAGGCCGTGGCGACCCACAGCGCCGCCGGCGGCTTGTCGACGGTCAGCACGTTGCCCGAGTCGAGCGACCCGAACAGCCAGGCCTTCCAGTCCTGCGTCCCGGACTGCACGGCGGCGGCGTAGAACGAGTTGCCGTAGCCGGACGCGGTCAGGTTCCAGAAGTACAGCACCGCGGTCGCGGCCAGCAGCGCGATCACCGACGGGCGGACCCAGCGTGGTGGCGGGTGTGCGTCGGATTCCTTGCGGTGACGCGGGTCCTGCGCCACGGGGTCGGAAAGGACGGCGGTCATCAGTACTCCTTCTGGGTGGCGGCCTGGCGGCGCGGGTTGAACACCCAGCCGCGCAGGAGCAGGAACCGGAGGACCGTCGCGGCGAGGTTCGCCAGCACGAGCACGGTGATCTCCAGGACGAGGCCGGGGGTGGTGGATCCGTTGAGCAGGGCCAGCGACCCGCTCGTCAGGGCGAGCCCGAGGCCGAACACGATCAGCCCTTCGAACTGGTGGCGCCCGGCACCGGCGCGCCCGCGGATGCCGAACGTGAGCCGCCGGTTCAGCGCGGTGTTCCCGATCGCGGTGACGAGCAGCGCGGCGAAGTTCGCCGGCTGCGCGCCGACGGCCGTCCGCAGCAGCAGGAACAGCACGAGGTAGGCCAGCGTGCTGCTGACACCGATGGCGGCGAACCGCACGAGCTGCGTCACCAGCCGCGGCGGCACGCCCGGCGCGTCGACGCCGATCGGCTGCCGGCCGAGCTGTTCGCGCAGCCGGCTGATCGGGATCTCGCCGGTGAAGGTGGCCTTGGTGACGCGCGCGATGCCCTTGAGGTCCTCGGTGGCGGTCCTGACGATGTTGACCGACGAGTCGGGGTCGTCGACCCAGTCGACGGGCACCTCGTGGATCCGCAGCCCGGCGCGTTGCGCGAGGACGAGCAGCTCGGTGTCGAAGAACCAGCCGGTGTCCTCGACGTGGGGGAGCAGCTCACGCGCGACGTCGGCGCGGATGGCCTTGAAGCCGCACTGCGCGTCGCTGAACTTCGCGGCGAGCGTCGAGCGCAGGATCAGGTTGTAGGCCCGGGAGATGAACTCCCGCTTCGGCCCCCGCACGACGCGCGCGCCCCGGGCGAGCCGGCTGCCGATGGCGAGATCGGAGTGCCCGGAGAGAAGAGGGGCGACGAGCGGCCCGAGCGCGGCGAGATCGGTGGAGAGGTCGACGTCCATGTAGGCGAGGACGGCGGCGTCGGAGGCCCGCCAGACGGCGTTGAGCGCGCGGCCGCGGCCTTTCTCGTCGAGGTGGTGGACGGCCACCTCGGGGAACTCCCGGGCGAGTCTTTCGGCCACCCGCAGCGTCCCATCGGTGCTCGCGTTGTCGGCGACGGTGATCCGGTAGGGGTAGGAGACGTGCGCGGCCAGGTGCGCGTGCAGCCGTCGGATGCACGGTTCGAGGTCGGCCTCTTCGTTGTAGACCGGGATGACGACGTCGAGAACGGGCTGCGGACCGGCCAGATCGACCGGGACGGTCCCGGGCCTTGCTGCGGAGGCGGTGGCTGTCATGGGTACCACGGTCGCGGGCCCCGCTTTGGTGACGGTGTGATCGCCCTGTGCGGTTGCTGTGCGCCGCACCCGGCGTGTCGGAAGACGTCGCGCTGCCGCAGCCGGACGTGCGGGTCACGTTCAAGCACTTCACGTCCGCCCGGGTGCTCCAGGCATTGGCCGAGGCACCGCAGGTGCCGGCAGCGGGACCAGGGCGGTGGCGATCTTCCCAACCCCATCAGCCGCAGAACAGAGCTCCAGCACGATGACTGATCCACCCCGTAGCGCCGGCAACTGCGACGTTCCGCATGAACGCGATCCCGCTTTGGTGATCGCCCTGTGCGGTTGCTGTGCGCCGCACCCGGCGCCCACCTGGTGGACGCCGGGCGCGGGGTCAGCTGTGCGCCCGGAGCGGGACGACCTCGCCCGGCGACGCCGCGCGTCCCGGCTCACGCCGGATCGCCGTCGTGCAGATCGTCAGCGTGATCAGGGCCGCGTACTTCGGGTGGCGGTCGACGTAGACCTCCGTCGCGAAGCACGCCGCCGCCAGTGCCGCGCGGCCCGCGTGGATCTGCTCGAACCCGATGCCCGCCGGGCAGAACAGCCAGACCATGACGTCGCCGTCCACCGGGCGGGTCCAGAGGATCGCCGGGCGGCGGCCGTCCACCGTGCAGATGCGCGCGCCCGCGAAACCCGTGCGCAGGCGGTGCTGCACGACGATCGCGCGCAGCCGGCCGCGGACGTGGCGGCGGGCCGCGCGCCAGTAGAAGACCCAGTTGAACGCCACCACCAGGGCGACCAGGGACCAGATCAGACCCAGCGCGAGGAAGGCGTTGACCAGTGCGTAGGGCAGGAGCGTCACGGCGAGGATCTCGTAACGCCAGTGGTAGAGCCGCAGGACCGGGTTGGGCCGCTTGACGTGGGTCAGCTGCCGGGCCAGTTCGGTGGCGTGGTGGTCGCGGTTCATGGCCGTGCTCCTTTCCCTCCCTCGGCGGCCGCGACCGCGGGCGCCGAGCGGACGACTCCGGTGCCGGCGCAGGCCGGGCAGGCCGCGCCGTCGGTGCGGGTGAGCCCGTGGCCGCCGCAGGAACCGCAGGCGTGCACGGTGTCCCACCGGGGGTCGCGGTACACGCGGGTGCCTCGGGCCCCGCGCCGGACTTCCCAGCCGCGCTCGGTGGCGCGGGCGTCTTCTTCGGCGGCGAACAGCCACTCGCCGAGGCGGAGCACCAGCCGGTCGAACCAACCGGGCTCGCGGGACGTAGGTAGGTTGTGGTCTTTCATCGTGACACCCCCGGCGACTCCGCACGGACTCGGACGGGCAGCCCGGCAAGGGCGCCCACGGGCGGCTCGGGGAGGCCGCCGGGCACTTTGCGTAGTGCCCCAGCTGCGCGTGGTCGCGGCCATTGCGACGAACAGGGGGGCCGCGAGCAGGGGTTTCAACCCGTTCGGGCGAGTCGACCCCAGTCCGCACCAACAAAGAGTCGCCGGTGGGATAGAGTGCGCTCTGTGTCCACATTCTGTCACCTCCCTACCCTCGCCTACTGGTGTAGGTAAGCCTGATGTCGCAGGCTTACCTACATTCTACGTCGGCCGGGGCCCGGTCGATAGGTACTGATGTGGTAACGGCCGAGGGCGTGGGCGCCGAACTGCGCCGGCTGCGCAAGGCCGCCGGGCAGACGCAGGCGGACGTGGCCCGGATCGTCGGCGTGAGCCGCGCGAACCTGACCCAGTGGGAGACCGGGCGCTACCTGCCGTCGGCGGAGAACGCCCGGCTGCTCGACGATCACTTCCGGGCGGCGAATGCCCTGGTGGAGATGGCCGAAGCGGCCCGCTCGCCCGGGCCGGTGACCGCCGGGGTCCTGACCACCGGAGGCTCCCTGCTGGAGGTCTTCCGCCGGGCCGGCGGAAGCCTGGCCGAGGAGCTGATCCGCGACGGCGACGGCCGCCCGGTCGGCTGGCGCCACAACCTCCAGAAGCGGGGCGCGCACACGACGCTCGCCACCGCCTACGGGATCTCGGCCATGAGCGTGGTAGGCGAGCCCTACATCGACCTACATGCGCTCGTCGAGGACCTCTACGCGAAGCGTTCCGAGTTCGGCTGGCAGGGCCGGTCGGGCGGCCGCCGCCCCGAGGTCACCGCGGCCGTCGTGGGCGCGCTGTTCCAGGCCAGCACCATCCTCCCGGCCGAGGAGGGGCTGGCCCACCTCGAGCACTCGCTCGACGACCGCAGCCGGACGCGGCCGTTCCTGCTCTCGGCCGCGCTGCGCACTTCGGTCCGGCTCTCGCCCGACGCCCCCCTGACCCGGCGCCTGACGGACGACCTCCTCGCGGCCCGGCTCGACTTCGACGGCGTCCCGCTCTGGGGCGAGAAGAAGGAAGAGGGGCTGGTCGCGCCGGAGCCGTCCACCGCGCACACGGCGCGGGCGGTGGTGTCCCTGCGCGAACTGCTGCGCTCCGGGCACGGCAGCGCCGAAGTCTCCGACGCCGTCGAGGTCGGCACCCGCTGGCTCGTCGAGCGGATCCACCCGGACGACGGCGTTTCGGAAGATCTCGCCCTTCCGCAGCCCGGTGGGCTCCCGGACGTGCGGATCACGATCAAGCACTTCACTTCCGCCTGGGTCCTCCAGGCGCTGGCCGAGGCGCCACAAGTGCCGGTGGCCAGGTTGAGCCGCGCGCTCAATTCCTTGTGGGAACGCTACGAACCCGGACGCGGCCTGTGGGCTTGGGGCAGCGGCGATCTTCCCATCTGGATGACCCTGGACGCCGTGACGGCCTTGCGCGCGATCGCGCTGGCCTTCCCGGCGCCGCAGTTCCTGCCCCCCGCAGCAGCCGCAGAATAGAGAAGCCCGCACGATGAGCACGACACCTCCGGTGGTCAACGGCGATCACCCGTTCCCGCGGCAGCTCGCGGAAGCGTTGCGCGGCAACGGTTCCCGGCCCGGCCTGGATCAGCTCCGGGCAACGGCGGAGTACATCCGCGCCCACCGCGGCGCGTTCGCCGACTGGCTGCGCGACCTGGCGGCCGACGCCCCGGCCGTCGCCGAGATCGCGAAACGCTCGTACTGGCACCCCAACGGCTTCGCGAAGATCGTCCTCCACACGGGTGTCGAACCCGAGTTCCGCGTCCGCCTCCACGTCTGGCCGGAAAGCGAGACCGTCTCCCGCGGCGAGTCCAACCCGCACAGCCACCGCTGGGAGTTCGCCTCCCACGTGCTCGCCGGCACCGGCATGCACATGGTCGAGTTCACCGAGACCGCCGAGCGGGGCAAGCCGTTCCGGCGGTTCCGCTACGGCGCCGACCCCGCGAACCCGGCCGCACTGGTGTCCGACGGCGAGGTACGGCTCAAACGCCGTGCGGTGCCCCACGTCCAGGGCGGCGACGTCTACACGTGCGACACCGCGGTCGTCCACACGGTGCGGCCGATCGACGCCGGGCTGACCGCGACGGTCGTCGTCCAAGGTCCCCGCCGGACGCCCACCACGGTCGTCTACTGCGAGCCGGGGGAGAGCGACGACCAGCCGAACTTCGACCTCACCGAAGAAGACTTCGAGGAACTCGTGATCGCGGTACTGGCGAACCTGGACAGCGGGGTCGCACCATGATGCTCGTGAAGCGGGACCGCAACGGCGTGCTGACCGACCGGGGCATCCGGCGGGCCCACGCGACCGGCGAGCTGCGGGTGGACCCGTTCGACGCCGCGCTCGTGCGGCCGGCCGCGCTCAGCCTGCGGCTCGGTCACGAGGCGTTCAGCCTCGTGACCCGCGGGCCGGTCGACGTCGCGGACCGGTCGACCCACCCCAATCTGGTCCCGAAGGCGCTGGACGCGAGCGGCCGGCTGGCCATCGACCCCGGCGAGGTCGTGCTCGCGCCGACGCTCGAGAAGATCGGCCTGTCCGAGAACCTCGCCGGTCTCGTCGACGGCACCAGCGACTACGCGCGGCTCGGGATCGGCGTGGTCCTGTGCGGGCAGGTCAGCCCGGGCTTCGGCCGGGACGGCGGCGCCGTGCTCACCCTGGAGATCGTCAACCACCTCCGGCACCCGGTGCTGGTGTACCCCGGCGCCCGGATCTGCAACTTGATGCTGTTCGCTTCGACCGGGAGCGAGCGGCCCTACGGCACCATGCCGCACAACTACTCGAGCGACCACGTGGTCGTCGCGTCCCGATTGGCGGATCATGTCCGGCACTGAACTTCGCCTCGGCGACCTGGGCGAGCGGGGCATCCAGGAAAAAGTCCTGCGGCCGCGGTACGGAAGCACCGAAGGCTTCGGCGACGACAGCGCGTTCCTGGCCAAGGTGGACCGGCCGAGCGAGCTCGTCGCGACGACGGACAGCTGCCCGACCCCCGTCGTCGACCTGCTGCGCGAACCCGACCTGTACCACGCGGGCTGGCTGCTCGCGACGATCAACCTGTCCGATCTGGCCGCCGCCGGGGCCGAGCCGCTGGGTCTCGTCGTCAACTACACGCTGCCCAAGACGACCACGGTCGTGGCGTTCGAGCGGCTGCTCGACGGTGTCGACGACTGTTGCCGCGCGCACGGGACGAAGGTCGCCGGCGGCGACCTCCGCGACGGCTCCCCGCAGCTCACCGCGACGGCCATCGGGCGCTGTGCTCCGGGTAGCAGGCTGCGGCGTTCCGGTGCGAAGGCCGGCGACCACTTGATGCTGGTCGGTTCCCCCGGCTACCTCTGGGCCGCGGCGCTGCTCGAGACCGGGCGGGCGACGCTCCCGAAGGCGGCTCGCGACGAGATATGGGACCGTGCCTGCCGCCCGACGGCTCAGCTGAAGGCGGGTCGGACGCTGGCCGAAGCCGGGCACGTGCGGACGGCGATGGACGTCTCCGACGGCCTGTTCGCCACGGTCCGCACGCTCTGCGAGGCGAACGGCCTCGGCGCTGTGGTCACCGGCGAGTTCGCTCTCGACGAGCCCGTGGCCGCGGTCGCCGCCCAGTGCGGAGTGCGGGCGTTCGACCTCGCCGAAACCTGGGGTGACTGGGGTCTGGTCGTGGTGGCCGAGGACGCCGGTCAGGTCCGGAAAACGCTGGCCGAAGAAGACATCCCGGTGCAGGAGATCGGGACGCTCACCGCGGACACCGCGATCACGAAGGGAACCGCTCCCTGGCAGGGGATCGCCCAGGAGCGGTTCTCGACGAGCTCGTGGCACGGCGGTGAACTGTCCACTTTGGTCACCGAGGTGCTGGGCGTCTAGCTGTGCGCCCGCAGCGGAACCACGTTGCTGGGCAGGACCGCCCGCTCACGCGGGGCCTCGGTCGGGCTGATCGTCAGCGTCACGAGGCTCGCGTACCTCGGGTGGCGGTCGACGTACACCTCCGGGACCGCGCACGCCGCCGCGAGGACCATCCGGTTGCGGTGCAGGTGTTCGAACGCTTCGCGGCCGAACAGCGACACCACGACGTCGCCGCCGCGGGGACGGGACCACAGGATCGCCGGGAGGCGGCCGCCGGGCAGGCGCAGCAACGGGAACGCCGCGCGCAGGCGGTGCTGCAGCCGGACCGCCTGGATCCGGGTCCGCACCTGGCGGCGGCGCAGCAGCGCCCACCCGAGCGCGGTGACGAAGACCGCCGACGCCCACAGCGGGCCGGCCCACATCGCGAACGTCACCAGGGCGTACGGGAGCAGCGTCATCGCCAGGATCTCCCACCGCCAGTGGTAGAGCCGGGCCGCGAACGACGCTTGCCTGCTGGTCATTTCGGTGTTCCTTCCGGTCAGCCGGCGGCGCAGCAGGCCGCCGAGGTGGCGCGAGAGACGTCCGGCGGCGATGCCGAGCACGAGCGCGGCGACGATCACCGGCCCCGACGTCATGTCGGGATCCTGGTCTTGGGGGTGGGCTCGGGCCGGGTGTCGCGGTCCCGGCCGAGCTTGTAGGTCCAGCGCCACCCCGCCCAGATCGCGACGACGGATCCCAGCAGGACCAGCACGAAGGCCTGGCCCACGAGCCCGTCGAGCGACGCGAGCCGCAGCAGCACCAGCAGTGCCCAGATCTGCGTGGCGGTGAACGGGATGACGAGCCCGGCCGCGTAGACGCCCCGGCGCCAGCGGCTCTGGCCCGATGCGGTGGTGTAGGGGTCCATGAGTGCCCTCCTCTGCCCGTGGATCCAGGAAACCTCCGGCTCGCCGCACCTTCTGTGTCAGCTGACACAGAAGGCGGGATTCAGCTCGCCAGTCGTCGAAGTTCAGCCAGGCGGTGGATCGTCACCTGTCTTCTGCCGGTGCTGATGACGCCTTGCCGCCTCAGGTCGCGCGTCGCGCGCGCCCAGGATTCGCGGGAGATCGCCGCGGTCATCGCCAGTTCGGCCTGGGTGGCGGGGACGGCGATCCGGATGTCCGTCCCGTGCGCGATACCGTGCTGGACGGCCAGTTGCATCAGCTGCGCGGCCACCCGCCGCGCGGCGGCGCCGCCCCCGACCTCCAGCCACTGCCGGCCGACCGACCGCAGCCGCGTCGACAGCACGAGCAGCAACGCCCACGAGATCCGCGACCGCGTCCGGCACAGGGCGGCGAAGCGGTCGCCCGCCACCTCCAGCACCTCGACGTCGTCGAGAGCTTCGACGGTCGCCGAGCGTGGCTGGGCGTCGATGGCGGCCAGTTCGCCGACGACGTCACCCTGGCCGCGCACCCCGACGACGACCTCGCGCCCGTCCGGCGTCCCGTGCACGATCCGCACGTGCCCGGCGATCACGACCAGCACGACGCTGGAGCGGTCGCCTTCCCGGCAGAGGGTCCCGCCGCGCGGATAGCTGCGCCGCGTGCCGGAGCCCGCCAGGACCTTGCGATCGGCCGGGGCCAGGTCGGCCCAGAATCCCGTCGGTTCCACGTCCCCCACCTCGCTTCCGGTCCTTAAGCGGTCAGCCCCTCTTGCGGTGCGCCGGCTTCAGGCGTGTAAAGCCAGCCGCGGAGCCGTTCTTCGCCGAGCTTGATGTGGACGGCCTTGGTGAAGGCGGCGTGGTCGATGCCCGGATAGCCGTGCCGCACGACGGCGCGGTGGATCTCTTGCGAGACGGCCAACGCGAGCGGCCCGGCGGTTTCCTTCAGCTGCCGCTTCAGCTCGGGGGCATCGACGAGACGGCAGGCGATGTCGACGTCCTCGCCGTACGGCCCACGGCTGTCCCGGTGCACCTCACCGGCGTGCACGGCGACGCGCAGCCGGAAGGCGAGGTCGGGGGCGTTGCGGGCGTGCTTGTCCAGCAGGTCGGTGAGAGCCGGGACGAAGGTGGCGAGCAGCAGCGTCTTGGGCACCTGGTCGAAGGGCCGCACGAGACACAGCGCGCCGTCCCCGCGGTCCACGAAGGGTTCGCGGTGCTTCCGGCCGATCCCACCGGCGGTGAAGGCTTCGTCGAGCAGCTGGAAGAGGACATTCCGGAGCAGGGCTCGCACCGAGTTGGTGTGCTTGGTCGACCCCTCGATGTCGACCGCCACGATGGCCCGGTGCCGGGGTATGTCT
Source organism: Amycolatopsis sp. NPDC005961 (assembly GCF_040629235.1). Taxonomy (NCBI): domain Bacteria; kingdom Bacillati; phylum Actinomycetota; class Actinomycetes; order Pseudonocardiales; family Pseudonocardiaceae; genus Amycolatopsis; species Amycolatopsis sp. NPDC005961. The sequence goes on along the minus strand of NZ_JBEXVF010000006.1, from coordinate 155,661 downwards.
GCTGGAGTACTCATGGCCCGCTCCTGCCTTCAGGTATGAACTGAAGTTCAGTCAAGTTCACTGTAACGGGTGGAGTACCCTGGAACAACGGGCTTGAATCGGCGTTACCCGTTTGGTGCGAGGGAGTTTGGGTAGACGTAACGTTTCAGTCCCGGCTTCGGCAGGTCGCCGACCGTGCCTTTAGATCTCAGGAGTACTATCAGGCCACTTTCCGCACTACTGAAATTTACTGAAGGGTGGCGAAGACTGTGTCCCCAGTCGCGCCGCGACATGCGCTCGCGAGCCGCCTGAAGGCGCTGCGGGAGGAGTTGTGGCCCGAAGCCGGGCTCACCCAGGCCCAGCTGGCCGAGGCGTTGGGCGGTGTGAGCGTTTCGCTCATCTCGTCGTGGGAGAACCCCGACAAGCCGGTCCGCCCGCCGGTCAAGCGGCTCGAGGCGTACGCAACGCTCTTCGCGACGCCCCGCTCTCTTGACGACGGCACTCTCCGGGCTCTCCCACTCGAGGAACTGACGGACGAAGAGCACCTCCGGCGCAAGGGACTCCTGGAGGAGCTGCTGCGGCTCCGCGAAGGCAAAGAGGTCGCCCGGTCGGCCGTGGCCGACGTATGGACCTTCCCCGAAGGGGAGGACGTCACCATCGTGTGCGCCGAACTGCCTCGTGAGCTGCGTGATCACCTGAGTTACGCGGACCCGGACAGTGCCGACTTCGTGACTCTCTACACTTACGCCGACCCGGACGCGTTGATCGAGCTCTACGGACACATCCGGGCACGCAACCCCGAAAACGACGTCAGCTTCCACACGACCGAGGAGCTGACACCCGACGACTACACGACCCACCTCGTACTCCTGGGTGGCGTCGACTGGAACACCGTCACCGCCGCCGTGATCGAGCGGGTGGAGCTGCCGGTGGAACAGGTAGTTCGCGCCGACGACGCGCCGACCAGCGAACCTGGCGGCTTCCGAGTGCAGCGTGACAGCGGGACCGAGCTCTTCCCGCCCCTCCTGGACAGCGAAGGTCACCTGTTGGAAGACGTGGCACATTTCTACCGGGGTGTAAGTCCTTTCAACCGAAAGCGCTCCGTGACCGTATGCAATGGTATGTACGGTCGTGGCACCCTCGGCGCGGTCCGCGCCCTCACCGACCGCCGGTTCCGTGATCGCAACAGCGAGTACCTGCGAAAGCGGTTCGCCGGCGTGGAGTCCTACAGCATCATCAGCCGGGTTCCGGTGCTGGCCGGCGTCGGCCTGACCCCGGACTGGACCCTGCCGGAGAACCGCTTGCACGAGTGGCCCGAGGCCCCGTGAACGCACGGCAGCACACATCGCACCAGGGCCTGCTGGCCCACTTCGAAGCTCGTCACGCGAGCGGGACGCTGGACGCGATCATCGTGCCCAACGGCCGGCCGCCCCGATATCTGGCGCAGGCGATAGCCGCGGCCAGGGAGCACGACGCCTTGCTGGTCGTGCTGTGCAGCGTGCTGGCCGACGTGGAGGGTGCCGTCGCCGCGGCGACCGCTGCCGGAGCGAGGATGGTCGCGATCGACATCGTCCAGGCGCCTCCCGGTCTCCTGCCCGAGCTGGCCACCGACAAGCTGATCCGCTCCAGCAGGTACAACCGCAATACCGACACCGGCCTCAAGCGGAATCTCGGTCTGCTGATCGCCGAACTTGCGGGCTGGGAACGGATCTTCTTCCTTGACGACGACATCGTGCTGCCCGACCCGGCGGATCTCGCCGCGGCGGCCGGTCTGCTCGATACGTTCCCGGTCGTCGGCCTGGCGAACGAGGGCATGCCCGACAATTCCGTCGTGTGCCACGCACTGCGTGACGTGGGCGTCGAACAAGACACGTTCATCGGCGGCGGTGCGCTCGCGGTCGGCAAGGCCGCGTTCGAGTCCTTCTTCCCGGACATCTACAACGAAGACTGGTTCTTCGTGATGGAGTGGGTACGGCTCCGCCGTGCCGCGGTCACCGGGAGAGCGCGGCAACGACGCTACGACCCTTACCAGAGCGTGTTGCGTGCCCGCGGCGAGGAACTGGGAGACACGCTCGCCGAAGGGATCTTCGGTCTGCTGGACAGCGGGCGCCCGCTGTCGGACGCCAGCGACGGGTACTGGGACGAGTTCCTCCACGACCGGCGGCGCATCATCCGTGACGCGATCAAGCGGGTGCGTGACTCGTCGATCGAATCGACCCGGAAGATGCAGATGGTCGAAGCCCTCCACGCTGGTTTCCAACGCAGCCAGGCGATCCGGCCGGAGTTCTGCGAGCGCTACCTCCGCGCCTGGCAGGCGGACTGCGCGCGCTGGCGGGCCCACGTCGATGAGCTACGGCGCGGCCACCGCGGTTCGGGTGCCGAAAAGGCGCTCGTGACCCTGGGGATCAGCCACCTGGCGCGCTGGAGCCCGGAGGCTATCGGTGGGACGCCCCGATCCACGACGTCGTTCGCTGTGCCGGCGTGATCACGGCAAGGTCTTTGACCAGGACGTAGCAGCGTTCCGGGACTTCGAGGACCCCACCGTTCCGCAAGGTCACCTGCGCGTAGCAAGTGACCGTGCCGTGCCCCCAGTCCTGGTAGCCGAGCTTGTCGTACAACTGCGCCGCGGCCGGGTTGTCCGTTCGGACCGCCAACGCGACCCGGTCGTGGCCGTGCTCGACGAGATGGTCCTCCACCTCCTCGACCAGGGCCGTGCCGACGCCGAGCCTGCGCAGCTCGGGGTGAACCTGCAGGTGCATGAGGAGCGGGACGCCCGGGAGGTGTGTCTGGATCGGGGCTTCCTCGGCCTTCACCAGCCACAGGTACACCGATCCGGCCGGTCGAGGGCCGAGCCAGGCGAAAAAGAGCACTCCCCGCTCTTTCCGCAGGCGAAGCCAACGATCATCGAAGAATCTGTCGTCGTCCAGGGCTGCGGCGAACAAATCCAGGTCTGCCGAGCGGGCCGGCCGCACGTAGGGCTCGGTCATCTGCAGAAACTCCGTCCGCCGGGGTACTTCCATAGTGCCGGAGGCGGCACGGAGTTGACCAGGTCATCCGGCCCTGACCCTGCTTTCGTCGGTGCTCGTCAGACGGCCGCGGTGAGGTCGTAGACCGTCACGCCGTCCACCGTCGTCGCCTGGTACGTCGAGGCCACCCACTCCGCGATCTGCTGGGCCGCGTCCGAACCGGTGGAACCCTGCATCGTCATGCCGTCGCCGAGGAAGTAGTGGATCCGTCCGCTCGCCACGTACTGCCGGAACTGGTCGAGAGTCGGGTACGGGTCCGTCCCGTTGAAACCGCCGACCGCCATCACCGGCGCGCCACTGGCCAGCTGGTAGCCCGCGGCCGCGTTGGAGAGCACCGTGGCCGCCGTCCAGGTGTAGCGAGACGCGTCCTGCTTCAGCAACGCCGTGAGGGAAGCGCCGGGCATCGTCGTCGACAGGAGTGAACCCGGGCCGCCGCCGAAGCCCCCACGGCCGCCGCCGAAGCCGAAGCCCGATGACGGGCCCGCCGACGGGATCGCCCCGTCGTGGGTCGTCGCCGCGGTCGCCAGCGTGTAAGCCCCGGTGCCGGACAGCAGCACCACCAACCCCAACGCCGCGACCGACGCAGCCGCCCATCGCGTCAAGTGCGAGGCGAAGAACAAGCCCACGGCCGCCAGCAAGCCGCCGACCAGCACGGAAGGCGCGAGCCACGGCTGCCACGTCGAGTCCGACAGGAGCAAGTAGGCAGTGAGAGAAGTCAAAGCCACTCCGCCGCTCAAGACGCCCGCCGCCGCGGGGTTCGACCGGAGCCGCCACAGCTGGACCGCCGCCGTGCCGGCCAGTGCCGCGATCGCCGGCGCCAAAGCCACCGTGTAGTACGGGTGGATGATGCCGCCCATGTAGCTGAACACCAGCGCCGTCACCAGCAGCCAGCCGCCCCACAGCAGCAAAGCCGCCCGTGAACGGTCGGTGCGCGCGGAACGGCGCGTGAACCACAGACCGGCACCCAGCGCGAGCAGCGCCGCCGGGATCAGCCACGCGATGCCGCCCGCCATCTCGCTGCCGAACAGGCGGGTCAGGCCGGTCGAGCCCCAGCCGCGGCCGCCACCGCCGCCGACGCTCCCCACCTCGTCGCCGGTGATGCGGCCGAAGCCGTTGTAGCCGAACACCAGCTCCCACAAGGAGTTCGTCTGCGACCCGCCGATGAACGGCCGGTCGGCCGCCGGCCACAGCGCGACGACCACGAGGTACCAGCCCGCCGCGACCAGCGTCGCCGCCAGCGCGCCCAGCAGGTGCAGCAGCCGCTTGCCGAGCGAAACCGGCGCCGCGACGAGGTAGGCGAGAGCGAACGCGGGCAGCACCAGGAACGCCTGCAGCATCTTCGCCAGGAAACCGAACCCGACCGCGACACCGGCCAGCGCCAGCCAGCGAGGGCTCGCCTTTTCGAGGGCGCGGACCACGCAGTAGGCACCCGCGACGAGCAGCAGCACGAGCAGCGCGTCCGGGTTGTTGAACCGGAACATCAGCGCCGCCGCGGGCGTCAGCGCGAGCACCAGGCCCGCGACGAGCCCGGCCGCCGGACCGGACGTTCGCTTGACCGTCGCGTGCAGCAGCCACACCGAGCCGACACCCATCAGCGCCTGGGGCACCAGGATGCTCCACGCGTTGACGCCGAACACCCGCGCCGACAGGCTCATCACCCAGAGCGCGGCCGGGGTCTTGTCCACCGTGATCGCGTTCGCGGCGTCGCTGGAACCGAAGAACAGCGCCTTCCAGCTCTCCGACCCGGCCTGCGCGGCCGCGGAGTAGAAGGCGTTGGCCCAGCCGGAAGCGCCGAGGCCCCACAGGTAGAGCACGGCGGTCCCGAGCAGCAGCACGCCGAGCGCGGGCCGGTGCCAGGTCCGGCGGGCCGGTGGTGAGGGGGTCACAACGGTTTCGCGCGACGCGAGTGCGGTCATGAGCTCAGCTTCCGGTTTCCAGCTGGGGCAACGTTGTGCCGACGCTGTGCACCCGCTGTGCGGGCACGGCCACGGGCAGGCGCACCGCGAACTCCGTCCGGCCGGGGCGGCTGTGCACCTCGATCGTGCCGTGGTGGGCGACGACGACGGCGCACGCGATCGCCAGACCCAGCCCGGTACTGCCGGCCGTGCGGGAGCGCGAAGAGTCGCCGCGGGCGAACCGCTCGAAGACGTCCGGCAGCAGGTCCGGCGCGATACCGGGCCCGTTGTCGGTCACCGTGACCACGGCGCTGCCGTCGGCCGACCGGGCGAGCGACGTCGTCACCGCGGTGCCCGGCGGGGTGTGCGTGCGGGCGTTGGCCAGCAGGTTCCCCAGCACCTGGTGCAGCCGCTGGACGTCGCCGAACACGAGCACCGGGTCGGGGGGCAGCTCCAGGAGCCAGCGGTGCTCGCGCCCGGCGACCCTGGCGTCGCCGACGGCGTCGGCGACCAGCCGGGTGAGGTCGAGGTCGCGCACGTCCAGCGGCCGGCCCGCGTCGAGCCGCGCCAGCAGCAGGAGGTCCTCGACGAGCGTGCTCATCCGGACGGCCTCGGCCTGGATCCGGGTCATCGAGTGCGCGACGTCCGGCGGCACCAGCGCGCTGCCGCGAGCGGCCAGCTCGGCGTACCCGCGGATGGCGGCCAGCGGCGTCCGCAGCTCGTGGCTGGCGTCGGCGACGAACTGGCGGGTGCGTAGTTCGCTGTCGTGGCGGGCTTCCAGGGCCTGCGCGACGTGCCCGAGCATCAGGTTCAGCGCCGAGCCCACCTGGCCCACCTCGGTCCGCGGGTCGGTGTCGGACTCGGGCACGCGGATCGACAGCGCCACCTTGCCCTGGTCGAGCGGCAGCTCGGTGACGCGCCCGGCGGTGGCCGCGACGCGGTCGAGCGGCCGCAGCGTCCGCCGGACCGCGAACGCGCCCAGGAAGGCCGCGCCGAGCACCCCCGCGGCGGCGACCCCGAACAGGATCAGCCCGACGGTGAGCAGCGTGTCGGTGACCGGCTTCATCGGCAGGCCGGTGACCACGACGGCGGACGTCCCGGTGACCGGCAGCGCCATCAGCCGGTACTCGCCGAGGTCGTCGAAGGACAGGGTGTGCGGCTTGCCGTCGGTGGGCACCGAGAGCATGAGGGCCTGCTGGGCCGCGGTGAGGTTCAGCCGCGAGCCGTGCTCGGTGATGCTGTCGTCGTGGACGAGCTGCTGGCCGTCGAAGGTGCCGCTCACCGTGCCGACGTTCTGCCCGAGCGGGTGCTCGCCCGCCTGGCCGTCCGGCTGCGGACCCGGGCCCCCGGGGTGGGCGTTGCTCGCGAAGACGAGCGAGCGCGTCGCCGCGGCGGACAGCTGCTGGTCGATCTGGCGGGTGAGGAACAGGTCGAGCGCGAGCTCGCTGACCACCCCGACGATCAGGCACACCACGGTGAGCAGCACGACCATCGAGCCGGTCAGCTTCGCGCGCAGCGAAAGGCGCCCCCGGCGGGGGTGCGGTGCAACGGTTCGCGCGGCCATGGGTAAAGCGTCCGTCCGCGCCGTGTGTGCGGGTTGTGTGCTGCCTGTGAGGCGGCTGTGCGGTGACCGGCCGGTCGCGGATGTCCGGGTTCTCCGGTCACAGGAACGGCTGACGGCAACCACAGTGCGCACACAGCGAGCGGCTCCACCGTGGATCTCACCCAGAGGATCTCGTTGAGGAGCACCACGATGACCACACCGCAGGCACCGTCCACTCCGGACCAGACGTGGGGCTCGGCGCCGAGCACGCCCCCGAAGCCGGGCTGGTCGCCCGGCAAGAAGATCACGGCGGGCGCCGTCGCGGCCGTGATCGTGGCCGGCGGAGGAGCGGCGGTCTGGGCCGCTTCGTCGTCTTCGGCGGCGACCGACACCGCGACCGGGCCGGGCGGGACGCAGGGCGGGCCGGGCGGCATGCGGGGCGGCGCCGGCGGCCTGGCTTCGGCGCTGCACGGCGAATACGTGGCCTCGGACGGAAACGGCGGCTACGTCACGAAGCTCACCCAGACCGGCGAGGTGACGGCGCTGAGCGCGACGTCGCTGACCGCGAAGAGCGAGGACGGGTTCTCGAAGACGTACACGATCACGTCGGCGCAGGCGACGGGCCTGGCGACCGGCGACACGGTGACGGTGGTGGCGACGGAGTCGGGCGACACGGCGACGGCGACCTCGGTGTCCGACGGCGCGTCCGCCGGTCAAGGGCAGCTGCCGGGTGGCGGCCAGGGAACCCCACCGTCGGGTGCGCCGACGCAGACCGGCTGACCCGGGGTTCGCCGGCGTCCCGGCCGGGGCGCCGGGAACCCGGGTTCAGCGGCGGTCGTAGTCGACCGCGACCTCCGGGGTCGTCGCGCGGGAGCGGCACGTCAGGATCCGGCCGGCCGCCACGTCGTCGACCGTCAGCGCGTACCGGACGTCCATGTCGACCTGGCCGTGCAGGAGCGTCGCCCGGCAGGTGCCGCACGCGCCGCCCGTGCACGAGTACGGCACTTCGAGCCCCGCTCGCAGCGCCACGTCGAGCACCGTCTCCCCGGCGTCCGCCGCCAGGGACGTCGTCGCACCGCCCAGCGTCACCGCCACCCCGGCCGGCGTGCCCGCCGGGTCGCGCAGGGGTGCCGCGCCGCGGAAGAGTTCGAAGTGGACGCTCTCGTCCGGGACGTCCGCGTCGGCCAGCGTCCGGCGGACCAGGTCCATCAGGCCGCGCGGCCCGCACAGGAACCACTCGTCGACCTTGGCCGGGTGGAGGCGGTTCTGCAGCAGCGCGCGCAGCCGCGTCCCGTCGAGGCGCCCGCGCTGGTACCGCTCGTGCGAAATCGCGAGGGCCTCGCCGACCGTGTCGAACTGCCGGGGCCGGTGCGCGTGGAGGTCCGGGTCGCGCTCGTCGGTCCGGTAGTGGACGACGTGCAGCCGTCCGCCGAACCCGTCGGCGAGCGCGCTCAGCTCACGTGCGAAGAGCGTCGTCGCGCCCGAAGTGTTGACGTACAACAGCGTCGCGCGGCTGTGCGGCTCGGCGGACAGCGCACTGACCAGTATGGACAGCACCGGCGTGATGCCACTGCCCGCGGCCAGCGCGACGTAGTGCGCGGTCCGCGAAGGATCCGGTGTGAGCGTGAACCCTCCCGTCGGCGGGAGGACGTCGAGGAAGTCGCCGACGGCCAGCGTCGTGGTCGCGAACCCGGAGAAGGCGCCGCCCGGACGGCGTTTCACCGCGATCCGCAGCTCGCCCGATGACGCCGGCGCGCAGATCGAGTACGTCCGGCGCACCGGCTGCCCGTCGAGCACCGCGCGGACCGCCACGTGCTGCCCGGGAACGAACCGGAACTCGGCCGCCAGCTGCGGCGGGACGTAGAAGGTGATCGCGACGGCGTCCGCGGTCAGCGGGCTGATCTCGCGCACCCGCAGCCGGTGGAACCGGCTCGGCCCGAGCGGGGGCGGCGCCGGCGCGGGCACCTCGACGTCGGGTTCGGCCTCCAGTCCCACCGCCACGCGGTACTCCTCCGCGGTCAGGTCCCGGCCCCAGGCGGTGCTGATCGGGACGTCGTGGGCCAGGTAGGCCTCGCGGTTCTCGAGCCACACCCGCCGGTACCGGTGGAACGGGACGGCCGGGTGCAGGTGGTGCACCAGGTGCAGGTTCTGCGCCAGCAGCACCGGGGTCAGCAGCCGCTCGAGGCCGATGCGCACGCGGGTGGTGCCGAACCGGCCGCGCGTGCGGGCCGCGGGCAGGCCGTGGTGCGGCAGCCAGCCGAACGACCAGGCCAGCAGGCCGAGCCCCAGCCGCTGCGGCAGCAGGTAGACGAACAGCAGCTCGAGGCCGTGCCCGCCCGAGACCAGCGCCACCACGGCCGACAGGGCCGCCGCCAGCACCACCAGCGCCTCGGCCAGCTCCTGCGGGGGCCGGCCCCGCAGCCGCGCGAAGTAGCAGCGCGCGTACGCCACGTCCAGGGTCAGCCAGCGCAGCGGCAGCTGCCAGCGCGGGCCCCGCGACGTCCAGGCGTCCGGGTCGTCGCGGACCGGGCCGTTGGTGTGGCGGTGGTGCTCACCGTGGACGAACCGCAGCGACGGGAACGCCGAGTACGCCGCGACGAACGGGACGGCCAGTCGGCCGAGCACCTCGTTGACCCACGTGAGCTTCCCGGCCGAATGGTGCGCCGACTCGTGCACCACCGTGTACATCGCGAAGGTGACGACGGTGTTCAGCGCCACGGTCACGACCGGCGGCACGAGCCCGGCGAGCAGCAGCCAGGTCGCGGTGCCCCACAGCGCGGCGGCCGCGGCGAACAGCAGCAGGGTGGGCACCGAGACGGCGGGCAGCGCGATCCGGGGCGAAGGCACCGCGCGGGCGCCGTCCAGCGCGGTCGCGGGCGCCACCACTGTGACGGAACCCTGCGGCTCGGTGACGGCGACGGACATCGAGCGGTCTCCTCGGTCGAGAAGCTCCTGGCCAGGCGGGAGTCACCGTAGACAACTCATCCGGTTTTGTAAACGTTGTAGCAGGCTTCGAAAAAAGGTGTCGGCCAGCGGAACGGAACCGGCGGGTACGCTCGCCGTGTGAAGGCCGTCACCCACCCGGTCCCGGCGCGGACCCGGGAGAAGCTGCTGGCCGCGGCGGCCGACGTCATCAGCACCGACGGCTGGGCCGCCGTGACGATGGGCAAGCTGGCCGCGCAGGTCGGCGTGAGCAGGCAGACCGTCTACAACGAACTGGGCTCCAAGGCCGAGCTCGCCAAGGCCCTGATGCTGAGCGAAACCGACCGCTTCGTCGAGCGGGTGAACGCGGACGTCGCCGCGCACCCGGGCCGTCCGGTCGACGGCGTCACCGCCGCGTTCAAGCACAGCCTCGAAGCCGCGCACGCCAACCCGCTGGTGGAGATCGCGCTCGGCGGGGCCCAGAACGGCCGCGACGACTTCCTCCCGCTGCTGACCTCCCGGCCCGAGGCGGTGCTGGGCCGGGCCGTCGAAGCCGTCGCGGCGGTCTTCGCGCGCAGCTACCCCGAGGTCTCGCTGACGGCGTCGGAGTGGGCGGTGGCGGTCGAGGCGTTCATGCGCCTGCTGCTTTCCCACCTGGTGCAGCCCAGCGGCTCGGCCGAGCACGCGAGCGGCCAGATGCGCTGGGTGATCGGCCGGATGCTCGGGTCGTGACGCCGCAGGTGGCCCCCGCCCGGGTGGCGAGGGCCACTGGCCTAGACTCGGACGTCCCGGTCTGCAGGTGACCAGGGACCATTTCCGCTGGATTGTCCTACACAATCGTTACCGCTCGAGGAGAAGACCTTGAAGAGCACCGTCGAGCAGCTGAGCCCGACGCGAGTCAAGATCAATGTCGAGGTGCCGTTCGACGAGTTGAAGCCGAACTTCGACCGCGCCTACCGCAAGATCGCCCAGCAGGTGCGCATCCCGGGCTTCCGGCCCGGCAAGGCGCCCGCTCGCGTCCTGGAAAGCCGGATCGGGCGGGGCCCGGTGCTCGACGAGGTCGTCAACGAGGCCATCCCGGCCAAGTACATGGAGGCGGTCCGCGAGAACGAGGTCCGCACGCTCGGGAACCCGGAGTTCGACGTCACGAAGCTCGAGGACCGCGACGTCCTCGAGTTCACCGCCGAGGTGGACGTGCGACCGGCGATCGAGCTGCCCGACCTCGAAGGCTTCGCGGTCACCGTCGACGACGTCGAGCTGACCGACGCGGAGGTCGACGAGCAGCTCGACGAGCTGCGCGCCCGCTTCGGCACGCTGACCGGCGTCGAGCGCCCGGCCGAGACCGGCGACTTCGTCTCGATCGATCTGGCCGCGACCGTCGACGGCGAGGCCGTCGAGGAGGCCGCCACCTCGGGGCTGTCCTACGAGATCGGCTCCGGCCAGCTCGTGGACGGCATCGACGAGGCGATCGTCGGCGCGAACGCCGGCGAGACCAAGACGTTCACCACCCAGCTCGTCGCCGGCGACCACGCCGGCAAGGACGCCGAGGTGACCGTGACCGTCCAGTCGGTCAAGCAGCGCGAGCTGCCCGAGGCCGACGACGAGTTCGCCCAGATGGCGAGCGAGTTCGACACGATCGAGGAGCTCAAGGGCGACCTCCGCGAGCGCCTGGGCCGCGTCAAGAAGATGCAGCAGGGCGTCCAGGCCCGCGACAAGGTGCTCGACGAGCTCCTGGAGCGCACCGAGGTGCCGATCCCGGAGAAGGTCCTCGACTCCGAGATCGAGAACCGCAAGCACGACGCGATCCACCCGTTCGACCACGACGAGGCCCAGTTCGCGCAGGCCCTCGAGGCCGAAGGCCGCACGCTGGAGGAGTTCGACGCGGAGACCCGCGCCGAGTCGGAGAAGGCCGTCCGCACGCAGCTGCTGCTGGACACCATCGCCGACAAGGAAGAGGTCTCGGTCAACGACGGCGAGCTCACCGAGCGGATCATCTACCAGGCCCAGCGCTTCGGGATCAGCCCGGACGAGTACGTCCAGCGCGCCCAGCAGTCCGGCCAGCTGACCGCGATCTACGCCGACGTCCGCCGCGGCAAGGCGCTCGCCTCCGTGGTCCGGAAGGCGACCGTCACCGACGGCTCGGGTGCCGAGGTCGACCTCTCGGAGCTGTTCGGGGCCGAGGAGCCGGCCGGCGACGAGGCAACCCAGGAGACGCAGGCCACCGACGAGGCGGCGAAGACTCCGGCGGAGTGAAGCTGTGAGCGAACTTGGGCGGTGTCAGGCATTCTGCACCGCCCAAGTTCGTTAGGGTCGGTTGCAAGATCTCAAGCATCTGAAACGACAGCGGTGGTCGTCAGCACGGGACCACCGCCGGCGAAAAGGCAGGCAGACGTGACGCAGCACACGCCCGAGGCGCGGTCCGGCACCGCGGGGCTCACCCTCACCGACTCGGTGTTCGAGCGGTTGCTCCAAGAGCGCATCGTCGTCCTCGGTTCCGAGGTGAACGACGAGATCGCCAACCGGATCACCGCGCAGCTGTTGCTGCTCGACGCGGACGACGCCGAGTCCGACATCCGCTTCTACATCAACTCGCCGGGTGGCTCGGTCACCGCCGGGTTCGCCATCTACGACACCATGCAGCTGATCCGCCCGGACGTCGCGACGTACGCGATGGGCATGGCGGCCTCGATGGGCCAGTTCCTGCTGTCCTCGGGCGCGCCCGGCAAGCGCTACTCGCTGCCGCACGCGCGGATCCTGATGCACCAGCCATCGGCCGGTGTCGGCGGCACCGCGTCGGACATCGCGATCCAGGCCGACCTGTTCAACAAGTGGAAGCAGGAGCTGGCCCGGATCACGGCGGACCAGACCGGGCAGACGGTCGAGCAGATCATCGCGGACGGCGACCGCGACCGCTGGTTCACCGCGCAGGAGGCGAAGGACTACGGGTTCGTGGACCACGTCCTCACCGCCGACATCGCCCGTCCGGGCTCGAACTGAGCGCGAAGCACACAGGAGACTCGATCATGAGCAACTTCAGGCTCCCGGGTGACTTCCGGGCTCCGAACACACCCCAGTCGCGGTACATCCTCCCGTCGTACGTCGAGCGCACCAGCTACGGCGTCAAGGAGTCGAACCCGTACAACAAGCTGTACGAAGAGCGCGTCATCTTCCTCGGCGTGCAGGTGGACGACGCGTCGGCCAACGACGTGATGGCCCAGCTGCTGCACCTCGAGCACGAGGACCCGGACCGCGACATCCTGCTGTACATCAACTCGCCGGGTGGCTCGTTCACCTCGCTGATGGCGATCTACGACACGATGCAGTTCGTCCGTCCGGACATCCAGACGTACTGCCTCGGCCAGGCCGCCTCCGCGGCCGCGGTCCTGCTGGCGGCCGGCACCCCGGGCAAGCGCTACGCGCTGCCCAACTCCCGGGTGCTGATCCACCAGCCGGCCACCGAGGGCACCTACGGCCAGGTCTCCGACCTGGAGATCCAGGCGAACGAGATCCAGCGGGTGCGGCGCCAGATGGAGGTCATCCTGGCCAAGCACACGAACAAGGACCCCGACCAGATCCGGACCGACATCGAGCGGGACAAGATCCTGACCGCCGACGAGGCCAAGGCGTACGGCATCATCGACGAGGTGCTCCCGTACCGGAAGGCCTCGGCTCTGTAGATCCGCCAGGCCGGTGTGTGTCGAGGAGACGACATACACCGGCACTCTGGTTTAGGGTCGTCCTCTGACGTGCTCCCGGCGCCTGTGGGTGTTCCCGCCCACGGCATCGGACGGGTACCGTCAGTGGCAATGCGTGAGGCTCCACTCGGTCGTTCGCGACCGGGGGTCGCACCGTCGCAACACACGTCAGGCGCGGCAACCCGCGCCGGAGGGGACGAGGTCAACGGCCATGGCACGGATCGGTGACGGCGGAGACCTGCTGAAGTGTTCTTTCTGCGGGAAGAGCCAGAAGCAGGTGAAGAAGCTCATTGCCGGCCCCGGGGTCTACATCTGCGATGAGTGCATCGACCTCTGCAATGAGATCATCGAGGAGGAGCTGGCCGAGGCCGGCGACGTCAAGCTCGACGAGCTGCCCAAGCCCGCCGACATCCACGAGTTCCTCGAGCAGTACATCATCGGGCAGAACGATGCCAAGCGGACCCTCGCGGTAGCGGTTTACAACCACTACAAGCGGATCCAGGCGGACGACAAGGCCGGGCCGAAGGACTCCAAGGAGGAGTCGGTCGAGCTCGCCAAGTCGAACATCCTGATGCTCGGCCCCACCGGGTGCGGCAAGACCTACCTCGCGCAGACCCTGGCGAAGCTGCTCAACGTGCCGTTCGCGATCGCGGACGCCACGGCGCTCACCGAGGCCGGGTACGTCGGCGAGGACGTCGAGAACATCCTGCTCAAGCTCATCCAGGCGGCGGACTACGACGTCAAGCGGGCCGAGACCGGGATCATCTACATCGACGAGGTCGACAAGATCGCCCGGAAGAGCGAGAACCCGTCGATCACGCGGGACGTCTCGGGCGAGGGTGTCCAGCAGGCGCTGCTGAAGATCCTCGAGGGCACGACCGCCTCGGTGCCGCCGCAGGGCGGCCGCAAGCACCCGCACCAGGAGTTCATCCAGATCGACACGACGAACGTGCTGTTCATCGTGGCCGGCGCGTTCGCCGGGCTGGAGAAGATCATCAACGAGCGGGTCGGCAAGCGTGGCCTCGGCTTCGGCGCGGAGATCCGCACGAAGTCCGAGATCGAGGAGAGCGACGTCTTCTCGGACACCATGCCCGAGGACCTGATCAAGTTCGGGCTGATCCCGGAGTTCATCGGCCGGCTCCCGGTCGTGGCGACGGTCAACCACCTGGACAAGGAATCGCTGGTCAGCATCCTCACCCAGCCGCGCAACGCCCTGGTGAAGCAGTACAAGAAGCTCTTCGAGATGGACAACGTCGAGCTCGAGTTCACCAAGACCGCGCTCGAAGCGATCGCCGACCAGGCGGTCCTGCGCGGGACCGGTGCCCGCGGGCTCCGCGCCATCATGGAAGAGGTGCTGCAGCCGGTCATGTACGACATCCCGAGCCGCGACGACGTGGCGAAGGTCGTGATCACCGAGCAGACCGTCCGGGAGAACGTGAACCCGACGATCGTCGCCCGGCAGCCGACGCGGCGCACGCGCAGCGAGCGCGGCGAGAAGTCGGCCTGAGGCCGGGCGTCTCCGGGCCAACCCGGTCCGGAGACCCGACAGGAAAGCTGAATGACTGCTGACTCTATGCCGGTCACCGGCGGGGGCACCGCCCCCGCCGGTGGCGTGCAGGCGCCGCCGCCCCCCGAACCGGCGCCGGTGCCCGGCAGCCCGGTCCTCGGGTTCCGTGAGCTGAGCGAACGCGTCATCGCGTCCGTGTTCGACCGGTACCCGTGGCTGAACCGGGTGCTGATGGGCGTGCTGGCCGTGTGTGCCGGCACGTGCGTCGTGGCCGTGGTGGCCCGGCTGTCGCCGCTGCCGCTGATCCCGGTGCCGCTTTTCGTCCTCGCCGGTTACGCGCTCTGGCGGGCCCGTGGGGTCACCGAGCGGCGTCCGCTGGTCAACTGGGTGGTGTTGTTCGGCCTCGCGACCCTGGTCGGCTTCTGGCTGATCTCGGTCGTCGGCCGGTGGGTGGAGTGAACTTCCTCCGTCCGCAGGGTTTGCGCGAGGCCTTCTCCGGGTAGCAAGGTCCCGTGGTGAGTGCCGATAGACCGGTTCGGCACACGGCACTGTTCTACCGCGGTGACACTGAGTACTTGGACGGCGTCGTTCCGTTCCTGCTCGACGGGCTCGGCCGGAGCGAACCCGTGGCCGTCGCCGTCCCGGCACGGAATCTCCCGCTGATCGAGAACGCCCTGGAAGCCCGCGCCGGCGAAGTGCGGCTGGCCGACATGTGCCGCGTGGGCCGCAACCCGGGCGCGATCCTGCCGAACGTCCTGCTCGCCTTCGCCGGTGAGCACGCGGGCCCGGTGCGGATCGTGTCGGAGCCGATGTGGGGTGGCCGCACCGGCGAGGAGTACCCGGCGTGCGTCCTGCACGAGGCGCTCATCAACCACGCTCTCGCCGGGCGTGACCTGGCGGTTCTCTGCCCGTACGACACCGCGTCGCTGCCGCCGGAGGTGCTGGCCGACGCCGAGCGCACCCACCCGGAGGTGTGGGGGCCGGCGGGGCCGTGCGTCAGCCCCCGCTTCGACCCGGACGGTGCCCGCGCGGACTTCATGCGGCCGCTGGACCAGCCCGCGGCCGCGGTCGAGCGGAAGTTCGACATCGGCCAGCTGAGCTCGCTGCGCGGGTTCGCGGAGATCTGGGCCGCGCGCCACGGCCTGCGCCGCCCGAGACGGGACGACTTCACCCTGGCGATCGCGGAGCTGACGACGAACAGCGTCCTCTACGGCGGCGGTTCGGGCGTGCTCCGGCTGTGGGCGCAGGAGCGTCAGGTGGTCGGCGAGGTCACCGACACGGGCACGATCACCGAACCCCTGGCCGGCCGGATCCCACCGGCGGCGGCCTCGCTGGGCGGCCGCGGGCTGCTGCTGGTCAACCGGCTGGCGGACCTGGTCCGGACGTACTGGGTCCCGGGCCGCACGACAACCCGCGTCCACTTCACCTGCTGACACGTACCCCAACGGCCGACACACGTACCCGGCCGGACGACTCGCGTACCTGGCCGGACGGCACGCGCACCTGGGCGGACGACACGGTGCGCGGGCCGGGGCCGGTCGTGTCGTCCATCGGGGTACGCGTGTCGTCCGGCTGAGTACGTGTGTCGGCCGTTGGGGTACGCGTGTCGGCCGGGCCGGGTCAGTCCTTGCGGGGGACGTGCTTGCCGAGGAAGCTGATCACGCTCGGCACCACCGTCCGGTTGAACGGGTCGCCGTGCTTGCCGTGGGCCGTGTGGGCGACCGCCGGGTGGGCGGCCTCGATGTAGCGGCGGGCGCCCGTGATGAACGAGTCCTCCGTGCCGCACCAGATGCCGTTGGCCACGCTCTTCGTCTCGTCGATGTGCCGCAGCGGGTCCAGCGCCGCCCAGTCGTTCAGGCCGGTGAAGATGTGCCGCTTGGCCATCTCCTGCCAGGACAGGATCAGCGCCGGGGCCAGCGTCGCGACCGCGGCCGGCGGCTGGCGCCGCTCGACCCGGCGGCGCGTGTACACCAGCGCGCCGAACCCGCCCATCGAGACGCCCGTGCAGGCGAACGGCTGCCCGGTGTCGCCGGCGAAGCCGCGGGCCCGCAGCCACTGCGGGACCTCCTCCAGCAGCATCGCCATCGGGTCGTCGCCCGGGTGCACCTCGTGCCAGTAGTTGTCGCCGCCGTCGACCGCGACGAAGCCGAACGCCGGGACCGCCTTGCGCGCGACGTCGCTGGAGAGCTGCTTGAGCGTGCCGGTCGGGGCCGCGCTGCGGGCGTTGCCGTGCAGGCCGTGCAGCATGAGCGACATCGGCAGCCCCTTCGGCGGGGTCTTCGACGGCAGGATGAACACCAGGTCGACCATCCGGCCGCGGGCCTGGGAGTAGACGCGCTCGACGCGGGTGCTGCCCAGCTGGGTCGTCGGGTTCGACGACGTCACGCCCAGCGTGCGCTGCAGGGCCTGGCTGAACGGCAGCTTGCCGGTCGCGGTGCCGAGGGCGAGCCCGCCCACGGCCAGCCCGGACGCCCCCGCGATCAGCACCGAGCGGCGGCTGAGCCACCGCCGCGCGTCCCGGACGGCCGCCTCACCGGCCGACTGCGGGGTCTCCGAGGCCTCGGCCTCGCCGTGATCCCCGTTTTCCTCGTTCACCTGTCTCCGTCCCCCGCCTGCTGCACCTAGGACGCCGCGCACCCGCTCCGCGTTCCCCTCGCGTCCCTGTCGCCGGGTTAGTCGTTCCCACCCTGCCCGGCGTTTCCGGTTCTCGCTCGCCAGGCCGCCTTCGCTGCCTCGGTCGAGTGTTCCGCCCTCTCCACAGTGTCCCCGAGACCCACCGCCAGGGTGATCCCCAGGGGTATCAAAATGTGCTCGATGCCCTGCTCACCGGGGCCGAAGTGCCCGGACGCCTCGAGTGTGACGAACCCGTGGAGCGCGCTCCACAACTGCGCGGCCGCCTGGTACTTGTCTGCGGGCCGGAACCGCCCGGCCTCGATGGCCCGCTCGGTCGCCCGGACGATGTGCTCGAACGCCTCCAGGCCCTCCTCGGCGGCCTCGCGGCCCTCCTCGGTGGTCAGGTCGGACAGCGTCGCCCGCTTGCCGCCGGGCGCGGACTGGCCGAACGTCACCGCGAACAGCTGGGGCTGCTCGGCGACCGCCTGGCGGTAGGTCCGGGCGAGGCTGAAGATGTCCGCCACCGGGTCGTCGGTCTCGCCGACCCCGGCCAGCCACGCGCTGAGCCTCCGGAACCCGGTGCGCGCCACCTCGTCGACCAGCGCGGTCATGCCCCCGAAGTGCGTGTACACGGCCATCGTGGAGACGCCGACCTCCGCGGCCAGCTTGCGGGCCTGCAGGGCTTCGGGACCGCCCTCGTCGAGCAGCCGGATGGCCGCCTCGACGAGCCGCTCCTTGACGTCGTTCGCGCGCGGTTTCGGGCTCATGCTTGCCAGTATCTCATAACCCTGTTATAAATTGCCCTATAACCGAGTTATGGCAGCTTCGGAGGGGTCAGGCATGGGCACCAAGTTCCTCGAAGGCAACTTCGCCCCGGTGAGCCGGGAGCACACGATCACCGAGCTGGCCGTCACGGGGCGCATCCCGGACTTCCTCGACGGCCGCTACCTGCGCAACGGGCCCAACCCGCTGTCCGAAGTGGACCCGGCGGCCTACCACTGGTTCATGGGCGACGGCATGGTCCACGGCGTGCGCCTGCGCGACGGCAAGGCCGAGTGGTACCGCAACCGGTGGGTGCGCAACCCGGCCGTCTCGGCGACGCTGGCGGGGGAGGACGCGAGCCGCTTCTGCGGGCTGGACGCGCTCGGCGCCAACACCAACGTCATCGGCCACGCCGGCAAGACCCTCGCGCTGATCGAGGCGGGCGCGCCGATCTACGAGCTGACCGAAGAGCTCGACACCGTCGGCCGCTGCGACTTCGACGGCACGCTGCCCGGCGGCTACACCGCCCACCCCAAGCGCGACCCGCGCACCGGTGAGCTGCACGCCGTGTCGTACTCCTTCGGCATGGGCAACAAGGTCCAGTACTCGGTGATCGACGCGCGGGGCCGCGCGCGCCGCACGGTCGACGTCGAGGTCACCGGGTCGCCGATGATGCACGACTTCTCGCTGACCGAAAAGCACGTCGTGTTCTACGACCTGCCGGTGACGTTCAACGCGGACATGGCGGTCGCCGCGAGCGTGCCGGGCGCGTTGCGGGCGCCGGCGAAGCTCGTCCTCTCGGCCATGGTCGGCAAGGTCCGCGTGCCGGACCCGGTGACGGCGATGATGTCCCGCAAGCTCGGCGCGAACGGCGGCCTGCCGTACCGCTGGAACCCGAGGTACCCGGCGCGGATCGGCGTCATGCCGCGCGAGGGCGGCAACGGCGACGTCCGGTGGTTCGAGGTCGAGCCGTGCTACGTCTTCCACCCGCTCAACGCCTACGACGACGGCGACGCCATCGTGCTCGACGTCGTCCGCCACCCGAAGATGTTCGACACCGAGCTGCACGGCCCGGACGAGGGCGGCCCCACCCTGGACCGGTGGACCGTCGACCTCACCGCGGGCAAGGTCCTGGAAGAGCGGCTCGACGACCGCGGCCAGGAGTTCCCGCGGGTGGACGAGCGGCTCGTCGGCCGGCGCCACCGCTACGGCTACTCGATGTCGGCCGACGGCGGCGCGACCCCCGGCGGCTCCCTGTTCAAGCACGACTTCTCGACGGGTTCGCGCCAGGAGCGCGCGTTCGGCGGGGGACGGCAGCCCGGCGAGTTCGTCTTCGTCCCGTCCCACGCGGACGCGGCGGAGGACGACGGCGTCCTGATGGGCTTCGTGTTCGACCCGGCGTCGCAACGCAGCGACCTCACGCTGCTCGACGCGGGCACGCTGGAGACGGTCGCCGCGATCCACCTGCCCGACCGCGTGCCCAACGGCTTCCACGGCAACTGGGTGGAGTCGGTCTGAGCCGTGTCGACCCCCCAGACACGCGTGTCGGCTCGCCAATCACGCGTGTCGACCGTTCGGACACGGCGTTCGACTCGTGGTCCGGCGGGCGCGCGTGATTGAGGGGACGACACGCGTGATTGAAGGGACGACACGATGTCCCGGTCGAGCACCGCTCAGGTGAGCAAGCGGTGGTCGCCGGTGTAGAGGTTCATCGAGTCGCCGCGCAGGAAGCCGATCAGCGTCATGCCGTTCTCCTCGGCCAGCTCGACCGCCAGTGACGACGGCGCGGACACCGCGGCCAGCAGCCCGATCCCGGCCATCGCGGCCTTCTGCACCAGTTCGAACGACGCGCGCCCGGACACCAGCAGGCCGAGCCCGGGCGCCGGGATCCGGCCGTCGAGGACGGCCCAGCCGAGCACCTTGTCGACCGCGTTGTGCCGGCCGACGTCCTCGCGGACGACGGCGATCTCACCGTCCGGGGTGAACAGTCCCGCCGCGTGCAGCCCGCCCGTGGAGGCGAACACCTTCTGCCGGGCGCGCAACGCGTCCGGCAGGGCGGAGAGGGTCTCGCTCTTCACTGTGAAGGCCGCGTCGGCCGGGGAGAAGCGGGTCTTGAGCTTGACCGCGTCGAGCGCGGCCTTGCCGCAGACCCCGCACGAGGACGTCGTGTAGAAGTTGCGCTCGACCCCGGTGTCCGGCGGCGGCACGCCCGGCGCCAGCGCGATGTCCAGCACGTTGTAGGTGTTGCGGCCCTGGTCGTCGACGCCGTCGCAGTAGCGGGCGACGGCGATGTCCTCACGGCCGCCGACCACGCCTTCGGACAGCAGGAAGCCGTGGGCCAGCTCGACGTCGTTCCCGGGCGTGCGCATCGTCACCGCCAGCGCCTTGCCGCCGACCCGCAGTTCCAGGGGCTCTTCGGCGGCCAGCGCGTCGGGGCGGCGGCGGTCGCCGGACGCGGAGATCTTCCGCACCGGCCTGCGCACGGTCACCCTGCCCATCGCCCACACCCTTCTCCGCCGGAAAGTTTGACACCCGCATGGTGCAACACCGGGTATTTAGTAATACATTCCCTCCATCATCTTCACTCTAGGAGAGGGATCCGATGGCTCTCGGCTTCCTGGACCGTTCCCGGATCGTGGCACCCCCAGGCTGGACGCGCTGGCTGGTGCCGCCGGCGGCCCTTTCGGTACACCTGTCGATCGGGCAGGCCTACGCGTGGAGCGTGTTCAAGACCCCGCTCGAGAAGACGATGCACCTGAACGGGACGCAGAGCTCGCTGCCGTTCCAGCTCGGCATCGTCATGCTCGGCCTGTCCGCGGCGTTCGGCGGCACGCTCGTCGAGAAGAACGGCCCGCGCTGGGCGATGTTCGTCTCGATGTGCTGCTTCGCCAGCGGGTTCCTCGTGTCCGCCCTCGGTGTCGCGACCGGGCAGTTCTGGCTGGTCGTCGTCGGCTACGGCGGGATCGGCGGCGTGGGGCTCGGCATCGGCTACATCTCGCCGGTGTCCACGCTCATCAAGTGGTTCCCGGACCGCCCGGGCATGGCGACCGGTATCGCGATCATGGGCTTCGGCGGCGGCGCGCTGATCGCGTCGCCGTGGTCGTCGTCGATGCTCGGCACGTCGCCGACCACCGGCACGATCGCGACGGCCTTCCTGATCCACGGCGTCGTCTACGCGGCGTTCATGTCGATGGGCTGGCTGCTCGTGCGCGTCCCGGCCGACGGCTGGAAGCCGGCGGGCTGGGAGCCGAAGACCGACCACGGCAAGGCGATGATCAGCACGGCGAACGTCTCGGCTGCCAACGCGATCAAGACGCCGCAGTTCTGGATGCTGTGGGTCGTGCTGTGCTTCAACGTCACCGCGGGCATCGGCATCCTGGAGAAGGCGTCCCCGATGATCGTGGACTTCTTCAAGAACACGTCCACCCCGGTGGGCACGGCCGCGGCGGCCGGGTTCGTGGCGTTGCTGTCGCTGTGCAACATGCTCGGCCGGTTCGTCTGGTCGTCCACTTCGGACCTGGTCGGCCGCAAGAACATCTACCGCACCTACCTCGGCGTCGGCGCGGTGCTGTACCTGGTGATCGCGCTGACGGACAACTCGTCGAAGCTGGTGTTCATCCTGTGCGCGATGGTGATCCTGTCGTTCTACGGCGGCGGGTTCGCGACGATCCCGGCGTACCTGAAGGACCTCTTCGGCACCTACCAGGTCGGCGCGATCCACGGCCGGCTGCTCACCGCGTGGTCGGTGGCCGGCGTGCTCGGCCCGCTGATCGTCAACCGGATCGCCGACAGCCAGAAGGCGGCGGGCAAGTCCGGGCCGGAGCTCTACCAGCTGTCGTTCTACATCATGATCGGCCTGCTGGTGGTCGGCTTCGTGGCCAACGAGCTGGTGCGGCCGGTGAAGGCGAAGTTCCACGAGCCCGTCACGGCGGGCGCGACGGCGGGGAGTGAGGCGTGATGACGGAACCGGCGACGAAACCCAACCGGGTGCCGCTGATAGTGCTGGCCTGGGCGTGGGTCGTGCTGCCCTTCGCCTACGGCGTGTACCAGCTGTTCCTGAAGCTGGTCCAGCTCTTCGGCTAGCCCGTGTGAGCTGAGTCACCCGTGCAGCGGGAGGTGGCCCGACGGCGTCGGTAGGGCGTGCACCTACTGGGGAAGATCGCCGTCGCCGGGCTCGCCTTCGCCGTCCTGGGCGGGACCGCTTACGGCTACCAGAACCTCCACGCTCTCGACGAGGTCTCGCGCGACAGCGTCATCGACGCCGACGGCGGCACCGGGCCCGGGGAACAGCCCGCCGACGGCTCGCTCGACATCCTGCTCGTCGGCCGGGACTCCCGCACCGACAAGGAGGGGAAGCCGCTGCCCGCGGACGTCCTGCGCGAGCTGCGGGCCGGCGCCAACGGCGACGACCTCACCGACACCCTCATCGTGCTGCGGATCCCGAACGGCACGCACGACGTGAAAGCGTTCTCCATCCCGCGCGACAGCTACGTCTCCATGCCCGGGGGGAAGGGCAAGATCAACGCCGCGTTCGGGCGGGCGAAGGCGGCCGAAGCGAAGCGGCAGCGCGACTCGGGGGAGACCGACAAGGCGAAGATCGACCAAGCCGCCCTCACCGCCGCGCGGCGCGGGACGCGGCAGGCCGTCGAGGACCTCACCGGCGTGAAGATCGACCACTTCGCCGAGGTCAACCTGCTGAGCTTCGCCGAGATCAGCAAGGCGGTCGGCGGCGTCGACGTCTGCCTCAAGAGCGCCACCAAGGACAAGAACTCCGGCGCGGACTTCCCCGCCGGGCCGCAGCGGATCTCGGGCGCGGACGCGCTGGCCTTCGTCCGGCAGCGCGACGGGCTCCCGGGCACCGACTTCGCCCGCGTCCGGCGGCAGCAGGTGTTCCTCGCCGGCCTGGCCCGGCAGGTGCTGTCGGCGGGGACGCTGGCCGATCCCGGGAAGCTGTCGGACCTCATCGACGCCGTCAAGCGCTCGGTGGTCCTCGACGCCTCGTGGAACCTGCTCGACTTCGTCTCGCAGATGCGCGGGGTCAGCGGCGGCGGGATCCGGTTCGAGACGATCCCCGTCGTCAACCGCGACTACCGGTACGACCAGGACAACCCCCGGGCCACCGCCGTGCAGGTCGACCCGGCCGCGGTCAAGTCCTTCGCGGCGGGGCTGATCGGGTCCGCCGCGCCGAAGGCGCCGCCGGCCGCGCCGGTCACCGTCGACATCTCCAACGCGGGCCCGAAGGAAGGGCTCGCGGCCCGCGTGGCCGGGTTCCTGGGCGAGCACGGGTTCGCCAAGGGCACGACCGGCAACACCGGGGCGCGGCGGACGTCACTGGTCACCTTCGGCGCCGACCTCGCGCAGCGGGGCGCGGAGGTCGCGAAGCTGCTCGGCGGGCTGGCGACGCAGGAGTCCGCGGCGGTGCCGCCCGGCCACATCGAGGTCGTGCTCGGGTCGGTGTACGCCGGCCCCGGGACCACCGGGGGCGGGGGCGCCCCGGCCGCCGGCGACGACCCGATCACCTCCAGCGGAGTCGTCTGCGTCGATTGACCGCGCGGTGGATTGACCGCGCGCTTTTCACCGCATTCCGCGAATTTGCGCGAAGAATTTCCGTGAAGGCGGGCAAAACCGTATTCGCCGACCAGACCACACCGGACCACGAGGGTGACTGGTCTTGACGCTGCCTCCCTGGTGAGGCAATGTGCGGTGACCGTCGGCGGCAGCCCGCCGGACGGACCGGAAAAGATCACCGGAACGGTGACAGTCCGGAAAGTCAATTTCGAGAAATACGGAAAGTCCGGAACCTATGCGCAACAGCGTTGCCCGCGGAGGGTGGCTCCTTCCGGTGCTCGCTTCCGCCGTTCTTTGTGCCGGGTGCCAGTCGTCGTCCGCTTCGGCGCACTACCCCGACTCGATCGACGCCTGCAAGCTGCCCGCCTCGAACGCGCGTGACCGGCTCGCGCCCGGCACCGTCGAGGTCCCACCCGATTCGGTCAAGACGGCCGACGCCAAGGTCGTCCCCCAGGACCGCTCCACCGAGGGCAACGAACTCACCAGCTGCAAGCGCCTGTTCGCCCGCGACCTCGGCGGCGGGAAGCCCAACCTGCAGGACTACCGGCTCGTCACGATCGCCGTCGTGCGGTTCACCGACGCCGACGCGGACGAGGGCGCGACCAAGGCCACCCAGCTGATGACCGACGCGCTCGGCGACCACTCGGGCGTCCGCCTCGCCACCGACGTCGGCGACGAGGCCGGGTTCTCCGAGCAGTGGGCCGCCGTCCGGACCGGGAACGTCGTGCTGGGCCTGGCCATCGCCGACGGCGGCACGGAAGCCGCGCTGATCCCGCCGGCGACCCTCGACAACGTCCAGGCTGTCGTCACCGACATGACGAACACCCTGCAGCGCGACTACCAGGGCTGAGCCCGGCCTGGCGTTGCGCCGGCCGCGAAACCCGCTGACAGCCGCGCGCGTCCGAGGCATCCTCCCGGAGGATCGGGGAGGGGGCAGGGGTGGCCGGAACGCGGGGCGGCCTGTGGCGGCACCGGGACTTCCGGCTGCTGTGGGCGGGCGAGACGACCAGCAAGCTGGGCAGCAACGTCACGACGGTCGCCCTGCCCTTGGTGGCCGTGCTCGGCACGCACGCCGGCCCGTTCACCGTGGGCCTGATCGCGGCCGCGTCCTGGGTGCCGTGGCTGGTGCTCGGGCTGCCGGCCGGGGCGTGGGTCGACCGGCTCCCGCGCCGGCCCGTGCTGCTGGGTTGCGACGTCGTCTCGGCGGCGGCGCTCGTCAGCGTCCCGGTCGCCGCCTGGCTCGGCGTCCTGGCTGTGGCCCAGCTGGTCCTGGTCGCGGTGCTCACCGGGGCGAGCAGTGTCCTGTTCGGCACCGCCTACCGCGTCTACCTCCCGGTCCTCGTCGCCCCGGCGGACCTGCCGGAGGGGAACGCGAAGCTGCAGGGCAGCGAGGCCGTCGCCCAGCTCGCGGGCCGGAGCCTGGCGGGCGTGCTCGCCCAGTGGGCGGGGGCGGTGGCCGGCCTGGTCGTCGACGCGGTGACGTTCCTGGTCTCCGCGGGGTGCCTGGCGGCGATCTCCATGCGGGAGCCACCCCGGTCGGCGGCCCGGAAGCGAAGCACCCTGCGCCGGGAAGTCGCCGACGGGCTGCGGTGGGTGGCTCACGACCGGTACCTGCGCTCGCTGGCGGTGTTCGGCGCGGTCGCCAACGTCGCGCTGACCGGCTACCAGGCGATCCAGGTCGTCTTCTTCGTGCGGGTGGTGGGCGTCGCCCCGGGCGCCGTGGGCGTCCTGGTGGCGGCCCCGGGGGCCGGCGGGGTGCTCGGCGCGGCCGTCGCCGTCCGGCTCGCGCGGCGCTGGGGCAGCGCGCGCAGCCTGCTGGCCTGCCTGCTCACCCTGACCCCGCTCGGGTTGCTCATCCCCCTGACCACGCCTGGTCCCGGCCTCGCTCTCGCCGCGGCCGGCGGGGTCGCCGTCGGCGCGGCGGTCGTGGCCGCGAACGTGCTCGCCGCGGGCTTCCGGCAGACCTACCCGCCACCGGGCGTGCGCGGCCGGGTCGTCGCGACGAGCGGCCTGCTGGCGAACGGTTCGAGCGCGGCCGGCGCCCTGCTCGCCGGTGCCCTCGGTTCCCTCGCCGGCCCGCGGGCGGCGGTGTGGGCGGTCATGGCCGTGCTCGTCGCGGCGACGGGGATCGTCGCCGCCGGCCCGATCCGGACCGGCCGGGACCTCCCCGCCGCCGCGACGGAACCGGCTCGTCAGGCCTGAGGCTCGAGGCGCACCACGATCGCCTTCGACACCGGCGTGTTCGACTTCTCCGCCACCGAGTCCAGCGGCACCAGCGCGTTGGCCTCCGGGAAGTACGCCGCCGCGCACCCGCGGGCCGTCGGGTAGGCCACCACCCGGAACGACGGTGCGCGGCGGTCGCCGTCACGCCACTCCGAGACCAGGTCGACCATCGCGCCGTCGGTCAGGCCGAGCGCCGCGACGTCGTCCGGGTTCACCAGCACCACCCGGCGGGCGTTCTCGATGCCGCGGTAGCGGTCGGAAAGCCCGTAGATCGTGGTGTTGTACTGGTCGTGGCTGCGCATCGTCTGCAGCAGCAGGCGGCCCTCGGGCACCTGCGGGTACTCCAGCGCGGACACCGTGAAGTTGCCCTTGCCGTTGGCGGTGCCGGTGAACTCGCGGGAGTCGCGCGGCGCGTGCGGCAGCACGAACCCGTCCGGCTCGCGGACGCGGCGGTTGTAGTCCTGGCAGCCCGGCACGACCCGCGAGATGCGGTCCCGGATCAGGTCGTAGTCGGTCTCGAACGTCCGCCACGGCACGGCGTGCCCGGCCCCGAACAGCTTCTCGCCCAGCCGGCAGACGATCGCGACCTCGGACAGCAGGTGCTCGCTCGCCGGCTTGAGGCGCCCACGCGAGGAGTGCACCTGCGACATCGAGTCCTCGACCGTGACGAACTGCTCGCCGCTCGCCTGGACGTCGCGCTCGGTGCGGCCGAGCGTCGGCAGGACCAGCGCGGTGCGGCCGTGCACGACGTGGGAACGGTTCAGCTTCGTCGAGACGTGCACGGTGAGCGAGCACGACGCGAGCGCCTTCTCGGTCGCCTCCGTGTCCGGCGTCGCCGACGCGAAGTTGCCGCCGACGGCGAAGAAGACCTTGCCGCGGCCGTCGCGCATCGCCCGGATCGCGTCGACGGTGTCGAAGCCGTGCTCGCGCGGGACCTCGATGCCGAACTCGCCGGCGAGGGAGTCCATGAAGGACTGCGGCATCTTCTCCCAGATGCCCATGGTCCGGTCGCCCTGGACGTTCGAGTGCCCGCGCACCGGGCACAGGCCCGCGCCCGGCTTGCCGATCATCCCGCGCATCAGCGCCAGGTTCGCGATCTCCGAGATCGTCGGCACGGCGTGCTTGTGCTGCGTCAGGCCCATCGCCCAGCAGTAGATCGTGCGCTCGGAGGAGGCGATCATCCGCGCGACGCGCTCGATCTGCTCGCGCGGCAGCCCGGTGGCGCGCTCGACCTCGGGCCAGTCGATCTCGCGCAGGTGCTTGGCGTAGTCGTCGAAGCCCTCGGTGACCCGCTCGACGAAGTCGCGGTCGACGATCGCGCCCAGCGCTTCCTCGTCCCAGGTCAGCAGCAGGTGCCCGACGGCCTGGAACAGCGCGAGGTCGCCGCCGAGGCGGATCTGGGCGAACTCGTCGGCCAGCGGCGTGCCCTTGCCGACGACGCCGCGGACGTTCTGCGGGTTCTTGAACCGCATCAGCCCGGCTTCGGGCAGCGGGTTGACGGCGATGATCTGCGCGCCGTTGCCCTTGGCCTCTTCGAGCGCCGAGAGCATCCGCGGGTGGTTGGTGCCCGGATTCTGCCCGACGACGACGATCAGGTCGGCCTTGTGGATGTCCGCGAGGCTCACGGAACCCTTGCCGATGCCGGTGGTCGCCGCCAGCGCCGCGCCGGAGGACTCGTGGCACATGTTGGAGCAGTCCGGCAGGTTGTTGGTGCCGAACGAACGTACGAGCAGCTGGTAGAGGAACGCGGCCTCGTTGCTGGTGCGGCCCGAGGTGTAGAAGATCGCCTCGTTGGGGTCGGTCAGCGCCTTCAGCTCGCCGGCGACCAGCTCGAACGCGTCGTCCCAGGAGATCGGTTCGTAGTGCGTCGCGCCTTCGCGCAGCACGAACGGCTCGGTGACGCGGCCCTGCTGGCCGAGCCAGTAGTCGGTCTTGCCCCGGAGGTCGTCGATCGGGTGCTTCGCGAAGAACTCGCGGTCCACGCGACGTTTGGTGGCTTCCTCGGCGACCGCTTTGGCGCCGTTCTCGCAGAACTCGGCCAGCTTGCGCTTCTCGCCGTCGACCTCACGGGGTTCCGGCCACGCGCAGCCCGGGCAGTCGAAGCCCTCACGCTGGTTCAGCAGCCGCAGCGCCTTGACGGTCCGGCCGGTGCCCATCTGCTCGACGCTGCGCGCGAGCGACACGGCGACGCCGGGTATCCCGGCCGCCCACCCCTTCGGCTTGCCCACCTCGAGGCGGGTCTCGTCCACGTCCTGCGCCGGCGCTTCACGGGTCATGTGTCCATCGTGCGCTTCGATGATCGCGAGCGCGAACAGGGGTCAGGCTTCGGCGGCGCGCAGGCCCCGGTCGGCGACGGTCACGGCGAGCAGGAGGACGCTGATCACGATCAACGCGACAGCGAGCCGGTGGAGGCCGGCCGAGTCGGCGTGCGGTCCGTAGCAGAGCGCGATCAGCGTCGACGCCACGATCGCGCCCAGGTACTGGGCCGTGCGGAACAAGCCGCTCGCCGTGCCCATCTGCTCGGCGGGCGCTTCGCGGTACAACGTCGTCTGGTTCGCGACGCTCGTCAAACCCTGCGCCAGCCCGAACAACGCGGCCAGTGCCAGCAGCGCGCCGACCCACGTGCCGTCGTGGACGAGCAGCAGCAGCGCCGAACCGCCGATCAGCGCCACCGCGACCGTGAGCAGCCGCGCGCGGATCCCGGAGCCGCGCCCCGAGAACGCCGCCGCGCAGACCGCCGTGCCCGACATCGGCAGCAGCATCAGCCCGGCGGCCTCCTCGGACAGCTGCCGCGCGGTCTCCAGCCACTGGACGTAGCCGAACATGATCGCGTAGATGGCCATGAAGCTCAGGGCTTGCCGCAGGTAGGTCCGCAGGATCGCGCCGTTGGCCGCGAGCATCCGCAGGTCGAGGAACGGGTCGTCGCGACGCAGTTCGACCAGCCCGAACGCGACGCCGAACGCCGCGACGACGGCGAGCAGCCAGGGCTCGGTGCCCGGGTCCATCAGGAAGAACAGGAGCGCGAGCAGGGTCGCCGAGAACAGCGCGATGCCCAGGACGTCGATCCGCTTCGCGGTGCGCTCGCCGCGGTCGTCCTTCGGGACCCAGAGCAACGCCAGCACCAACGACAGCCCGGCGAGCGGGATGTTCACCGCGAAGATCGCCGGCCAGCCGAAGAGGCCGATCAGCAGACCGCCCAGCGTCGGGCCGATCACCATCACCGTCTGCGCGGACATCGACAGCACCGACAGCACGCGCGCGGGCACGCCCTGGCCGCTCGCCTCCGCGTGGTGGCGCAGCACGGCCATCGCGGCCGGGAAGCCGGCGCACGTACCCAGGCCGAGCACGACCCGGACGCCGGTCAGCCAGCCGACGGAGATCGGGATCATGCCGGCGATCCCGGCGATGATCACCAGCGTCGCGCCGCCGAGCAGGACGCGGCGGGCGCCGTACCGGTCGACGAGCAGGCCGACCACCGGCTGTCCGACCGCGGTGGCCAGGTAGAGCGCCGAGATCAGCCAGGCGGTCTGGCCGGGGCCGGCGCCGAAGCTCTGGCCGATCGGCACGAGGGCGACCGCGATGAGGGTGGAGTTGATCGGGTTGAGCACCGCGCCGGCCACCAGCGGGGTGACCAGGCGGGTGCCGAACTTCGCGGGGGCGGTGACGGTGCTCGTGAGGACTCCTTCAGTGTTCGGCGACGCGTTGCAGCAGCGGCAAAGCGCGGGTGACGGCCTCGAGCTCGCCGGGGGACAGGGCGTCCGCCAGCGCCTGGGCCAGCCACTCCTCGCGGTGCTGGAGGATGCCGCGCACGGTGTCGCTGCCGGACTCGGACAGGCTGATCACCACGCGGCGCCGGTCGGCCGGGTCGGGGGTGCGGGCGAGGTAGCCGAGCTCGTCGAGGACGCCGAGGGTGGCGGCCATCGACTGCTGCCGGACGTGCTCGGCGGCGGCCAGTTCACCCTGCGTCGCGGGACCTTCGCGGTGGAGCCGGTTGAGCACGGCGGACTGCGACGGCGTCAGGATCCCGGCGTTGTCGACGTGCCGCAGCCGCCGGTGCAGCTGCGCGACGACGCCGCGGAGCCAGCCGGCGGTCTCGGCCACGTGTGCGGGTACTTCGCCCATGCACACAGTCTAACTGTACAGTTCAGACTGTGCATCTGGGTGTGACGCACTCCCGGCCGGGAGCGCGCGTGGGTCAGTGGCACCCGTCGAGGGTCGGCACCGGGTACTTCGGGTCGTAGTAGCCGGGCGCGTCCTGGTCTTCGCCGGTCGACGGACCCGTCGGCGGGTTCGCGTAGCCCGGCGCCAAGAACCCCTCCCGGGCGGCGGCGCAGCCGACCGACGAGGTCGCGCTCTGCCCGCCGTCGAGCCACAGCCCCTGGCTGGTCTTGGCGACGCGGGAGCCCGTGGCGACGACGTAGGTCTCGTCCACGCGCAGGAAGCTGACGGTCTCGTTCGGGCTGGTCAGCGACTCGGGGTGGACGTTGTCGAAGGCGTACGCGACGACGTACTTCGCGTCCACGGCCAGCTCACCGGGCTTCTCGCCGGCGTGCGCGGTGAGCGTGCCGAACGTGCGGGGACCCGCGTCGAGCAGGTGGTAGCCGTCGGCGATCTCGGTCAGGTAGGAGTCGAAGCCGGCCTTGTCCTTCGCCGGCTTCTCGGCGAGCCGCGGTGTCAGCTGCTCGCGCTGGTCCGGGGCGAAGAGCGCGAGGTAGGCCTTCGGGTCGTGCGCGAGCAGCACGGCGGAGTCGAGGTGGGCGGCGGAGATGGCCTTCCGGGCCTGCGCGTAGGCGTCCGCGACCGCGTCGGCCTTGAAGGCGCCGACCGGGGCCGCGGCGGGCGAGGTGATGCCGTCCAGACCCTTCGGCCAGGTGTCGGCGGGGGTGTTCGCGTAGGGCCGGGCGAGGTCGACCCGGGCGTACTGCGCCACCTGCGTCGGGTTCGGCGCGGCGGCCGGGGCCGGGGTCCGGCGGCCGGCCAGCACGATGCCCGCGGTGGTCACGCCGAGGATCAGCACGAGCACGCCGAGTATCCACCAGCGGCGGTGCGGTTTGCGGACGCCGCGTTTGCGCTGCTTGCGGAGCCGCTTGCGATCCTTCTTGGCGCCGAGCCAGGCGTCGGTCTGCGCGTGCTTGCGCCACTCCGGGTCCATCAGGTCCGGGTGGGAATCGAGCAGGTTGTCGTCGTCCACGTTGCTTTCCCCCAAGGTCGATGCCTGATCATCGACAGCGGAGGACGAGCGTTACGAGCCGAAGAACAGGAACGGGTCCTCGTTGACGCCGACGCCCTGGATCTGGTGCACGATGATGGCCGCCGCGACCAGCACGACCACCAGCACCAGCGCCAGCAGGCCCGGCCAGCGGCTCTGCCCCGGCTGCGCGACCGCGCCCGTGCGGCGCTCCCGCTTGCGGCGCTTCTTGAGCTCCTTCTTCGCGCCCAGCCAGGCGTCCCGCTCGGCGTACTTCTGCCAATCCGGGTTCATCAGGTCGGGGTGCGTCTCCAGGCGCCGGTCGTCCGGATCCTGCGGCTGCTGAGGCTGTGCCATCCCGAGTGCCTTCCCCCTGGGTGACCCGCCGTGACGGGTTCGTAGACTTGTCCATTGTGACCGAGAACGCTCCGCAGCAGACCACCGACCTTCCGGGTGCCTGGGACCCGGCCGCCGAAGAAGCACCGATGTACGACCGCTGGGTAGCGGCCGGGTACTTCACGGCCGACGCCTCGTCGGAGAAGCCGCCGTTCTCGATCGTACTGCCGCCGCCCAACGTGACCGGTTCCCTGCACATGGGGCACGCCCTCAACCACACCCTGATGGACGCGATGAGCCGTCGCCGTCGCATGCAGGGGTACGAGGTGCTGTGGCTGCCGGGCATGGACCACGCGGGCATCGCGACGCAGAACGTCGTCGAGCGCCAGCTGGCCGGCGAGGGCCTTTCGCGCCACGACCTGGGCCGCGAGAAGTTCGTCGAGCGCGTCTGGGAGTGGAAGGCCGAGTACGGCGGCAAGATCCTCGGCCAGATGAAGCGCCTCGGCGACGGCGTCGACTGGTCGCGCGAGCGCTTCACCATGGACGAGAACCTGTCGAAGGCCGTCCAGACGGTGTTCAAGAACTTCTTCGACGAGGGCCTGATCTACCGCGCCGAGCGGATCATCAACTGGTGCCCGCGCTGCCAGACGGCGCTGTCGGACATCGAGGTCGACCACAACGACGACGACGGCGAGCTCGTGTCGATCCGCTACGGCGACGGCGCGAACGCGATCGTGGTGGCCACCACCCGCGCCGAGACGATGCTGGGCGACACCGCGGTCGCCGTCCACCCGGACGACGAGCGGTACGCGCACCTGGTCGGCACCGAGGTCGAGCTGCCGCTGACCGGCCGCCGCATCCCGATCGTCGCCGACAAGCACGTCGACCCCGAGTTCGGCACCGGCGCGGTCAAGGTGACCCCGGCGCACGACCCGAACGACTTCGAGATCGGCCGCCGGCACGACCTGCCGATGCTGACGATCATGAACGAGCGCGCCGAGATCACGGTGAAGGGTCCCTTCGAGGGCCTCGACCGCTTCGAGGCGCGGCCCGCGGTGGTCGCGGCGCTGCGCGAGCTCGGCCGGATCGTGGCCGAGAAGCGCCCGTACGTCCACGCGGTCGGGCACTGCTCGCGCTGCGATACGGTCGTCGAGCCGCGGCTGTCGCTGCAGTGGTGGGTCAAGGTCGAAGAGCTGGCCCGCCTGGCCGGCGACGCGGTCCGCGACGGCCGCACCAAGATCCACCCGCCCGAGCTGGGCAAGCGGTACTTCGACTGGGTCGACAACATGCACGACTGGACGATCTCGCGCCAGCTGTGGTGGGGCCACCGGATCCCGGTGTTCTACGGCCCGGACGGCGAAGTCGTGTGCGTCGGCCCGGACGAGCAGCCCCCGACGGGTGAGGGCTGGACGCAGGACCCGGACGTGCTCGACACGTGGTTCTCGTCGGGCCTGTGGCCGATGTCGACGCTCGGGTGGCCTTCGTCTTCGGAAGATCTGGCGAAGTTCTATCCGACCAGTGTGCTGTCGACCGGCTACGACATCCTGTTCTTCTGGGTCGTCCGGATGATGATGTTCGGCGTGCACCAGATGGACGGGGTGCAGCCGTTCGACCACGTCTACCTGCACGGGCTGATCCGCGACGCGCAGGGCAAGAAGATGTCCAAGTCGCGCGGCAACGTGATCGACCCGCTGGAGTGGATGGACGCGTACGGCGCGGACGCCACCCGGTTCACCCTGGCCCGCGGCGCGAACCCGGGCGCGGACATGGCACTGGCCGACGAGTGGGCGGCGGGCTCCCGCAACTTCTGCACGAAGCTGTGGAACGCGACGAAGTTCGCGATGATGAACGGCGCTTCGGTCGCTTCACCTCTGCCTGCTGCTGGCGAACTGACCGAGTCCGACCGCTGGATCCTGGGCCGCCTGAGCGCGCTGGTGTCCGAAGTGGACGGCCTGTTCGAGGACTTCCAGTTCGCGAAGGTCGCGGGCGCGCTCTACCAGTTCACGTGGAACGAGCTGTGCGACTGGTACCTGGAGCTGGCGAAGGTCCAGCTGTACCAAGGAGATGACGCTCGGGTTTCGTCGACTCGCGCTGTCCTCGGGCACGTGCTGGACACGGTGCTGCGGCTGCTGCACCCGTTCATCCCGTTCATCACGGAGAAGCTCTGGACGGCACTGACCGGCGGTGAGTCGCTGGTGGTCGCTGCTTGGCCCGCTCCCTTCGAGGGCTATGCGGACTCTTCGGCGGACGCGCGGATCGCGGACGTCCAGAAGCTGGTGACGGAGATCCGCCGCTTCCGGGCGGACCAGGGGTTGAAGCCGGGCCAGAAGGTGGCGTCGCGCCTGGCGGGCTACACCGGCGGCCACGAAGAGGCGATCCGCTCGCTGGTCCGGCTGACGGCACCGTCGGACGAGTTCGCGGCGAGCGCGTCCCTCGAGGTCGCACTGGCCGACGGCGTGGTGACGGTGGAGCTGGACCTGTCGGGCACGGTCGACGTGGCGGCCGAGCGCAAGCGCCTGGAGAAGGACCTGGCGGCGGCCCGGAAGGAGCTGACGCAGACGGAGGCGAAGCTGGGCAACGAGGCGTTCATCGCGAAGGCCCCGGAGCAGGTGGTCGACAAGATCAAGGTGCGCAAGCAGACGGCGGTGGCGGACATCGACCGCATCACGTCCCGCTTGGCGGCGCTTCCCGCTTCCTGAGGTTGTTGACCAAAGCCCGGCTCTTCGTTCGGAGGGCCGGGCTTTGTCATGTCTCGATGGTTCGTGCCGCCTCGATCAAGGCGACCGCCTCCCGTGTCACCCGCCGGTCCGAAGGCGTCGCCAGATACGTCTGCATCCGCGGCGACGGCTCCACCAACGGCCGGAAAACCACCCCCGGGACCGGCAGCAGATTGGCGTGCGCCCGGTAGAACACCGTCCAGTGTGGACGGCCGAACCCCAGTGTTCCCAGCGTGTCCTGCGCCGTCGTGAACTCCGTTCCCAGCACCGGCTCGAACCCCGCCGCGCGGCAGCACGACACCACCAGGTCGTACAACGGCTGATTCCGCGAAGGCGAACTGAGCCGCACCGGAAGCGAAGCCAGCGAAGCGAACTCGACGACGTCCGAAGCGGCCAACGGATGAGAAGCAGGCAAAGCCACCATCACCTCGTCCGTCCACAAGGGAGTGAAGTCGAGACCCGAAGACGGCCACGAACCCCGCACGATGGTCGCGTCCAGGGATCCGTCGCGGACTCGCTGCAGCCGCTCGGCCGTCGGGGCGTGGACCAGTTCCAACGACGCCGACGGCGCGAGACGGGCGAAGGCACCCAGCAGGACGTCCAGCCGATCACCCAGGCCTTCGCTCGTGCCCAGCCGCAGGAGGGTCCTCGAAGCGCGGAACTCCGCCACCGAATCCGCCGCCCGGTCGGCCGCCGCCAGTACCGCACGTGCGTGCGGCAGGAACCGCTGTCCCGCCTCCGTCAACGACACCGTCCGGGTCGTGCGCAGCAGCAGCGTCACGCCCAACGACCGCTCCAACCGCCGCACCTGCTGGCTCACCGCCGGCTGGACGATGTGCAGCCGCTCGGCCGCACGCCCGAAGTGCAGTTCCTCGGCCACCGTCACGAAGTACCTCAGCTGGCGTAGCTCCACCGCAAGCCCCATTCATCAGCGTTCGTGATGAGTGTAGAAGCCGGATGCCCATCGAAAAGCGTGAATCCGCAGGCCAGGCTCAAGGCATGCCCTACACGAACGTCAACGACACCCGCCTCTACTACGAAGACGCCGGCGCCGGCCCGGCCCTGCTGTTCCTGCACGGCTGGGGGACCAGCGGCCGCGTCTGGCAGTCGTGCCTGCCCGATCTCGTGCGCGACCACCGCGTCGTCACCCTCGACTGGCGCGGGTGCGGCCGCTCGGACCACCCCGCCGAGGGCAACACCATCGCCGGGATCGTCGCGGACGTCGCCGCGGTGATCGAGACGCTCGGGATCCACCCCACCGTCGTCGGGTCCAGCATCGGCGGGATCTTCGCCACCGAACTCGCGCTCGCCCGGCCCGAGCTGGTCGAGCACGTCGTCGCCGTCGACAGCCCCGGCTACTGGCCGGGCACCGGCATGCTCGACAAGGTGCACGACCTGCGCGAACGCCTCGTCGACGACCGCGCCGGCACCTTCGAGGGCTGGGTGCCCAACTGGGTCGCGGGCGCCGCGCCCGGGCTCGTCGCGTGGACGATCCGCCAGCTGTTCGACTCGGGCGTCCACATCGACGAGCTCTTCACCGAGTGCACCACGTACGACCCGCGGCCGCGCCTAGGCGACCTGAAGGTCCCGATCACCTACCTGCACGGGGAGCTGGACGCCGAGATCCCCCTCGAAGTCCCGCGCACCTGCGCCGCCGAGACGCCCGGCGCCCGGGTGCACGTCCTCGCCGGCTGCGGGCACCTCCCGCACCAGGAAAACCCGCGCGCGTTCACCGCCGCCCTCCTCGAGATCGCCTGAAGGAGCCGACGCATGCCCGAAGTGACGCTCGGAACCACCACCGTCCACTACGACCGGACCGGTGACGGTCCCGCGCTGCTCCTGCTGCACGGCACCGCCGCCTCCCGCGAGCAGTGGGCACCCCTGACGGCGCGAGCGCGGGGCTTCACCGTCCTCGCCCCGGACTTCCCCGGCTCCGGCTTGACCACCGACGACGGCGGACCGATCGAGATCGAGGACCTCGCCGCCCAGGCCGAAGCCGTCCTGGACCACGCGGGCGTCGGGAAAGCCCAGGTCGTCGGGCACTCGCTCGGCGCCGTCGCGGCGGCGCACCTGGCCGGCACCCGCCCGGACCGCGTCCGGAAAGCGGTCCTGCACGCCGCCTGGCCCGTCACGGACACCAGGCAGGACGCCGAATTCCGCCTCTGGCTGGACCTGCTGGAAACCGGGACCTTCGCCCGGATGCTCCCGCTGATGGCGTTCGGCCCGCGCTACTGGGAGCAGGCCACCGCCGAGAGCAACGAGCAACTCGTCAAGACGCTCGAGACGATGATCGAGCCGGGCGCGGACCGGCAGATCGAAGCCGACCGCGGCGTCGACCTGCGGCCCGTCCTCGGGAGGATCACCGCGCCCGTCCTGGTTCTCGGCAGCGCGCACGACCGGCTGGTCACCGCGGACCAGCAGCGTGCGCTGGTCGCCGCGATCCGGCACGCGCGCGCCGCCGAGATCGACGCGGGGCACGGAGCCCCGGCCGAGCTGCCGGACGAGTTCGCCCGGATCGTGCTGGCGTTCGTCAGTGCAAGGACTTGAGCACCACCGCCGCCACACCCGCCATCCCGGTCTTCAGCGGGTGGTAGGCGGCCGCCTCGAAGATGTTCTGGTTCCTGCCGTTGATCCACGCCGACCCGCCGCGCGCGCACGCGTCGTGGCCGCGGGACGGGCCGAAGGTGTCCACGAACTCCGCGTCACCGTTCGAGGCCGCGTCTTCCAGCGCCCGGTTCAGGTCGGCCTCGACGCTGTTCAGCCACGCGTAGTCGCCGTCGGCGAACGGCAGCACGTCCGGGCAGTAGCCCTTCTCCGGCGCGATCCGCGGGTAGCCGACCACGAGCACCCGCGCCCGCGGGGACCGCTCGTGGATCGCGGCGAGCACCGCCTCGACCCGGGGGCCGATGTTGCCGATCGCCGACGTGACCGAGCCGTCGAAGTGCTCTTCGCAGGGGCTGCCGGTCGGGTCGCTCGCCCGCAGGCCCGGGCAGGTCGAGATCAGGCTGCCGAACACGTCGTAGTCGTTGCCGCCGATGCCGAGCGTGACCAGGTCGGTGTCGATCCGCAGCGCGCCCAGCTGCGGCGGGTTGGTGCCGTTGAACGGCACGCCCTGCGGCCGCGTCATGTTCGTCGTGTCCGCGCCGGCGCAGCTGACGTCGGTGAACCGCCCGGCGTGCAGGGCCGCGGCCAGCACCGAGGGGTAGTTCGCGGTGGACCGCCCGCAGCCCAGCGGGTCGAGCCGCTGGACCGGGATGAACGGCCCGGAGGTGTAGGAGTCGCCGAGGGCGACGTAGCTGCCGATGCTCGCCACGGAAGCCGCGGTGGCGGCGGTGGCCGACGCCGGCAGCAGGATGGCTGCCGAGACGACGGCGGTGAGCAGCCGGGGGATGCGCATGAAGACCTCGTTCTCGCTGGTGGAAACGCTCCTTCCACATCTAGCGAGCCCCGGACGGCGAGGGGACGGACTTCACCCGCCAGTCGGGTCACCGTCGCCGTGCTCACGGTAAGTGATCAGCGTGCGCCAGAACAGCAACGGCCGGACGGTGCTCCCGGGCAGCAGCCGGGCCGCCTCCCGGCGCACCTCGGCCAGGGTCGGGTAGTCGTCGACGACCGGGGCCCGCGGGCCGTCCTCCCCGCCGCCGTTCAGCCGCTCGCCGGCGTAGACGACCAGCCGCGCGAGCGCGTTGACCGGGAAGGCCGCGATCGCCCGCGCCCAGTCCGCCGGGGTGCTCGGTTTCGCCAGGCCGAGCACCACGAGCACGCCGCCCGGCACCAGCGCGCGGCGCAGCTTGGCGACCGTCGCGAACGGCATGTGGTGCAGGGACGCGATGCACGAGATGAAGTCGTAGTGCTCGTCGGGCAGGGCGTCGGTGGTGATGTCGGCCTGCCGGTAGACGATCTTGCCCGGCCCCGGCGAACCCAGGCCCGCCGCCGCCTCGACCATCGCGGCCGAGACGTCCACCGCCTCCACCGCCATGCCGGTCGCGGCCAGCCGCCGCGCGAACCGGCCGGTGCCGCACCCGACGTCCAGCGCGAGCCCCGGCCCGGGCGGCAGCTGGTCCAGCAGCAGCGGGTGGTAGTGGTCGTTGTGGTTGAACGGCATGCGTCGAGAGTGCCACCGATCGCGCACGTAGACTCGGAAGGCAAGCACGAAAACCCCAGGCCGGAGGAGAGTCAGTGCCGCAGGATGAGACAGGTCGCAGGCCGGACCTGTCCGATCTCGACAGCTTCGCGGGCGTCGACGAGCTGGGTGCCGAAGGGTACGAGGACTCGGACGACCACGACCCCGAGCTGGACGCCCGTGACACCGCGTTCGAAGCCGGTGGCGGCTCGCGCGGCGGGATCGGCGGTGTCGGCCAGCTGGGCGACAACCTCGCCACCGGGCCGGTGCCCGACCTGAGCGTGCCCGAGGACACCGAGCTGCACGAGCTCGACGACCAGGGCGAACCCGAGGTCCACGGCAGCCCGGACGGCCCCGAAGCCCGCCGTGAGCTGATGGCCGTCGAGGCCGAGCTGAACCAGCGCTGGCCGGAGACGAAGATCGAGCCGTCGCTCACCCGGATCTCCGCCCTGACGCAGCTGCTGGGCGAGCCGAACCACGGCTACCCGGTGCTGCACGTCGCCGGCACCAACGGCAAGGGCTCCACGGCCCGGATGATCGACGCGCTGCTGACCCGGATGGGCCTGCGCGTCGGCCGCTACACCAGCCCCCACCTGCAGCTGGTCACCGAGCGGATCGCGCTCGACGGCCGGCCGATCTCGGCCGCCCGCTACGCCGAGCTGTGGCACGACATCGCGCCGTACGTGTCCATGGTGGACGGTGCGAGCGCGGACGGCGTCGAGATGAGCAAGTTCGAGATCCTCACCGGGATGGCCTTCGCCGCCTTCGCCGACGCGCCGGTGGAGGCCGCGGTCATCGAGGCCGGCCTGGGTGGCGCCTGGGACGCCACGAACGTCGCGGACGCCGACGTCGCCGTCATCACGCCGATCGGCGTCGACCACGTCGAATACCTGGGGCCCGACGCGGTGAGCGCGGCGCGCGAGAAGGCCGGGATCATCAAGCCCGGCTCGGTCGCGGTCATCGCCGAGCAGGACCCCGAAGTGCAGAAGGTGCTGCTGGAACGCGCCGTCGAGGTCGACGCGGCGGTCGCCCGCGCGGGCAGCGAGTTCGGCGTGCTGGAGCGCGAGGTCGCCGTGGGCGGGCAGCTGCTGAAGCTGCAGGGCCTCGGCGGGGTCTACGACGACATCTTCCTGCCGCTGCACGGCGCCCACCAGGCCGCGAACGCCGCGCTCGCGCTGGCCGCGGTCGAGGCGTTCTTCGGCGCGGGCAAGGACAAGCAGCTGGTCATCGAGGCCGTCCGCGAGGCGTTCGCCGAGGTCGAGACCCCGGGACGGCTGGAGCGCGTCCGCGCGGCCCCCGCGGTGATGATCGACGCGGCCCACAACCCGCACGGCGCCCGCGCGCTCGCGGCGACCGTGGCCGAGGAGT
The DNA here is from genome assembly GCF_040629235.1 of Amycolatopsis sp. NPDC005961. Classification (NCBI taxonomy): domain Bacteria; kingdom Bacillati; phylum Actinomycetota; class Actinomycetes; order Pseudonocardiales; family Pseudonocardiaceae; genus Amycolatopsis; species Amycolatopsis sp. NPDC005961. The sequence goes on along the minus strand of NZ_JBEXVF010000006.1, from coordinate 116,196 downwards.
TCGCCTTCCGCCGCCTGGTCGCGGTGGTCGGCGTGATGGCCGAGAAGGACGCTCAGGGCATCCTCGACGCGCTGGAGCCGGTGGTGTCCGACATCGTCGTGACGCGCAACTCGTCGCCGCGCGCGATGCCGCTGGAGGAGCTGAACCAGCTGGCCATCTCGGTGTTCGGCGAGGACCGGGTGGTCGCCGAGACCGACCTGGAGACGGCGATCGAGACGGCGATCGCGCTGGTGGAGACCAGCGATGACCCCGAAGAGCCGCTCGCGGGCGGCGGTGTGCTCGTCACCGGCTCGGTGGTCACCGTCGGCGAGACGCGCACGCTGTTCGGGAAGGAGCCGGCGTGACGGAGCCGACGGAGAAGCCCAAGCCGAAGGACCCCATGAAGGGCTTCCGCGGCGTGATGTCGGGAACGCTGATCATGGAGGCGATCACGGTCGCCCTGGCCCTGCCGGTGGTGAACAAGCTCGGCGGCGGGATCAGCACCGGCACCGGCTGGACGGTACTCGCGACCGCGCTGGTGCTGGTCGCGCTGTGCGGGTTCGTGAAGAAGCCGTGGACGGTGCCGGTCATCCTCGGCGTACAGGTGGTGCTGATCGCGCTGGTGTTCTGGTTGCCCGCGATCGCCGTCCTGGGCGTGGTGTTCCTGGCGATCTGGCTGTGGCTGCTGTGGCTGCGCAAGGACGTCGCCCGCCGCATGGCGGCCGGCACCCTCGCGAGCCAGCAGCAGCCCCAGCCCTGACCTACCGCAGCACGACGACCCGCAGCACGGGTGAGCGCAGGATGTCGGCTTCGCAGAAGCGTTCCTTCACCCATTCACCCCGGCTGTAGAGCTTCGTCTGGTCGCTGAAGTACGGCGACTTCGGGTTGGCCGACTGCGAGTACGTCAGCACTGTCGAGGAGTCCGGGCACGCGCGCCCGCGGAACCCGACCACCTGGATGTAGCTGGAGCCGTGCGCGACCTCGACGTTGCCGCGCGCCGGGTCCCACACCGGCGTCATCACGTTGAGCACGCCCAGGAAGCCCTGGCCGCCGTGGATCGGGATGCGTTCGCCGTTGCGCGTGACCGCCTGGCCGTCCCTGAGGCGAGCGTCCGGCGCGAGTCCCGCCGTGCGCAGCTCCACCAGCGCGTCCCCGAACGCCTTCCGGACGTCCGCGTTGGCGACGTTGAGCGTGTTCGGCGTGGTCAGCGGCGCCTTCGGGTCGAACGGCACCGAGAAGCGGTCCACCGATCCGAGCCGCGCGGCGAACCGCTGGAACAGCAGCGAACCCCGCGTGTCGAGCGTGTACGTGTGGTCCCAGTTCGCGATCGCCGAGCACGCCGGTCCGACCGGGACCGGGCCGGACGACGACGGCGCCTGCCCGCCCGGGAACGACGCGCACAGCTTCGCCAGGTCCGCCGCCGTCAGGTCGGCGAACAGGCTGTGGTCGGCGAAGAGCATCTTCTTCATCGAGTCCGTCGTGAACCCGCCCTTTTCGGCGGTGAGCAGCGCTTCCCGCGTGCGCGGCGAACGCTCGGTGCCGATGTCCCCGACGATGTGCGGGTAGCCCGTGATGGGCGCCTCCGCGTTGGCCAGCCAGGCGCTGTCGTTGGTGTTCAGCTCGTAGTCCCGGCTCTGCTGCCGCGGCAGCCGCGAAGGCGCGAAGATGCCCGGCTCGAGCGCACCGGGGTCGGAACCCCACTGGCACGACGACTTCGATCCGTCCAAAATGGCCAGTCCGACGGCCGGGAAGGTCTGCTGTCCCAAGGGAGTGCTGCATAGCTTCGCCTGCTCGTCGGTGACGTGCGGGACGACCTGGATGTCGGCGTAGAGCGCGTTGCCCGCCCGGTCGGTGGCGATGGTGTTGACCCACGGGACACCCTGCGTGCGGCTCAGCGCGCCGACGATGTCGGCCGTGCTGCGCGCCTGGTCGAGCTCGAACCACGTGTTGAGCCCGCGCATGTTCGTGCCGTTGGCGTCGCGCACGGTGTACGCCGACTTCGTGGTCCACGGCAGCGGAATGCCCTGGAAGTCGGTCATCACCGGCCCGTACCGCGTCGACCAGAAGGTCTGGCGGACCGGCTTCAGCGAGCCGTCGGCCTGGCGCACCGGGACGGTGACCTCGCGGGAGGTCATCTTCTCCGGCTTGCCGTCGACGAGGTACGTCGTCGGGTCGCCCGGCTTCAGCGGCACCTCGAAGAGGCCGAACGTGACCGGCGTGGACACCGTGTGCGTCCAGGCGGCGTCCGCGGTGTGCCCGATCTGGACGAACGGCATGCCGAGCAGGCTCGCGCCGGCGACGTCGAGCCGGCCGGGGATGGTCAGCTGGCTCTGCCAGAACCGGCGCCCGGCGTGCCACGGGTAGTGCGGGTTGCCGAGCAGCACGCTGCCCTGGCCGGCCGCGGTGGAGTCCGCGCCGATCGCGATGCCGTTGCTGCCGAGCCCGCTGCCGTTCAGCGCCTGCGCGACCTTCGCCGACAGCTGCCCGCCGGTGCCCGGGGCGGGCGTCGCGCCGGACGGCGGCGCCGTGAACAGCCCTTCGGTGACGACGCCCTGGCCGCCGGTGATCGCGATGGCGTAGTAGTGCCGGTAGAAGTCCTGCTCGGTGATCGGCCGGACCCAGTCCGAGCCGTGGCAGGCCGGGTCGGAGATGCCGGCGCGGCCGGTGCGCGCGAGGTAGGCGTTGAACCCCTTGACGTAGCCGGAAACGACCTCGCGGACCTCGCGGCGCGGCCCCAGCGGCGCGGGCTGCGCGACCAGCCGGTCGACGATCCCGGAGTCGTTGATCCGCTGGAAGAACAGGTCGCTGTGCAGGTTGCTCTCCGCCTCGGACAGCGACGGGTAGCCGCCGCCCTCCGGGCCGAAGTACTTCGATCGCTGCCCGCTCACCGTGAGGTAGATGTTCGCGAGCTCGCAGACGTTGTCGGTCGCCGCGGCGAAGCCGTACCCGTAGCCGAGCCCGGCGTAGTCCTTGGCGACGATGTGCGGGATGCCGTGTTCGGTGTAGCGGAGGACGGCCTTTCCGCCGTCCTGGCCCGCTTCCGCGATACCGGTCCCCAGGGTGGTGATGGTGAGCGCCGCCGTCAGAACCGCCAGGCTTTTCCTGAATGGTCTCATCTGACCCCCTTGTCGTATCGCCACGCTACCGAGGGACACGGCGTCCGGGCATGGGGGAAAACCCGGGGATGTCGTTCACCCGCGCGCAAACCGGCGTTGGCCGGGGCGGGATAGAAACCGCGCATGACCGAACCGACCCACCACTCCCGCCGCACGCTGCTCAAGGCCGGTCTGACCGGCGCCGCCGCCACTCTCGTGCTGCCTTCGACGGCGTTCGCCGCGGCACCGCTGCTGCGCGGCGACCGGCCCGTGCTCACCCACGGCGTCCAGTCCGGCGACGTCACCCCCGGCTCGGCGATCGTCTGGTCCCGGGCCGACCGGCCGTCGCGGCTGTGCGTCGAGATAGCCCGCGACCCCTCGTTCCGGCACGCCCGCCGCGTGCCCGGTCCGCTCGCCGGGCCGTCCACCGGCGGGACCGGGCAGGTCCGCGTCGCCGGCCTCGCGCCCGGCACCGAATACCACTACCGCGTGACGGCCGAGTCCCTCGACGGGCGTTCGGCGAGCGAGCCGCTGACCGGCCGGTTCGCCACCGCACCGGTGGGCCGCCGCGACACCCGGATCCTGTGGTCGGGCGACGTCGTCGGCCAGAACTGGGGCATCAACCCGGACCTGGGCGGCATGACGATCTTCTCGGCGATGGCCGCGCGGCGCCCCGACCTGTTCCTGCACAGCGGCGACACGGTGTACGCCGACGGCCCGCTGACGGAGACGGTCACCCTCCCCGGTGGCCGGACGTGGCGCAACGTCGTCACGGCGGAGAAGTCCAAGGTCGCCGAGACCCTCGACGAGTACCGCGGCCAGCACGCGTACAACCGCCTGGACGCCAACTTCAAGCGCTTCGCCGCGCAGGTACCGGTCTACGCCCAGTGGGACGACCACGAGGTCCTGAACAACTGGTACCCGGGCGAGATCCTCGACCTCCCGGCCTACACCGAAAAGCGCGTCGACGTGCTCGCGCCGCGCGCTTACCAGGCGTTCCACGAGTGGCACCCGATCGACTCGCGCCAGGCCGTCGACGGCCGCGTCTACCGCAGCTTCGAATACGGCTCGCGCGCCGAGATCTTCGTGCTGGACATGCGGACCTACCGCAACGCCAACACCGCCGACCAGACCAAGCCGGGCTACATCCTCGGCGACCGGCAGGCCCGCTGGCTGGCCGACGCGCTCGGCCGCAGCACGGCGACGTGGAAGATCGTCCAGGCGGACATGCCGCTGGGCCTGGTCGTCCCGGACGGCACGGACATCGAAGCCGTGGCGAACAACCGGCCGGGCGCGCCGGGCGGGCGCGAGACGGAGCTGGCGTGGGTGCTGCGGGAGATCCAGCGCCGGCGCGTCCGCAACGTCGTCTGGCTGACCGCGGACGTCCACTACACGGCGGCGCACCACTATTCGCCGGACCGCGCGGCCTTCCAGGACTTTGACCCGTTCTGGGAGTTCGTTTCCGGGCCCCTGAACGCGGGCGCTTTCGGGCCGAACGCCCTGGACCCGACGTTCGGCCCGGAGGCGGTGTTCGTCCACGCCCCACCGGTCGCGAACACGGCCCCGATCGACGGCTTCCAGCATTTCGGGGAGCTGAACATCGACGGCGGGAGCGGTGACCTGACGGTGGACCTCAGGGATGCCACCGGGGCGTCGCTGTGGTCGAAGAAGCTGCACCCGCAGGGCCGCTGAACACGGTCGGCTACGCTCACGCGCACCGACCCAAACCGCACCAAGGAGAAACACCGTCGTGACTGAACGCACGCTGGTCCTCGTCAAGCCCGATGGCGTCGCGCGCGGCCTCGTCGGCGAGGTCGTCTCGCGGATCGAGCGCAAGGGCCTGAAGCTCGCCGCCCTCGAGCTGCGGACCGTTCCGCAGGCGCTGGCCGAGGAGCACTACGCCGAGCACAAGGAGCGTGCGTTCTTCGGCGACCTGCTGGAGTTCATCACGTCGGGCCCGCTGGTCGCGCTGGCCGTCGAGGGCCCGCGGGCCATCGCCGCGTTCCGTCAGCTGGCCGGCGGCACCGACCCGGTCGAGAAGGCCATCCCGGGCACCATCCGCGGCGACTTCGCGCTGGAGACCCAGTACAACCTGGTCCACGGCTCGGACTCGCCGGAGTCGGCCGAGCGCGAGCTGAAGCTCTGGTTCCCCGACCTGTGATCGGCACCGGGGCCACGCCCGCGCGTGGCCCCGGTTCTCCCCAGGAGCGACCATGACGACGATGCCGTTCCCGGCCCGCGACTACCTCCCCGTCCTGCGGGAGCTGACGGACGCGTTCGCCGCGCGGCTGCACACCGCCGACGCGGCTGCCGCGGTGCCGGACTGCGCCGGCTGGACCCTGGCCGACCTCGGCACCCACCTCGGGAACGTGCACCGCTGGGCCGCCACCGTGGTCACCACCGGCGAAGTGCAGCCGCAGGACTTCGAAACCGGCGCGGGCGCCGACCTGGCGTCCTGGTACGCCGAAAGCGCCGCACTGCTGCTCGAGGCGCTCGAAGCGGCCGTCCCCGAAGACCGGTGCTGGCACTTCGGCGGTACCGAAAAGACCAAGGCGTTCTGGTTCCGCCGCCAAGTGCACGAAACCGCCGTCCACCTCGCCGACTCGGGCAGCGACCACGCACTGGACCCGGCCGTGGCCGCGGACGGCGTCGACGAGGTCCTGACCGCTTGGCTCCCGCGCGTCACGCGCTGGCACGCCGCGCCGTCGCTGACCGCGCCCCTCGCGCTGCGCGCCACCGACACCGGCGACGTCTGGACGCTGCACCCGGGCGAACCGCCCGCGCTCGGCCCGGCGACCGAACCCGCCGCGACCGCCGAGGCGCCGGCCCGGGACCTCCTGCTGCACCTGTGGAAGCGAACGGCGACCCCGCCGAGCGTCAGCGGTGACACCGCGATCGCCGACCAGCTCCTCAAGGCCCCTTTCACCGCCTGACCCGGTAGCTGTTCTAGACCATTCAGGCGGCGTTCACCGGGAAGCCTTCCGCCGGCCGTGCCGCTGCGCTGTGCTGGTCGGGCTCACTCTCACTCGATACTGGGGTACCTGGTGAAGAAGTCACACTCTCTTTTCGGGGGTCCGGGTGGCGGAGCCCCCGGCTCGGGGCGAAGCTCCGGTTGTTACCGCGTAGTGCTGCCGTTCGTCGCCCTGGTCGCGACGGCGTTCGCCGTTCCCGCCCACGCCGATCCGCTCCGGGCGCCGCTCGGCACGCCGCCGGTCGAGGCCGCGCCCGCCGCGTCGTCCGACCACCAGGCTCCGGCGACCTTCGCCGCCGCGGATCCCGACGACGGGCTCGTCACCGGCAGCGCGACCACCGAGGTCGCGCCCGGCTTGAACCTCACCCAGTTCGACCGGTTCGACCCGGCGGGCTGGATCCGCGGCGACACCCTCGCCGTCGACCTGGGCAGCAAGGTCCTGAAGCCGGCGTACCTGAGCCCTGGCACGGTGTCCGCGCGCACGCCGCTTTCGCAGCAGCTCGCGCGCACCGGCGCGGTCGCCGGCGTGAACGGCGACTTCTTCGACATCAACGCCACCGGCGCGCCGATCGACGTCGGCATCGACCACGGGCAGCTGCAGACCGCACCGGCGGCCGGCCACAACTACACCGCCGCGATCACCGACGCGGGCAAGGCCCAGCTGGCCTCGGTGTTCCTCGAAGCCGCCGTGACGCTGCCCGGCGGCACCGTCAAGGCCACGAACTTCAACAGCCCGGTGCTCGACACGGACGCGATCGGCGTCTACACGCCGTTGTGGGGCGCCTCCGGCCGCGCGACCTCGGTGGCCGGGGCCTCCCGGGTGCGCGAGGTCGAGCTGCGCGACGGTGTCGTCACCGCCGTGCGCGAGCGGCCCGCGGACGGCCCGATCGCGGCCGGGACCACGCTGCTCTTGGCCCGCGAAGCCGGGGCGGACGCCCTCGCGGCGATCGAGCCGGGCGACCCGGTGGACGTCACGTACGCGCCGCGCTCGGACGCCGGGAAGATCGCGGTCGCCGTGGGCGGCAACGAAGTCCTGCTGCGCGACGGCGTCGTGCAGCCCGTCGACGACGTCGCGATGCATCCGCGGACGGCGGTCGGCTTCTCCGCCGACGGCAAGCGGCTGTGGCTGGCCACTGTGGACGGACGCCAGGCCGACAGCCGCGGCATGACCGAGCTGGAACTCGCGCGGCACATGAAGAGCCTCGGCGCCGACGACGCGATCAACCTCGACGGCGGCGGCTCGTCGACCCTCTTGGCGCGCAACGAGGGCGAAGCCGCGCCGAGCGTCCGGAACGCGCCGTCGGACGGCGGGGAACGCCTGGTGCCCAACGGGATCGGCTTCGCGACCGTGCCGGGCAGCGGCAAGCTCACGGCGTTCTCGCCGACGCCGGCCGTCGCGACCGGCGACGCGAACCGCGTCCTGTCCGGCCTGACCCGGCACCTGGTCGCCGACGGCCACGACGAAACCGGGGCGGCGGTCGCCGCCGACCCGCGCTGGAGCACGTCGGACCCGCGGCGGGCCACCGTGACCCGCGGGGTCGTCACCGGGCACGGTGCGGGCGCCGTCGACGTCGTGGCGCGCTCGGGTCGCGCGGCGGGGAAGACGGCGCTTTCGGTGCTGGGCAAGCCGGTCCGGCTCGGCACGAGCACCGAGCAGGTCGCCTTGTCCGGTGCGGGCGCGAAGAGCACGTTCGAGGTCTACGGCTACGACGCCGACGGCTACGGCACCTGGCTGGAGCCCGACGACGTCAAGCTCGACTACGACCACTCCGTCGTGCGGGTCGAGCCGTCGGGGGACGGGTACGCGGTGACCGCGCTGACCGCGTCCGGCGCTTCGGCGATCACCGCTTCGGCGGGCGGCCTGACCACGCACCTGGCGGCGTCGGTCGGGACCGTGGCGCAGGTCGCGTCGCCGCTGGACGGGCCGGCGGGCTGGACGGCCACGGTGTTCCCGGCGGTCGTCGGCGCGGCGCTGTCCGCGGCGCCCGGGCGCGCCGGCGGCGCCGGTCTCGCGCTGGACTACCGGCTCACCGGCACGACCGCGACGCGCGCCGCGTACGTGACGCCGTCTTCTCCGCTCGTGGTTCCCGCGGGCACGCAGAAGATCGGGCTGTGGGTGAACGGCGACGGCAAGGGCGCGTGGCTGCGGGCGGAGCTGCGCGACGCGGCGAACGTCGCGTCCATCGTGGACTTGTCGCTGAGCGTCGACTGGACGGGCTGGCGGTACGTCACCGCCGCGGTCCCGGCCGGGCTGCCGGACGGCCAGCGGCTGGCGCGCTTCTACGCCGTGGAAAACGTGCCGGACCAGCAGTACGAAGGTCACCTGGTGTTCGACGACCTGACCTTCGAGGTGGCGCCGACGACGGCGGTGCCGGCCGATCCGGCGCCGCGTGACCCGACGCTGGTCACCGACGGCACGCTGACCGGCGGCCTGCGCGTCGCGGTCGTCAGCGACGCGCAGTTCACCGCGGACGACCCGGCCGGCCCGCTGGTCGCCCAGGCCCGCCGCGCCCTGCGCGAAGCCGTCGCGGCGAAACCGGACCTGGTGCTGATCAACGGCGACTTCGTCGACCGCGGCACGGCACCCGACTTCGTGCTCGCCAAGCAGGTGATCACCGAGGAACTGGACGGCAAGGTGCCCTGGTACTACGTGCCGGGCAACCACGAAGCCGAAGGCGGCAACGGGCTCGCCAACTTCCAGGCGGCGTTCGGCGTGACGCACCGGGTCGTCGACGTGCACGGCATCCGGCTGGTGCTGATGGACTCCTCGCGCGGCTCGCTGCGGGCGGGCGGGTTCGACCAGGTCCGGATGCTGCGGGACGCTCTCGACTCGGCGGCGGGGGACCGGTCGGTCCGCGGCGTCGTCGTCGCCATGCACCACCCGGTGAAGGACCCGAGCCCGACCGGGAACTCCCAGCTCGGCGACCGGAAGGAAGCGACGCTGCTGACCCGGTGGCTGACCGGGTTCGAGCAGGCGTCCGGAAAGCCGGCCGCTTCGGTGGCTTCGCACGCCGGCGTGTTCTCGCTGTCGCGGGTGGACGGCGTGCCGTACCTGGTCAACGGCAACTCGGGCAAGGCACCCGCGGCCGCGCCCGGCGACGGCGGGTTCGTCGGCTGGACGCTGCTGCGCGTCGACCCGGCCGACCACGCGCAGCCCGTGCGCTTCGAGACGCGGCCGAACGTCGACTCCCTGACCTTGTCCGGGCCTTCCTCGCTGAAGCGCGGTGAGCGCGCCGAGGTCCGCGCGACGCTGCGGCAGGGGACCCGCGACGTGCCGGTGTCGTACCCGGTGAGCGCCGACTGGACGGTCTCGTGGGGCGTCGTCGCGTTCGACCCGGCTTCCGGCGTCCTGACGGCGTTGCGGCCGGGCGTCGCGCGGCTTTCGGTGACGGTCAACGGGGTGACGCGGACGCTGGTCGTGACGGTCCGGGGTTAAACCGTTCGGTTTTTGTCGGTGCCCGCTCGTATGGTCGGGGTGTGGACGAATCGGAGGACCGGGAACCGGCGCTGGTGCAGGCGAAGGCACTCGTGAAGCGCTTCGGCGAGTTCGAGGCCGTGCGCGGGATCGACGTGGAGGTGCGGCGCGGGGAGGCGTTCGGCTTCCTCGGCCCGAACGGCGCCGGCAAGTCGTCGACGATGCGGATGATCGCGTGCGTGTCGCCGCGCACGGACGGCGACCTCCGCGTGCTGGGGCTGGATCCCGAGGTCGCCGGGCCGCGGATCCGCGCGCGCCTCGGCGTGGTGCCGCAGCTGGACAACCTGGACGTCGAGCTGACGGTCCGGGAGAACCTGGTGATCTACGCCCGGTACTTCGGGCTGTCCCGCGCGGCGGCGCGGGCCAAGGCGGACGAGCTGCTGGAGTTCGCGCAGCTGAGCGACCGCGCGGCCGACAAGGTCGACCCGCTGTCGGGCGGCATGAAACGCCGGCTGACGATCGCGCGGTCGCTGGTCAACGACCCGGAGCTGCTGCTGCTCGACGAGCCGACGACCGGGCTCGACCCGCAGGCCCGCCACCTGCTGTGGGACCGCCTGTTCCGGCTGAAGGAACAGGGCACGACGCTGATCGTCACGACGCACTACATGGACGAAGCCGAGCAGCTGTGCGACAGACTGGTGGTGATGGACCACGGCCGGATCGCCGCGGAGGGGTCGCCGTCGGAGCTGATCAGCCGGTACTCGACGAGGGAGGTCGTGGAGCTGCGGTTCGCGTCGGGCCACCAGGTGGCGTCGGCGCAGCAGGTGGAGGGCCTGGCCGAGCGCATCGAGGTACTGCCGGACCGGGTGCTGCTCTACAGCGACAACGGCGAAGACACCCTGGAGCACGCCCACGCGCGCGGAGTACGGCCGTTGTCGAGCCTGGTGCGCCGCAGTTCGCTGGAGGACGTGTTCCTGCGGTTGACCGGCCGGACGCTGGTCGACTGATGCGGAACGAACTGACCGCGCCGCCGCCCGCCGGGCCGATCGGTGGTGTCCTGCCGCGCTCGCTTGCCTCCGGAGCCCCGGCGTACGGCTGGGCGGCGAGTGGGCCTTTCCCGCGCCCGGTGCAGGTTTCGGGCACCGCCCCACGCGTGCCTGAGGCCGGTCGCCGCTCGGTCTCCGCTCGCCCCGCCGCCGCCGCGAGACCCACCCTGCGGAGGTGGCGATGACCACCGTCGAGCCCACCGGCCGCGTCGTCGGGACGTGGCACGGCGCCTGGCTGCGCGTCGAAGGGTACTGGACCTGGTACCGCCGGCACTGGGTGTCCACTTTGTACTCCACCGGCCTCCAGCCGGTGCTGTTCCTCGCCGCGATGGGGCTCGGCTTCGGGTCGCAGGTGCGGCCGGGCGCGGCCACCGGCGGCCTGTCCTACCTCCAGTACATCGCCCCGGCCCTGCTCGCCGCCGGCGCCGCGCAGCAGGCCGTCGGCGAATCGAGCTACCCCGTCCTGTCCGGGTTCAAGTGGCAGAAGGACTACCTGGCGGTCACCGCCACCCCGGTGTCGCCGGGCCAGGTGCTCGGCGGCCACCTGATCTGGACGACGCTGCGGCTGACGCTCGCCGGCGCGATCTACGCGCTGGTCGCGGTGTTCTTCGGCGCCTGGACCGGCCCCGGCGTGCTGCTGGTGATCGTCGCCGGCACCGTCACGGGCCTCGCCTGCAGCACGCCGGTGACCGCGATGGCGGCGCGGACGTTCGACGAAGGCCAGCGCTTCGGCATCGTCTTCCGCTTCATCCTGATGCCGATGACGTTGTTCTCCGGCACGTTCTTCCCGATCGCGCAGCTGCCGGGCGCGATCCGCTGGCTGGCCTGGCTCTCCCCGCTGTGGCACGGCACGCAGCTCGCCCGCGGCGTGAGCGTCGGGGGAGTCGGCGGCTGGGCGATGCTCGGTCACTTCGCGGTGCTCGCGGCGATGTTCGCGGCCGGGTGGGCGGTCGCGCACCGGGCCTTCTACCGGAGGCTGGTGGTCTGATGGTGAGCGTCCAAGCTCCGCCGGCGCGGGCCGGGCTGCTGCTGCGGATCCTGCCGCCCGGGCTGTACGCGGGCCGCGCGCGCATGCTCGTCGAGCGGTCGGTGCGGGTCTACCGCAACAGCTGGCTGATCTTCCTGTCCGGCGCGGCCGAGCCGTTCCTGTACCTGCTGGCGTTCCAGCTGGGATTCGGCAAGCTCGTCACCGAGGTGGCGGGCCCGGACGGCCGCCCGATGGGCTACGTCGCGTTCGTGGCGCCGGCGCTGCTGGCGACGTCGGCGATGAACGGCGCCGTGTTCGAGTCGACGTACAACCTGTTCTTCAAGCTGCGCTACGCGAAGCTGTACGACGCGATGCTGGCGACGCCGATCGGCCCGCTGGACGTGGCGCTCGGCGAGATCGGCTGGGCGATGACCCGCGGCGGCATCTACGCCGTGGCGTTCCTCGCGATCGCGGCGGCGATGGGGCTGCTGGCGTCGTGGTGGGCGCTGCTGATGGTCCCGGCGGCGCTCCTGGTCGGGCTGGCCTTCTCGGCGATCGGCATGGCGCTGGTGACGTTCCTGAAGTCGACGGCCCAGTTCGACTACATCGCCCTCGCGCTGATGCCGATGTTCCTGTTCGCGACGACGTTCTTCCCGCTGTCGGTGTACCCGGAGCCGCTGCAGTGGGTGGTCCGCTGCCTCCCGCTGTACCACGCGATCGAGCTGATGCGCGGCCTAGCGACGGGCCTGCTCTCCGGCAGCATGCTGGTCAACCTGGCCTACCTGCTGGCCCTGGGCGCGCTGGGCCTCTGGGCCTCGACGCGCCGCATCGCGAAGCTCCTCCTGACCTGACCCCGTGTCGTCCATCCAGGTACGCGTGTCGTCCGCCCGGGTACGCGTGTCGTCCGTTCGCGTGCGGCTCAGCGGGCCGGGTCGGGCCGTCCCCGCGGCGCGACGGCGGCGAGCGCGTCCACCATCCCGTGCCCGTAGAAGCCGTTGAACCCCTCGTACCCCGCGCAGTACGCGTCCTGGGTCCCGTCGCCGGTGAGGTCGTAGTCGGCCGGGCACGGCATCGGCATCGCCTGGGCGTCCAGCGTCCGCCGCAGCTGCCGCGGCCCCGCATCCCGGTGCGTGGACGCCAGCAGCGCCAGCACCCCGGTGACGTGCGGCGCGGCCATCGACGTCCCGCACAGCGGCGCGTACCCGCCGGGCACCGTCGAAAGCACGCACTCGCCCGTCTCTCCGCCGGGCGCGGTGACGTCGATCACGCCGAGCCCGTACGAGCTGTAGCCCGCCTTCACCCGGTCCGAGCCGACGGCGGACACCGCGACGACGTCCCGCAGCGCCGCCGGCAGCGCCTCGCACCCCGAACCCGCCCCGGGCGAGCCGGACCGCGCCGACGGCGTCAGGTCGACGGCCTCGTTGGTCGCCGCCGCGACGTTCAGCGTGCCCGCGGAAGTGCTGTACTCGACCGCGCGCGCCAGCGCTTCGTGCACCACCCCGCGGTCGTCGCCGCGGATGCACGACAGCGTCCAGGGGTTCACGAAGAAACTGCTGTTGGTCAGCTTCATGTGCCGTGACGCCGCCCACATCAGCCCGCACACCGCGGCCTCCGGGTCGGCGTAGCCGCGGTCGTCGATCACTTTCACCGACGCCACCCTGACCCCGGGCGCCACACCCGTCACGCCGCGGCCGTCGTCGGCCGCCGCGATGATCCCCGCCACGTGCGTGCCGTGCACCGACGTCGTCGGCACCCAGGCCGACGGTGACCGGTCCGGGGCGCCGGTCAGGCAGCCGGCGGAGTCGTCGCGGTCGAGGGCGCCGCTGAGGTCCGGGTGGTCCGGGTCGATGCCGGAGTCGAGCACGCCGACGACGACGTCGCGGCTTCCGCGCGAGACGTCCGACACGCCCGGGGTGCGGCCCGCGTTGATCATCCGCATATCCCACTGCCGGTCGCTGAGATCCGCGGTGGGAACGCGAGCCGGGTCGGTGACGGGCAGCGTCGCGCGCGCGGGCTGCGGCCTGACCTCGGTGGCGCGCTGCGCGGCCAGCCGCTCGGCCTGGGCGCTGAACGCCTGGTCGAGCCCGATCCGGGCGCCGAACGAAGAGTCGCCCGAGGTGGCGACGGCGACGGCGATCTGCGGGTAGTAGACGGTGGTGGCCCCGCACGCGCCGGTGATCCGCGCGCGAGCGGTGGACTCGGGCGTGCCGCGGTCGAAGGTGACGACGTAGCGGAGGTTCCGGCCGTGGCCGCAGGCGGGCTCGTCGGCCGCCGCCGGACCGGCGGTGACGCATCCCGAAAGCACCAGGACGGTGCACACGGCCGCCCGCAGGGGCCGCGCCAGCAGGGACACCGGACCTCCCACCGGATGCAGGAACCGCGGGTGCCGGCGCGCGAGATCCCGGTCACCCCGAGCCGCACGGTAGCCACCCCGTGCCCGGCGGACAAGCGCTACGGCCAAGTTCCCCCGGCCGGTGGGCCCCGCGGCGCGCCCGGCGGCGTGGGCGGAGGTACCGAGTACACCGGAGCAGTCACCCGGTGTGGGATACTCGGGGAGGCCACCGGGCCGCGGGGCGCATGTGAGAGGTGCTGCCTGCGGTGTTGTGGCCCGGTGATGTGCGTGAACTCCCGCGACGCGTCGCCGCCCGCGAGCCGGGCGGCTGGACGACGTGGCGGGCGGCCCGGGGGTTGCGACAGCCTGGCCACGCATACCGCCGAGCAGACCTTTGACCGGGTTGTGCGCCACCGAGGCGGTGGTGCGGCGCCCGGTTGTCGGGCCAGGATTCCCGCCGCTGGTGACCACCACGGCGGAACGAACAGAAAGGGGCCCCTGCGCGGCCGCGTCCCTGCCGGTGAACACCGGCAGACGCGCCCGGGGGCGGAGGAGACACATGTCGAACGCGGAAACACCCGCCGAGCAGACCGGCGGGAATCCCGCCACACCCACGAGCGGTCCACTGGCCGACCTGCCTGCCCGGATCCGGGTGCACGCGCTGGCCAAGCTGCTCGCGAAGAACAGCCGGGATGTCATGGCCAAGCTCACCGAGCTGGGCGAGAGCGTGCGCAGCGCGCAGTCGAGCGTGACCAGGGACGTCGCGCACAAGGTCGCCGAAGCCTTCTCGGGCGGCGACGTCGAGGCGGCGCCGGCTTCCGGCGGTGACGTCGAGGTCGCGCCCGCTTCCGGTGGCGACGTCGAGGTGGCACCGGCGAAGGCCGAGCCGGAGTCCCGCCGCTCCGCCGTCCCGCCGGTGGCCGAGGTGCCGGCTGCCGAAGCCGAGAAGCCGCGCCCGCGGCAGAAGACCCGCGCGCACCTGCCGGTGTTCGCCGCGCCCTCGCCGGTCTTCCTGCCGCCGGAGCCCGCGGCCACCAAGCCGGCCCGCAAGCCCGCCGACCCGTTCGCGGAGCCGCCGGCCCCGGTGAAGCAGCAGGCCGAGCCGGAGAGCGCCGAGGAAGAGGCCGAGGACACCACGCCGGTCACCGACTCCGGTGACGACGACGGTGACGACGCCAACAGCCGCCGTCGCCGCCGTCGTGGCCGCCGCGGCCGTGGCCGGGGCAAGGGCGCCGACGGCAGCGACGAGACCGAGAACGAGGGCGACGACAGCCAGGCCGAGGAGCAGCCGCCCGCGCGTCGCCGCTCCCGCAACGCTGACGAAAAGCCCGCGAAGGACGAATCCGACACCGCCGAGGAGTCCGAAGGCGCCACCGACGAGTCCGACGCCGACAGTGACGACGGTGAAGGCGGCAGCAAGCGCCGTCGCCGCCGCCGTCGCCGCAAGGGCTCGGACGGCGACGACGCCGAGACCACCGACGACCCGCCCAACACCGTCACCCACGTCCGCCAGGCCAAGGCCGAGCAGGCCGAGCGCGAGCGCCCGGCGCGCGACGAGGTGCGCAGCGTCCGCGGTTCGACGCGGCTGGAGGCCAAGCGCCAGCGCCGCCGTGACGGCCGCGAGGCCGGCCGCCGCCGCGCGCCGATCCTGTCCGAGGCCGAGTTCCTCGCCCGCCGCGAGTCCGTCGAGCGCGAGATGGTCGTCCTCGAGAAGGGCGACTCGACGCAGATCGCCGTGCTCGAGGACGGCGTCCTGGTCGAGCACTTCGTGACGCAGTCGGGCTCCGGCTCGATCGTCGGCAACGTCTACCTCGGCCGCGTCCAGAACGTGCTGCCGAGCATGGAAGCCGCGTTCATCGACATCGGCCGCGGCCGCAACGCCGTGCTCTACGCCGGCGAGGTCGACTGGGACGCCGCCGGGCTCGAGGGCAAGGCCCGCAAGATCGAGCAGGCGCTGTCCACCGGCGACTCCGTGCTGGTCCAGGTGACCAAGGACCCGGTCGGGCACAAGGGCGCCCGGCTGACCACGCAGATCTCGCTGCCCGGCCGCTTCCTGGTGTACGTCCCCGCGGGCGGCGCCACCGGCATCTCCCGCAAGCTGCCGGAGAACGAGCGCCGCCGGCTCAAGGACATCCTCAAGCGGATCGTCCCGGAGGACGCGGGTGTCATCATCCGCACCGCCTCCGAGGGCATCGGCGAGGAGGAGCTGGGCCGCGACGTCGACCGCCTGAAGGCCCAGTGGGACGTCATCAAGGAGAAGGCCGCCGCCGGTTCCGGCAAGAAGGGCGGCGCTCCGACCATGCTCTACGAAGAGCCCGACCTGCTGGTCAAGGTCGTGCGTGACCTCTTCACCGAGGACTTCGCCAAGCTGGAGATCCAGGGCAACCGCTCCTGGGAGACCATCAACGGCTACGTCAGCCACGTCGCGCCGGAGCTCGCCGACCGGGTCAAGCGCTACACCGGCACCGGTGACGCGTTCGCCGACCACCGGATCGACGAGCAGATCACCAAGGCGCTCGACCGCAAGGTCTGGCTGCCGTCCGGCGGTTACCTGGTCATCGACCGCACCGAGGCGATGACGGTCATCGACGTCAACACCGGCAAGTTCACCGGTTCGGGTGGCAACCTCGAGGAGACGGTGACCCGCAACAACCTGGAGTCGGCGGAGGAGATCGTCCGCCAGCTCCGGCTGCGGGACATCGGCGGCATCATCGTGATCGACTTCATCGACATGGTGCTCGAGTCCAACCGCGAGCTGGTGCTGCGCCGCCTGACCGAGTGCCTCGGCCGCGACCGCACGCGTCACCAGGTCGCCGAGGTCACCTCGCTCGGCCTGGTGCAGATGACCCGCAAGAAGATCGGCACCGGCCTGCTGGAGGCGTTCTCGACGCCGTGCGAGCACTGCAAGGGCCGGGGCGTGCTCGTCTCGACCGAGGTGCAGCGCACGGCCGGCGGCTCGCAGTCCCACGGCGGGAACGGCAACGGCGGCGGCAACAACGGCGGTGGCGGCGGCGGCGGGGAGAAGAGCTCCCGCCGGTCGCGGGGCCGCGGCAAGGGCGACGAGGCCGCCAAGGAGCAGGCCGAGGCCGCCAAGGCCGAGGTCCACGCGGTCCCGCCGCCGGAGCAGCGCGCGTCGGTCGCGTCCGCGGTGGCGGCGATGGCCAACGCCTCGAAGGCGGCCAAGGACCACGACCACGGCGCGCTCAACGGCAACGGGCACGTCCCGGAGGTGACCGACACGGCCGAGGCCGCGGAGGCCGCCGAAGAGACGCGTCAGGAGGCCGTCGTGGAGCCGGCCACCGAGGTCGCGGGCGTCCCGGTGACCACCGAGGCGGACGAGGCCCCGGTGCCGCAGGAGGAGCCGGCGGTCGAGCGGACCTCGGCGCCCGAGCCGGCCGAAGAGCCGGTAACGGACGCTGCGGGGTCTGCTGTGGGCTCTTCGGAGCCCGCCGACCTCGACGTCGAGGTGCCCGAGCCGGCCACGCGCCCCACCCGGCGTCGGTCGCGCCGGGCCGCGTCGCGCCCGGCAGGTCCGCCGGTGCACGCCTCCGACCAGAGCCAGTGAACGACTTGGGGACCCCGGTGGTAACGCACCGGGGCACCCCACGTAACCTGTAGTACGGCCTGCCACCAGAGCAGGTCGCTGCGCGAGTGCAGGACCGCCTCCCCGGAGGTGGGCCGATCGTGCGGGCCCCCACCCATTGTCGAGTAATGCAGGAGACTTCCGTGTCGGCGTACGCGATCGTCAAGACCGGCGGCAAGCAGTACAAGGTGGCCGTCGGCGACGTCGTCGAGGTCGAGAAGCTCGAGGGCGAGCCGGGCACCGAGCACATCCTCCCCGCCGTTTTGTACGTCGACGGTGGCGATGTCACCACGGACGCCGACGCGCTGGCGAAGGTCTCGGTCACCGGCAAGGTCGTCGAGCAGACCAAGGGTCCGAAGATCCGGATCCACAAGTTCAAGAACAAGACGGGCTACCACAAGCGTCAGGGTCACCGGCAGAAGCTGACCCGCGTCGAGGTCACCGCCATCTCCCTGTAAGAACTTCCGGATCTGCTTTTTCAGAAAGAGGGCTGAGCCATGGCTCACAAGAAGGGTGCGTCCAGCTCCCGCAACGGTCGTGACTCGAACGCGCAGCGCCTCGGCGTCAAGCGCTTCGGCGGCCAGGAAGTCAACGCCGGCGAGATCCTGATCCGCCAGCGTGGCACCAAGTTCCACCCCGGCGTGAACGTCGGCCGCGGCGGCGACGACACGCTGTTCGCGCTAGCCGCCGGTGCGGTCCAGTTCGGCGAGAAGCGTGGTCGCAAGACGATCAACATCGTCGTGCCTGTCGAAGCCTGAGTTTCGGCTTCTACGCTAGACCTCTGACGAGGGGTGGGGCCGGAATATCCGGCGCCACCCCTCGTTTGTTTTGTCAGTACCCCTTTGGTTTCGCGAGTGAATAGAGGCAAGTCATGGCGTCCCGGTTCGTGGACCGCGCGGTCATCCACCTGACCGCCGGTGACGGGGGCAACGGCTGTGCCTCGGTACACCGCGAGAAGTTCAAGCCGCTCGGCGGCCCGGACGGCGGCAACGGCGGCAACGGCGGCGACGTCCTGCTGGTCGTCGACCCCAACGTGCACACCCTGCTCGACTTCCACTTCCGCCCGCACGCCAAGGCGGGCAGCGGCAAGATGGGCCAGGGCGGCAACCGCGCGGGCGCGGCGGGGGAGACCCTGGTCATGAAGGTGCCGTCCGGCACCGTCGTGTTCACCGAGGACGGCGAGATGGTCGCCGACCTCATCGGCCCGGGCACCACGTTCGTCGCGGCGCAGGGCGGCCGCGGCGGCCTCGGCAACGCGTCGCTGTCGTCGAAGGCCCGCAAGGCCCCCGGGTTCGCGCTGCTGGGCGAGCCGGGTGAGGCCCGCAACCTCGTGCTGGAGCTGCGCTCGGTCGCCGACGTCGGCCTGCTCGGCTTCCCGTCCGCCGGCAAGTCGTCGCTGATCTCGGTGCTGTCCGCGGCCAAGCCGAAGATCGCCGACTACCCGTTCACCACGCTGGTGCCGAACCTCGGCGTCATCACCGGCGGCGAGACGGTGTTCACGATGGCCGACGTGCCCGGCCTGATCCCCGGCGCGTCCGAGGGCAAGGGCCTGGGTCTCGACTTCCTGCGCCACATCGAACGCTGCGCCGTGCTGGTTCACGTCGTCGACTGCGCGACGCTGGAGCCGGGCCGCGACCCACTGTCCGATGTGGACGCTCTCGAAGCGGAGCTGTCCAAGTACACCCCGGGTCTCGGCGGGAAGCTCGAGGAGCGCCCGCGCGTGGTCGTGCTCAACAAGATCGACGTCCCGGAGGCCGCCGAGCTCGCCGAGTTCGTCCGCCCGGAGCTGGAAGCGCGCGGCCTCCAGGTGTTCGAGGTCTCGACGGCCTCGCGCAAGGGCCTGCGCGAGCTGACGTTCGCGCTCGCCAAGGTGGTCGAGCAGTACCGCGAGATGCAGCCCGTGCTGGAGCCGGAGAAGATCGTCCTGCGGCCGCTCGCCGTCGACGACACCGGCTTCACCGTCGAGCTCGACCCCGAGGAGGAGGGCGCGTTCATCGTGCGCGGCGTCCGCCCGGAGCGGTGGATCCGCCAGACCAACTTCGGCAACGACGAGGCCGTCGGCTACCTGGCCGACCGGCTCAACCGCCTCGGCGTCGAGGACAAGCTGGCGAAGCTCGGCGCGCGGCCGGGCAGCCCGGTCACGATCGGCGACGTCCAGTTCGAGTGGGAGCCGACGACGCCGAGCGTCGCGATGCACCTGTCCGGGCGCGGCACCGACGTCCGCCTCGAGAACCACGACCGGGTCGGCGCGGCCGAGCGCAAGGAAGCCCGCCGGATCCGGCGCGACGGCTCGGACGAGCCGGAAGGCGACGACCTGGACCTCGACGCGTGAGCGGCACGCGGGAAGCCATCGCTCTTGCTCGCCGGCTGGTCGTCAAGGTCGGTTCGTCGGCCCTGACCACGGCGGGCAGCGGGCTCGACGCGGCCCGGCTGGACGCGCTGGTCGACGCGATCGCGGACCGCGTCGCCCGGGACACCCAGATCGTGCTCGTCTCGTCGGGCGCGATCGGGGCCGGGCTGGCCCCGCTTTCGCTCGGCAAGCGCCCGCGCGACCTCGCGACGCAGCAGGCGGCGGCGAGCGTCGGGCAGCTGGCGCTGGCGCACGCGTACGCGGAGTCGTTCGGGCGGTTTTCGCTGACGGTCGGCCAGGTGCTGCTGACGTCCGACGACGTCGTCCGCCGGTCGCACTACCGCAACGCGCAGCGGACGTTCTCGCGGCTGCTGGCGCTCGGCGCGGTCCCGGTGGTCAACGAGAACGACACGGTGGCCACGGAAGAGATCCGCTTCGGCGACAACGATCGCCTGGCGGCCCTGGTGGCCCACCTGATCGGCGCGGACGCGCTGATCTTGCTGTCCGATGTGGACGGACTCTACGACGGCGACCCCCGCGAAGGGGCCACCCGCAAGCTCACCGAGGTCCTCTCGGAGTCCGATGTGGACGGGATCTCGGTCGGCATGTCCAGCTCCGGCCTCGGCACGGGCGGCATGGTGTCGAAGCTGGCGGCGGCGCGCACGGCGGCGGGCGCGGGCATCCCGGTCCTGCTGGCGGCGGCGTCGGAAGCCTCCGCGGCGTTGACTTCCGCCTCCCCAGGCACAGCGTTCGCCCCGGCGGACACCCGCCTGTCGGCCCGCCGCTTCTGGCTGGGCTACGCGGCGGACACGACGGGCAAGCTCCGCCTGGACGACGGCGCGGTGACGGCGGTGGTCCGCCGCCGCCGGTCGCTGCTGGCGGCGGGCATCACGGGCGTGGAGGGCGACTTCCAGGCCGGCGACGTGGTCGACCTGGTGGACGCGAAGGACCGCCCGGTGGCCCGCGGAGTGGTGGCGTTCGACGCGACCGAGCTCCCGGACCTGGTCGGCCGCTCAACCCCCGAACTCCCCCCAGAACAACGCCGCGAGGTAGTCCACGCCGACGACCTAGTCCCCCTCCGCCGCTAACCCCCACCCCGCGTCCCCGCAGGCATCACCCGTGACCCACCGGGCATCACTCGTGATCGAGCAGGCATCACCCGTGATCCGGCGGGCATCACCCGTGATCCGGCGGGCATCACCCGTGATTGAGCAGGCATCACGCGTGATCCGGCGGGCATCACCGTGTCGACCCTTCAATCACGCGTGTCGACTCTCTAATCACGCGTGATGCCCTCCCAATCACGTGCGATGCCCCTCCAGTCACGCGTGATGCCCTTCCGATCACACGTGATGCCTCGCTGATCACGGGTGATGCTCCGTCGCGCCGGGCCTCAGCCGACCGAGACCAGGCGGGCGCCGCCGTCGGCTTCCAGGATCGTGCCGCTCAGGTTGCGGTTCGTCGCTGCCAGCGCCACCACCTCGGCGACGTCGTCCGCCGTCGCGACCCGGCGGGACGGGATCGAAGCCGCCGTCTGCGCGAAGAACCCTTCGCGCACCTCCGCCGGGAAGCCGCTCCACCAGGCCGTGTCGACGACCCCCGGCGAAACCGCGTTCACCCGCCGCGGCGCCAGCTCGACCGCCAGTGGCTTGACCAGCGCTTCCACCGCCGCGTTGAGCGCGCCGATGCCCGCGGTCCCCGGCATCGCCGCGTGCGCGCTGATCGCGCCGAGCAGCGTGATCGACCCGTCCGCGGCCAGGTGCGGCAGCACGGCCTGGATCGTCGTCAGGTGCGCCCAGAACTTCGCGTCGAACGCCCGCCGCAGCATCGCCAGGTCCAGCGACGCGATCGGCCCCATCCCCTCGGCGCCGGACAGGCTCACCACCAGCACGTCCACCGTGCCGAGCGACTCCGCCAGCGCGGCCATCGCCCCGGCGTCACCGCCGTCGGCCTGGTGTCCCGTCAAGGAAGGGTCGCTCGCCGCGACGTCGTCGAGACGTTCCTTGCCACGTCCGGTCACGTGGACGTCGTAACCCTGTTCGTGCAGCCGACGCGCGGTCGCCAGGCCGATGCCCGAAGTGCCGCCGGCCACGAGAGCGATGCTCATGTCTGTTCCCCATTTCGAACCGGTACGTCTCGTTTCGAAATGGACGCTACCATCGGATCCCATGACCGACCAGTCCCGTCCCGGCCGCAAGCGCAGCGAACAGAGCCGGCTGGCGATCCTCGCCGCGACGCTCGACCTCGTCGCGGAGGCGGGCTACGGCACGCTGACCGTCGAAGGCATCGCCGCGCGCTCCGGCGTCGGCAAGCAGACGATCTACCGCTGGTGGCCGTCGAAGGCCGACGTCCTGCTCGACGCGCTCGCGACGAAAGCGGACCTGTACGTGCCGATCCCGGACGAGGGGACGTTCCGCGCCGACCTCGCCGGCTTCCTGGGCAGCACGTTCGAGCTGGGCGGGAAAGCGCAGGTGGCGGACACGTTGCGCGCGCTGATGGCGCAGGCGCAGATCGACCCGGAGTTCGGCAAGCGGTTCCGCGAGGACTTCCTCGACCGCCGTCGCGAGGCGCTCGGCTCCATCGTCGAACGGGCTCGCGAGCGCGACGAACTGCCGGCGGAAGTCAGCTCCCGCACGGTGATCGACGTCGTGTTCGGCACGCTCTGGTACCGGCTCCTCGCGACGCGGGAGCCGATCGGCCGCGATCTGGCCGGTGAACTGGTGGCGCTACTGGCCGATCACGGCGCCTCGACCGCCGAAATCCGGTAGCGCGCCACCGACGCGTCGAGGATCTGCGCCGTCTGCTCGTCCGACGGCCCGGACCCGCGGAAGCGCTCGAGGTCCTCGTCGGACTCCCAGCGCTCGTAGACGGTCACCCGGCCGGGGTCGAGCAGGTCGGCACCCAGCGCGTACTCCAGGCAGCCGGGTGCCTCCCGCGCGAGCCGGACGGCTTCGGCGCAGCTCTCGACGTAGGCGTCACGCTCTTCGGGAGCGACCTGCAGCCAGCCGGCGACGATGATCACGGCGTCACCCGATCGGGCTTGATCGTGAGCAGCAGCCGCGTCTGGTCCCGCCCGCCCCACCATGGGTACGGGCCGCCGAGGTAGCGCTGAGCCAGCTTCTCGATGTGCTCGACGGCGCCGTCTTCGGTCGTGTCGATGACCTGCCCGCGGATCGCGTAGTAGCGCGACGGCCGCTCGCGGTCGGCGACGTTGAGTGCCACCCGCGGGTCACGCTCGATGTTGCGCTGCTTCTGGTGGCCCAGCACGGTGTTGACGAGGATGTGCGTGCCGTCGGTGTCCACCCAGGTCTGGGTGAGCTGCGGCGAGCCGTCGGGCATCAAGGTGGACAGGAAGCAGAGGCTGGGCTCGCGCAGCAGCGCGAGCAGGTCGCCGGGCAGTTCCAAGGTGATCTCCGCTAGAGCTGGTCGGGCGCTTCGATGCCGAGCAGGGAGAGCCCGAGCGCGAGCGTGTGCGACGCCAGCGTAGTCAACCTCAGCCGGGACGCGCGCAGGTCCGATGAGGACGCTTTCAGGACCGGACATTCCTCGAAGAACCGGGAAAACGCGACCGCCGTCTCGTACAGGTACGTACAGAGCTTGTGTGGCGCGTAGCCGTCTGTCGCGGCCTTCAGTGCTTCGCCGAACCTGAGCAGCTTCAGCGCCAGCGCTCGTTCTGCCGGCGCTTCGAGCGTGATTTCCGCACCGTCGGGCAGCCCGCCCGCCTTCCGCAGGATCGACCGCGTCCGCGCGTGCGCGTACTGCAGGTACACCGAGGTGTTGCCCTCCTTGGCGAGCATCCGGTCCCAGGCGAAGACGTAGTCGCGTTCGCGGTCGCCGGACAGGTCGGCGTACTTGACCGCGCCGATGCCGACCGCACGCGCGACTTCGGCCTGCTCCGCCGCGTCCAGCTCACTGCGTTCGGCGACGACCGCGGCGGCCTGCGTCACGGCTTCGGTGAGCAGGTCGGCCAGCTTGACCGTGTCGCCGGAGCGGGTCCGCATGGTCTTGCCGTCCGCGCCCAGCACCGTGCCGAAGCCGATGTGCTCGGCGTGCCCGGTCAGCCAGCCGGCCGCGCGGCAGACGGCGAACAGCATCGCGAAGTGCTGTGCCTGCGGCGTCCCGACGACGTAGAGGAGGTCGGTCGCGCCGCGTTCGGCCGTCCAGTACCGGACGGTGGCCAGGTCGGTCGCGGCGTACCCGTAGCCGCCGTCGCGCTTGCGGACGATCAGCGGCAGCCGGTCGCCCTCGCGGTTGCGGAACCCGTCGGGGAACACGCAGACGGCGCCGTCGCTGACCTCGGTCAGCCCGGCTTTCTCGAGGTCGTCCACCACCGCGGCGAGGTACGGGTTGTAGAAGCTCTCACCGTAGATGTCCTGGTCCGTCAAGGAAATTCCGAGCAGCGCGTAGACCTCGTCGAAGTGCCGTGTCGATTCGGCGACCAGCTCCCGCCAGACCGCGAGGGTTTCTTCGTCGCCGCTCTGCAGGAGCACGACGCGCTCGCGCGCCCGCGTCGCGAACCCTTCGTCGCTGTCGAACTTCTGCCGTGCTTCGCGGTAGAACGCGTCGAGGTCGGCGATGGCGCGGTGCCCGGCCGGTACGTCGAGGAGGTGCTCGATGAGCATGCCGAACGGCGTACCCCAGTCGCCGAGGTGGTTGTGCGGCAACACTTCGTGGCCGGCGAACCGCAGCAGGCGCGCGAGCGCGTCGCCGATCACCGTCGTGCGCAGGTGCCCGACGTGCATCTCCTTCGCGACGTTCGGGCTGCTGTAGTCCAGCGCGATCCGCCGCGGCTCGGTCGTTTCGGGCACGCCGAGACGTGGATCGCCGAGCAGCGCGGCAGTGCGTGACTCCAACCATTCCTTGCGCAGCACGAAGTTCAGGAAACCCGGCCCGGCGACTTCGGGTGGGTCGGCGATGCCGTCGAGTTCCAGCGCTCCGGCAATGGCTTCGGCGACTTCGCGCGGTGGGCGGCCGAGCCGCTTGCCCAGGCTCATCGCGAGGTTGCCCTGGTAGTCGACGCCTTCGCGCGGCGACGCCTGGATCAGCGCCTGCTCCGGCGTCAGGTCGACGTCCAGTGCTTTGCCGGCGGCGGCCACCACGCGGCGCGCCAGCTCCTCGGTAACGTCGGCGGTCTGCACGGTGTCCCTCCTTCGGCTCGGTCTCGGAGCACGCAGCGTAGCGAGCGTGACCGGGCGGTGACGAAGGGTTTACCGCAGCTCGCTGCCCTTGGTCTCGGGCAACGTGAGGATGACGCCGAACGCGATCGCCGCGCCGGCCGCGACGTACCAGAAGTAGAGCGTCGGCGAGACCGCGCCGAAGACGGTGATGAGCAGCGGCGCGGTGCCGCCGAAGATCGCGACGGTCAGGTTGTACCAAGCGCCGATCCCCAGCCCGCGCAGTTCGGTCGGGAACAGCTCGCTCATGATGGCCGGCGCGATCGACGTCATCGCCGTGTACAGCCCGAGCCCGACGCAGAACACGACGAGCAGCCCGCCGATGCTCGGGCCGATCAAGGTCGACAGCGGCACGACGACGACCGCGGTCGCCCCCGACCAGACGAGCAGCTGCGGCTTCCGCCCGACCCGGTCCGCGAGCGCGCCCATCGGGTACTGCAGGGCGATGAACAAC
This sequence comes from Amycolatopsis sp. NPDC005961, assembly GCF_040629235.1. Lineage (NCBI taxonomy): Bacteria > Bacillati > Actinomycetota > Actinomycetes > Pseudonocardiales > Pseudonocardiaceae > Amycolatopsis > Amycolatopsis sp. NPDC005961. The sequence goes on along the minus strand of NZ_JBEXVF010000006.1, from coordinate 90,830 downwards.
GCCGTGCCGACGGAGAGTGCGAGGAACACGGAATCCGCGTCGGCGTGCCGGTTCTTGACCGCGAACGACGTGAGCGCGCTGAAGAACGTGTAGTAGCAAAGGGTCGAGAGCATCGTGAAGCCGACGAGCCTGCCGACGGCCTTGGGGTGGTGCGTGAGCGTCGTCAGCAACGGCCGCTCGAGCTTGCGCGCCTTGGCCTTCGTCCGCTCGAACAGCTCGGTCTCGGCGAGACTGCGGCGCAGCCACAGCCCGACCACGCCGAAGACGCCGCCCAGCAGGAACGGCAGCCGCCAGCCCCAGGACGCGAGCTGCGCCTTGTCCAGCGTGCGGGCCAGGACGAACCCGAGCACGGTCGCGATCAGCACCGCCGACCCGGTCGAGATGTAGAAGAACGCCGAGTACCGGCCACGACGCTCCGGCGGAGCGATCTCGCCGAGGTAGGCGGACGCGTTCGACACTTCGCCGCCGAGCGACAGCCCCTGCGCGATGCGGGCGAGCAGCAGCAGGATCGGGGCGAGCCAGCCGACCTGGGAGAACGTCGGCAGCAGCCCGATCGCGACCGAGCCGCCGGCCATGAGCAGGATGGTGAGGATCATGGCGGGCTTGCGGCCGCGCGTGTCCGCGAAGCGCCCGAGCAGCACTCCGCCGAGCGGGCGGAAGAAGAACGCGAGCGCGTAGGTGGCGAACGTGTTGATCAGGGCGAGGGTGTCGTTCCCGGCGGGGAAGAACGCGCCGGCGAAGTAGATGCTGAACGTCGCGTAGATCGTCCAGTCGAACCACTCCAGCGCATTGCCCGCGCTCGCCGCGAACAGCTTGCGCACCGGCAGCCGGTGCCGCTGGGATGCCTGCACGGTGGACTCGGTCATGGCGGCCTCCACGTCACCCGAAGGTGGAACGGGACTTTGCCACATTCGTTCGCGGTGCGAAAGATCCCCACTGCCCGATTACCCCGCCACCCCGACTTCCAGGCACGCCCCGACCCTCCAGCCACGCAACCCGACTGCCCAGCCACGCGACCCGGCCCTCCAGGCACGCGAGTCGTCCGTTTAGGTACGCGAGTCGTCCGTCCGGGTACGCGAGTCGTCCGTCCGGATTGGTGACTTCCTCCCTTACGCCGTGCTGGCCAGCGCGAACGGCAGCACCGCGGGCGCCCCGGCCCGCCGCAGCAGCCGCGCGGCCAGCGTCATCGTCCAGCCCGTGTCGATGACGTCGTCCACCAGCAGGATCGGCCCGGCCGGCAGCGTCGCCGCGAGGTCGGCCGGCATGCTCATCCGCCGCCAGAGGTCGGCCAGCCGCTGCGCGCTGTTCGCCTGACGCGGCGGGGGCCCGTCCGCGTCGAGCGCGCCCAGGAAGTCCAGCTTGCCGACGTCGGCCAGCCGCGTCGCGAGGCTGTACACGAGCTGCGGCCGCGTCGACGACGGCACCGCCACCACCGCGACCGGACGCTCCGCCCACTTCCACCCGGCGAGCACCTGGACGCAGGCCTTGAACACCGAGTCGGGTACGTCGGTGTCCGCCGCCGTCGCGCCGACGAGCTCCCGCAACCGGTTGCCCCACCCGACGTCGGTGAGCCGCCCGAGCACCTGACCCGGCTCGGCCTGGTCGTCGGCCGAGATCCGGCCGGACACCGGAACGTCCAAAGAGGACATCCCGGTGGGCCACTGCTTCCGGGGCGCGACCTCGACGCCCGGCCGTTGCAGCCGTTCCCGGGTCGCTTCGGCGACGTCGTCGGCGACCGTCGTGTCCCAGTGCTTGCCGGTGCAGTTGTCGCACCGCCCGCACGGCGCCGCCTCGGGGTCGTCGAGCTGGCGCCGCAGGTACTCCATCCGGCAGCCGTCGGCCGCCAGGTAGCCGAGCATCGCGGCCTGCTCGCGCTCCCGGGCCTCCGCGACCCGCCGGTACCGCCCGCGGTCGTACTCCCAGTCCTGACCCGTGCTCGTCCAGCCGCCCTTCACGCGCCGCACCGCGCCGTCGACGTCCAGGACCTTGAGCACCATTTCCAGCCGTGACCGGGAAAGCTCCACCGACGGCTCGAGCGCGGCCGTCGACAGGGGACGGTCGGCGTAGGCGAGGGTGTTCAGCACCTGCGTCACCCGCAGCTCGTCGGGGAAGGCGAGCGACCCGAAGTACGCCCAGATCGCCTTGTCCTCCTCGCCGGGCAGCAGCACGACCTCGGCGCGCTCGACGCCACGCCCGGCGCGGCCGACCTGCTGGTAGTACGCGATCGGCGACGACGGTGCCCCGAGGTGCACGACGAACCCGAGGTCCGGCTTGTCGAACCCCATGCCCAGCGCGGACGTCGCGACCAGCGCCTTGACGCGGTTGCCGAGCAGGTCGTCCTCGGCCGCCTGCCGGTCGGCCGGGTCGGTCTTGCCGGTGTACGCCGCCACCGGGTAACCACGGTCCTTCAGCAGCGACGCGACGTCGTGCGCCGCCGCCACGGTCAGCGTGTAGATGATCCCCGACCCGGGCAGCTCGGCCAGGTGCTCGGCGAGCCAGGCCAGCCGCGCCTGCGACGTCGGCAGCCGGCACACCGACAACCGCAGGCTCTCCCGGTCGAGGGTGCCGCGCAGCACGAGCGTGTCCGTGCCCGTGCCGAGACCCAGTTGCTCGGCGACGTCGGTGACGACGCGGTCGTTCGCCGTCGCCGTGGTCGCCAGCACCGGCACGCCGTCGGGCAGGTCGCCCAGCAGCGTGCGCAGGCGCCGGTAGTCCGGCCGGAAGTCGTGCCCCCAGTCGGAGATGCAGTGGGCCTCGTCGACCACCAGCAGCCCGGTGCTCGCGGTCAGCTTCGGCAGGACGTTGTCGCGGAAGTCCGGGTTGTTCAGCCGTTCGGGGCTGACCAGGAGGACGTCCACCTCGCCGGCCGCGACCGAGGCCTGCACCTGGTCCCACTCCTGCGCGTTCGCGGAGTTCATGGTCGCCGCGTGGATCCCGGCCTTCGCCGCCGCCGAGATCTGGTTGCGCATCAGGGCGAGCAGGGGCGAGACGATGACCGTCGGCCCGCTGCCCTGTTCCCGCAGCAGCGCCGTGGCCAGGAAGTACACCGCCGACTTGCCCCAGCCGGTGCGCTGCACGACCAGCGCGCGCCGTCGCTGCGCGACCAGGGCCTCGATGGCCGTCCACTGGTCTTCGCGCAGCTTCGCCGAATCGCCGGCCAGGGCCCGGAGGAGGGTCTCGGCGCGGTCGCGGAGGGCTGGGGTGGTGCTGGTCGTGTCCACGTCCCCACGTCTACCCCATGGCACCGACGATCCGGGAATCGGCGGCGGCGCGAACGGACCGTTCGTGTCGAATACGGGTGGTTATGTGACCTGAATCACATCTGCGACCCGGTCGGGCGAGGTGGCGGACAGCACCCGACGCCTCGCGCGCGCGATGTATAGGCTCCCGAGTCATGTCACCACGGCGGATCGGGGTCATGGGCGGCACGTTCGACCCCGTGCACCACGGCCACCTCGTCGCGGCCAGCGAGGTCCAGTCCCGGTTCGGGCTCGACGAAGTGATCTTCGTCCCCACCGGTCAGCCCTGGCAGAAGACCAGCCGCCGGGTGACCAAGGCCGAGGACCGCTACCTGATGACGGTCATCGCGACCGCGTCCAACCCGGTCTTCTCGGTCAGCCGCGTCGACATCGACCGCGCCGGCCAGACCTACACCGTCGACACCCTGCGCGACCTGCACGCCGAGTACCCCGGCGACCAGCTCTTCTTCATCACCGGCGCCGACGCCCTCGAGCAGATCCTGACCTGGCACAAGGCCGACGAGCTGTTCGACTTCGCGCACTTCATCGGCGTCACGCGGCCCGGCTACCGGCTCAATTCGCACCACCTGCCCAGCGGCAAGGTGAGCCTCGTCGAGGTCACCGCGATGGCGATCTCGTCGACCGGCTGCCGCGATCGCGTCGAGCGCGGGGAGCCGGTCTGGTACCTCGTTCCCGACGGCGTCGTCCGCTACATCGCGAAGAAGGATCTCTACCGGAAGAGCGACTGAAGCACCGCTGGTCGCGGCGGGTACTCTTCTCGGGCGAACCCGATCTGTGAAGGAGCACCGTGGCAGCCACGTCCGAGGCACGAGAGCTGGCCGTAGCGGCCGCACACGCGGCGGCGGACAAGAAGGCCAGCGACGTAGTCGTGCTGGACGTGTCCGAGCAGCTCGTCATCACCGACGCCTTCGTCATCGCCTCCGCGTCCAACGAGCGCCTGGTCGGCGCGATCGTCGACAATGTCGAGGAGAAGCTGCGGGAGAGCGGGCACAAGCCGGTCCGCCGCGAGGGCGCCCGCGAGGGCCGCTGGGTCCTGCTCGACTACGTCGACGTCGTCGTGCACGTCCAGCACGTCGAGGAGCGCACGTTCTACGGCCTCGAAAGGCTGTGGAAGGACTGCCCGCGCATCGAGGTGGCCGGTCTCGAAGAGCCGCCCGCCGACGAGGACCCGGACGTCCCGTGAGCCCCCGGCGGCTCGTGCTCTGGCGCCACGGCGAGACGGACTACAACGCCGCCGGGCGGATGCAGGGACACCTCGATTCGGCGCTGACACCGGTCGGCTGGAACCAGGCCCGGTTCGCGGTCCCCGCGCTGGCCCGGTTCTCCCCGGACCTCGTCATCGCGTCCGACCTGCGCCGCGCCACCGACACGGCCACCGTGCTCACCGACGCGATCGGCGTCCCGCTGCGGATCGACAAGCGGCTGCGCGAGACGCACCTCGGCGAATGGCAGGGGCTCACCGGCGCGGAGGTCGACGCGGCCTACCCCGGTGAACGCGACCGCTGGCGCAAGGACGCGACCTGGGCGCCGCCGGGCGGGGAGAACCGCCTCGACGTCGCCGACCGCGCGGGCGAAGTGGTCAGCGACCTGCAGCAGGCCAACTCTGCGGTGGGCGACACCGTGCTGCTGGCCGCGCACGGCGGGCTGATCACGGCGCTCACCGCGCGGCTGCTGAACCTGCCGGTGGAGACCTGGCCGTCGCTGGGCGGGATCTCGAACTGCCACTGGGTCGAGCTGGGCGCGCGCGACGGGAAGTGGCGGCTGCAGGCCTACAACGCGGGGATGCACGGCTAGCCGATGGGGCCGCGCCTGCTCGTGTTCGGCGATTCGCTGAGCTTTCACGGTCCCGAAGGACCCTGCGCCGCGGACGAACCGCGGCTGTGGCCCAACGTGGCCGCGGCCGCGTTGGGCGGCACCGCCGACCTGGTCGCCGGGATCGGCTGGACCGCCCGCGACGCTTGGTGGTCGCTGACCGGCGACCCGCGGGTCTGGGCCGATCTGCACCACGTCGACGCGGTCGTGCTGGCGGTCGGCAGCATGGACACGTTGCCTTCGCCGTTGCCGACGTACCTGCGCACCGGGCTGAAGTACCTGCGGCCCGACCCCGTGCGACGCGTGGTGCGCAAGGCCTACCTGGACGCGCAGCCCCGGCTTTCGGTCGCCTTCCGCGGCCGTCCCGTCGTGCTGCCGGCCAAGCTCACCGTGCAGTACCTCGACACGGCGGTGGGCGCGTTGCGCGTCCTGCGGCCGGAGTTGCCGATCTTCAGCATGCTGCCCTCGGTGCACCGCGCGGCGGCCTACGGTGGCGTGCACACCGCGCGGCCGGCCGCGGCGGCCGCGATGGCGGCCTGGGGCGCGCGGTCGGGGGTGCCGTTGCTGGACCTCGAAGCCGTTGTCGGAGAGCACGTCCTGAGCGGCGAAGGCAACCCCGACGGCATGCATTGGGGCTGGCAGGGGCACGCCGCGGTGGGCGACGCGATGTCCGTGTTGATGAAGCCGGTGCTGGCCCCCGGCCACGTAGGCTGACGGCGTGTCGGTCGCCGTAGTCACGGATTCCACCGCCCACCTGCCGGAGGGCTTCGCCGAACGGCACGCGGTCCGGGTGGTGCCGCTGCACGTCCTGGTCGACGGCGTGGTCTCCCTCGACGGCGTCGAGACCGGCCCCGCGGCGGTCGCCGAGGCGATGAGCCAGCACAAGATCGTCACGACGTCCCGGCCGACGCCCACGGAGTTCGTCAACGAGTACCGCGCGGCGCTCGCCGACGGCGCGGACTCGATCGTTTCGGTGCACCTCTCGCGCGAGTTGTCGGGCACCTGGGAAGCGGCGGTGCTGGCCGCGCAGGAAGTCGGGCCGGACCGGGTCCGCGTGGTCGACTCGCGCACCACCGCGATGGGGCTCGGGTTCGCCGCGCTGCACGCCGCCTCCGCGGCCGCGGCCGGGTCCGACGCGGCCGCCGTCGAAGCCGCCGCGGTGACCGCGGCCGGCTGCTCGTCGACGTTGTTCGTCGTGGAAACCCTCGACCACCTGCGTCGCGGCGGGCGGATCGGGCCGGCGGCCGCGCTGCTCGGCACGGCACTGGCGGTGAAGCCGGTGCTGCACATGTCCGAAGGCCGGATCCTGCCGCTGGAGAAGGTCCGCACCATGAACCGGGCGCTCGCGCGGCTGGTCGAGCTCGCCGCCCAGGCCGCCCGGGACGACGACGTCGAGCTGGCCGTTCACCACCTCGCGTCGCCGGAGCGGGCGGTCGAGCTGGCGAACCGGCTGGAAGAGGCCGTGCCGCGCTCGGCGGGGTGCGTGGTTTCCGAGCTGGGGGCGGTGATCGGAGCCCACACCGGGCCCGGGGTGCTCGGGGTGGTCGTCCAGCGGACGGTCCCGTCCCGCAGCTAGCCCGCCGGCGCGCCGAACCCTCCAGCATGCCACCCGGGTACGACGGAAACGGCCGTTCCCGGCCCGGGCGGGGTGGATCCGTCCACATCACCCCGGTTGTCCACAGGACGCGGCGGCACCCCTGTCGGACGCCACCCCGCGAGCCCTAACGTCGATCGTGTGTTCGAGCAGCCCGCCCGGGATCCGGGCCTCCCCGTCAACGACCGGCTCGCCTGGCTGGCCGACCAGCTCTCGCCCGACGCGAGCACGGTCGGGCCCGGTGGCCGGCTGGTCCGGCGCTGGCTGCCGGGCGGTCCGGCCGGTGCCGGCCGCCGCCGGTGGGCGTTCGCCGGTGTCCTCGTGTCGGTCGTGGTGATCGTCCTCGGCTCGGTCGCGCTCTTCGGCGGCCCGCCGGTACCCGAGCCCCCGCCCGCACTGCCCAGCGCGAAACCGGCGAGCGAAGCACCGGCCCGGGCCGCACCCCAGGCGGGTCTCGTCGTCAGCGTGATCGGCCGGGTCCGGTCGCCCGGCCTGGTCACCGTGGTCCAGGGCGCCCGGGTCGCGGACGTCCTGCGGGCCGTCGGCGGGGCCGAGCCCGGCGCGGACCTGAGCGCGCTCAACCTCGCCCGCCGGGTGACCGACGGCGAGCAGCTCGCGGTCGGGATCCCGGCGCCCGCGGCCGCGCCGGCCGGTGCCCCGGCGGACGCGAAGGTCGACCTCAACGCGGCGAGCGCAGACCAGCTGGACACGCTGCCCGGCGTCGGCGAGGTGACGGCCCAGCGGATCGTCCAGTGGCGCACCGAGCACGGCGGCTTCACGAAGGTCGAGCAACTGCGCGACGTCGGCGGCATCGGCGAAAGCAAGTTTCAAAAACTGCGGGAGAAGGTGACGGTCGGATGAGCACCCTGCCCACGACCGACACCCGGCAGGACATGCGACTCGTCCCGGCGGCGCTGGCGTGCTGGCTGGCCGCCCTCGGCGGGCTGCTGCTGGGCTGGTGGACGGCGGTGGCACTCGGCCTCGCTTCGGCGGTGGTCGCCGGGCTGCTGCTCTGGCGGGCGCGGGGGCGTCCCCGGGTGCTCGGCGCGGCGGCTGCCCTGCTGGTGCTGGGACTGGTCGCCGCGGGCCCGGTCGCCTGGCGGATCCGGGAGGCGCAGCGCGACGACCTCCGCGCGGCCTCGGCCGACGGGCTCCCCGCGTCGCTGCGGGTCGTCGTCGCCGAGCGGCCGAAGCCCGTGCGCAGCGCCGGCTACGCCGATCAGCAGGCCGGTGCCCGATCGGTGGTGCTGACGGCCGACGTCCGCACGGCGTCGGTCGACGGTCGGCCCGTGACGTCGTCCGGACGCGTCCTGCTGCTGGCGCCGGTCGCCCAGTGGGCTTCGCTGCTGCCGGGCCAGGAGGTGACGGCGAGCGGCCTGCTCATGTCACCGCGCGGCTCGGACCTGACCGTCGCGGTGCTGTCCGTGCGCGGCCCGCCGGGAGACCTCGGGCCGGCGCCGTGGTGGCAGCGGACCGCGGCCGGGCTGCGCGCCGGACTCCACGACCTGTGCCAGGTCCTGCAGGAGGAACCGGCCGGCTTGCTGCCGGGGCTGGTCCTGGGCGACACGAGCGGGCTGTCGCCGCGGGTCGAGCAGGAGTTCGTCACCGCCGGGCTCGCTCACCTGACCGCGGTCAGCGGGGGAAACCTGGCCGTGGCGTGCGGCGCGGTGCTGCTCTTGCTGCGGCTGGTGCGGCTCGGGCCGCGGCTGTCGGCGGTGGCGGCCGGTGCGTGCCTGGTGGGGTTCCTCGTCCTGGTCGGCCCGGAGCCGAGCGTGCTGCGGGCCGGGGTGATGGCGGCGGTCGCGTTGCTGGCTCTGGCGCTGGGCAAGCGAGGCTCGGCGTTGCCCGCACTGGCTTTCGCGGTGGCCGCGCTGGTGGTGACGGATCCGGCGATGGCGACGGACTTCGGGTTCGCGCTGTCGGTGTTCGCCACGGCCGGGCTGGTCCTCCTCGCGCCCCGCTGGGCCGTCGCGCTGGCTCGTCGCGGTGTCCCGCCGGGATTCGCCGAAGGGCTGGCGATCCCGTTGGCGGCCTTCCTCGTGACGGCGCCGGTCATCGCGGGCATGGCGGGCACGGTGAGCCTGGTTTCGGTGCTGACCAACGTCCTCGCCGCGCCCGTCGTGGCCCCCGCGACGGTGCTCGGCGTGCTGGCGACGGTGATCGGGCCTTGGTGGCCGGGTGCCGGGAAGGTCCTGGTGCACCTGGCCGACCCGGAGGCCCGGTGGCTGATCACCGTGGCGCGCCACGGCGCGCGGGCTCCCGGCGCGGTCGTCGCCTGGCCCGGCGGCTGGTCGGGCGGGCTGCTCGCGGCCGCCGTGCTGGCGGTGCTGGTGCTGGCCGCCCGGCGCCGGCGCGTGCGGCTGGTAATGGCGGCGCTGGTCGTCGGCGCGCTGCTGGTCTTCGTTCCGGTCCGGGTGCTCGCGCCGGCGTGGCCACCGCCGAACTGGGCGATGGTCGAGTGCGACGTCGGGCAGGGCGACGCCGTCGTGCTGGCGACCGCCGAGCCGGGACGCGCGGTCGTCGTGGACACCGGACCCGAGCCGGGGCCGGTCGACGAGTGCCTGCACCGGCTGGCGGTCGACCGGATCCCGCTGCTGGTGCTGAGCCACCTGCACGCCGACCACATCGGCGGGCTGACATCGGTCTTCGACGGCCGGGCGGTCGGCGGGATCGCCGTCGGCCCGGGGCGGGCGCCGGAGTGGGCGTGGCGGCAGGTCGCCGCGGAGGCTCGCCGGCAGGGGGTGCCCCTGGTGGAGCTGAGCCCGGGGGAGCGGCTGGCGTGGCCCGGGCTGTCGCTCGACGTGCTCGGCCCGCGCTACGTGCCGGAGCGTTCGGCCGGTCTGCAGGACGGCACGACGATCAACAACAGCTCGGTCGTCCTGCGAGCACGGACCCCGGCCGGCCGGGTACTCCTGACCGGCGACGTCGAACTGGCGGCCCAGGCCGACCTGCTGGCCGACGGCGACGACCTGAAAGCGGAGGTGTTGAAGGTCCCCCACCACGGCTCGCGCTACTCGTTGCCGGCATTCCTCGCGGCGGTGGGGCCGCGGGTGGCATTGGTCAGCGTGGGCGCGGGCAACACCTACGGGCACCCGAACAAGTCCACAATGGACACCTTGACGGCGCTCGGAGCCTTGGTCACCCGGACCGACATGGACGGCGACACCGCGGTGCTCGGCGACCCGGCAGGCCCGGCGGTAGCGCGACGGGGCGAGCCGCGCGGCCCGCCGCGCCGCTGAAGCCGGAGCGGGCTTCCGCAAGCCCGCCCGGCTGCGGAGGTCAGTAATCGAGCTTCTTGATCGCTTTGACGAACAGCCTGCGGCGTTGGCCGGACCGATGCGGGTGGCGCAGCCGTAGCGGGCGGCCCAGCACGTGGTCTGCCTCGCCGTTGAGCGAAGTCGCCCTGTCCGCAATAAGACCCCGAAAGGAGGCACTCGCCGGGGCGGGCAGCGAACCCGCCCCGGCGGGGACGTCAGTAACCGAGCGCCTCGTTCACTGCCTTGGCGGACGCGGGCACGGTCGCCTTCGGGCCGATGTGGTTCTCGACCGCGTCGAGGGTCTTGAGGCCGTCGCCGGTGATCAGGAGCACCGTCTCGGCGTCCGGGTCCAGCTTGCCGGTCTCGACCAGCTTCTTCGCCGTCGCGACGGTGACCCCGCCCGCGGTCTCGGTGAAGATGCCTTCGGTGCGGGCCAGCAGCCGGATGCCCTCGACGACCTCTTCGTCGGTGACGTCCTCGATCGCGCCGCCGGTGCGGTTGACGATGTCGAGCACGTAGGGGCCGTCGGCGGGGTTGCCGATCGCCAGGGATTTGGCGATCGTGTCCGGCTTCACCGGCTGGACCACGTCCTGGCCGGCGCGGAACGCGGCCGACACCGGCGAGCAACCGGTGGCCTGCGCGCCGAACACCTTGTACGGGCTGGCGTCCACGAGGCCGAGCTGGCCCAGCTCGCGGAAACCCTTGTCCACCTTGGTCAACTGCGAACCGGAGGCGATCGGCACGACGATCTGCGGCGGGATGCGCCAGCCGAGCTGCTCCGCGACCTCGAAGGCCAGCGTCTTCGAGCCTTCCGAGTAGTACGGCCGGACGTTCACGTTGACGAACGCCCACTTCGGGTGCTCACCGGCGAGCTCGGTGGCGAGGCGGTTGACGTCGTCGTAGTTGCCGTCGACGGCGATCAGGTCGCCGTCGTAGACCGCGGTGGTGAGGATCTTGGCGCGCTCGAGGGTCTTCGGGATCAGCACGACCGACCGCCAGCCCGCGCGGGCCGCGGCGGCGGCCGTCGCGTTGGCCAGGTTGCCGGTCGACGGACAGGCGAGCACCTCGAACCCGAACTCGCGGGCCGCGGCCAGCGCGACGGCGACCACGCGGTCCTTGAAGGAGTGCGTCGGGTTGCCGGTGTCGTCCTTGACCCACAAGCGCTTGAGGCCGAGTTCCTTGGCGAGGCGGTCGGCGCGGATCAGCCGGGTCGCGCCGGGCTCGGTGTTCGGGATCTCTTCGATGTTGGACGGCACCGGGAGGAGCTTCTTGTAGCGCCAGATGTTCTTGGGGCCGGCCTCGATGTCTTCGCGGCGGACGCGGCCGAAGTCGTAGGCGACCTCGAGCGGCGAGAAGTCCTCGGCGGAGACGAACTCCGGGGCGAGCGGCTGCCGGTGGCCCTCTTCCTTCGACACCAGTTCGACGGCGGGACCGAGATCCGGGGTCTTCGTGGTGGAGGTCGTTCCGAGGGTGGCGGTCATCGCGAGGTTCCTTTCCTCATCTGCCCCGCCGAAGCGGGCCGGAATTGGCACCGTGGTCGTCAGCTATCCCGCGATCGCGGGATGACAGGCTGTACGCCGGTTGCCGGGGCTTCGTCGGGCCGTTCCCTCTGCCCCTCTGGATGAGCGGTATTCGGTTGTCGGTGCGCGCCAAGAAGCGCGCCGCCTCGAGGACACCGTACGACATGGCGCTCACGCTGTGCCATGGTGGCCGCTCGACATCACCGGAGCGGGCGCACGAGACCGCAAGTGAGAGGATCCACCCGTGACCGCGCAAGCCACCGCCCCGGCCCCGCTGCACCTGGTCCTGGGTGAGGAAGAACTGCTGATCGAGCGCGCCGTGCGGGAGACGCTCGCCGCGTCCCGCGCGCTCGACGCCACGGCCGAGCTGACTCGCGTCCGGGTGTCGGATCTCACAGCTCCCGAGCTGGCCGAACTCGTCAGCCCGTCGCTGTTCAGCGAGGGTCGCGTGATCGTCTTGGAGTCGGCGCAGGACATCTCGCAGGAGCTCTCCGACGCGGTGGCGTCCTACCTGAAGGACCCGGCGGACGGCGTCGTGCTGGTCGTCGTGCACACCGGCGGCGGGCGCAGCAAGGCGGGCAAGACGCTCCCGGCGGTGCTGAAGAAGGCCGGCGCGGAGGTGACCGAGTGCCCGAAGATGACCAAGCCGGCCGAGCGCGAGCAGTTCGTGCGGCACGAGGTGCGCCGCGCGGGCGGCAAGATCGACCCGGGCGGAGTCGCCGCGCTGATCGACGCCGTGGGGTCCGACCTGCGAGAACTCTCCTCGGCGGCGACGCAGCTGGTGGCGGACGCCGGCGGAACCGTCGACGCGGACGCAGTCCATCGCTACCACCGCGGGCGCGCGGACGTGACGGGCTTCGCGGTCGCGGAGAAGGCCGTGAGCGGCGACCGTTCGGCGGCGCTGGAGTCGCTGCGCTGGGCGATGCAGCTGGGCGTCCCGCACGTCCTGGTGGCGGACGCGCTGGCCGATGCGGTCCGCACGATCGCCCGGGTCTCGGGCGCGGGCCGGGGCAACCCGAACCAGCTGGCCGGCGAGCTGGGCATGCCGCCGTGGAAGATCCGCAAGGCCCAGGGCCAGGTCCGAGGCTGGAACCAGGACGGCCTGGCGACGGCGATGCGCGTGGTGGCGAGGCTGAACGCCGAGGTCAAGGGCGTGGCGGCCGACCCGGGCTACGCGTTGGAGCGCGCGGTCCTCGAGGTAGCGGCCGCCAAGGGCGACCGCTGACGGCGGTGAAACGAGCCGCGCCCACCGGCTCCCGCCGCGCCCACCGGCTCCCGCCGCGCCCACCGCGGCTCCCGCGCGGGCGGTCATGACGGGGTCTCGCGCGGTCGGCGTTGCCGTACGCGGGTACTGCTCAGGGCTCGCGGCAAGCGACCGGCGGGTGCGGCTCTGCCGCTCGCGGGAATGGGCCGGCGCCGCGCAAGCTCCGGGCATGAAGAGAGCCCCGGCCGAAGCCGGGGCTCTCTTGGAAATCAAACAGCCCAGAAATCAACCAGCTCAGAGCGCGTTGACGCGCTTCGCCAGCGCCGACTTCTTGTTGGCGGCCTGGTTGGCGTGGATGACGCCCTTCGAGACGGCCTTGTCCAGCTTCTGGGCGGCGTCGCGCTGCAGCTCGACGGCCTTGGCCTTGTCGCCGGACTCGGCGGCTTCGCGAACCTTGCGGATCGCGGTCTTCACCGAGGACCGGATCGCCTGGTTGCGCTGACGCGCCTTCTCGTTCGTCGTGATGCGCTTGATCTGCGACTTGATGTTGGCCATAGGGCAACTCCTGTTTCACTCGGTGAGATCGCCGCCGCGCTGAAGTGGCCCCGCGGAAAGCGGGTTTCCTCCATGACGGAATGCCGCACGGGCAGCGAGCGACCACTTTAACAGCCGGGCCGCGGGCGGCCGGAGCCGGGAGTACCGTGGGCGGCGGCAGTGCCTAGGGTTCCGCCGCCGGTCCGCGCTCCCGCTCCACACAACCAGGACCGGCGGGTCTGGTCCGAGCGGCACCATCGGCGGGCCCGGACGGCCGGTCGTTCATCTGACGGGGCAAAAGCCTGGAGGACCCGGTTTTCGCGCGCGCGAAAACCCGAAGGGTCCCATGAACACCACCGCCCTCTCGCTCGTCCTCGTCGCCGCCGTCGTGCACGCCGCGTGGAACCTGGCCGCCAAGCGGATCTCCTCCGGTGGCACCCAGTTCGTCTGGCTCTACTACACCGCTTCCGCCGTCGTGCTGCTGCCGGTCACGGTCGTGCTGCTCGTCGTGGAAGACGACCGTCCACAGTGGAGCTGGCTGGTGGCCGCGGTGGTCACGTCGGTGCTGCACATCGTCTACGGCATCGTGCTGCAGCGCGGGTACCGCGTCGGCGACCTCTCCGTCGTGTACCCCGTCGCGCGGGGCACCGGGCCGCTGCTGTCGGTGCTGGCCGCCGTCCTCGTGCTCGGCGAACGGCCCGGCCGGCTCGGCCTGCTCGGCGCGTTCCTGGTGATCGCCGGGGTGCTCGTGATCAGCACCGGCCGCCGGAGCGGCGACCCGAAGGCCGTCAAGGCCGGCATCCTCTACGGCCTCCTGACCGGGGCCGTCATCGCCGGCTACACCCTCTGGGACGCGCACTCGGTGACCGGCCTCGGCGTGCCGCCGGTCGTCTACTTCGGCCTCGGCTCGGTCCTGCAGAGCGTGCTGCTCCTGCCCGGCGCGCTGGCCGGTCGCGCGGAGGTGACGCGGATCTGGCGCGAGCAGCGCCGTGAGGTGTTCGTCGTCGGGCTGCTTTCGCCGATCGCGTACATCCTCGTGCTGTTCGCCCTCACGATGGCGCCGGTCAGCCTGGTCGCGCCCGCCCGGGAGCTGAGCATCGTGCTCGGCGGCCTCGCCGCCTGGCTGGTGCTGGGCGAAAGCGACGCCGTGCGGCGGCTCGTCGGGTCGGTGATCGTGCTGTCCGGCATCGCCGCGATTGCGGCGGCCTGAGCGCGTCCGGTAGGGATGGTCGGATGGAAGTCCTGAAGAGCAGGCTGATCGTCCGCGCGCGCGACGCCGAGGCGACGACGGCGTTCTACCGCGACACCCTCGGCCTGGCCGTGGAGCGTGAGTTCCCCGGCGGCACGGTGTTCTTCCTCGGCCACGGCTCCCTGGAGGTCTCCGGCCGGGGCGAGACGGGCGCGTCGCCCGATCTGGTGCTCTGGCTGCAGGTCCGCGACCTCGCCGGCACCCTGGCCGACCTCAAGGAACGGGGCTTGGAGCCGGTGCGGGGCGCCCAGCGCGAGCCCTGGGGCCTCGACGAGGCCTGGATCGCCGACCCGGAAGGCACGCGGATCGTGCTGGTCGAGGTGCCCGAGGGCCACCCCATCCGGGTGGACACCCGTTAGACGGGCTTGACGGCGCGCAGCTGCGCGGCCAGCGCGGCGAAGCCGGGCGGGTCCCAGGTCCACGTCTGCAGGTCGGCGAAGCCCGCTTCGGCGGCTTCGTCGGCCAGGACGTGCCTGCTCACGGGCAGCCACTTCTCGTGCGCGGACAGCAGCAGCCGCCCGCCGGGCCGCAGCACGCGGAGCAGCTCGGCGAACCCGGCCGCGCGGTCGTCCCAGAGCATGACGTTGTTGACGGTCAGCACGACGTCGACGGACCCGTCGGGCTCGCCGGTGCGGGCCGCCGACCCTTCGCGCAGCTCGGCGCGGTCGTCGCAGCGCTCGTGGCAGAGCCCGAGCATCTCGGGGGAGGGGTCGACACCGATGGCGCGCCCGGCCAGCCGCGCGGCGGCGTCCAGGCCGACGCCGGGGCCGGGGCCGACGACCAGGACGGTCTCGTCCGGTTCGATCCGGGCCAGGTCGACGACGCGCTGCTCGGTGGCGGCGTTGCCCCGCGCCATCACCCAGCCGCCGAGGCGGCCGAGCGGGCCGGAGGGGTGACCGAACGCACGGTCGAGAACGCGGGCGAAGCCGCTGGTCTCCGGCTGGGGAGGGGGTGCCGGCTGGTGCGAAGTGCTCATACTTCGAGGGCACCACGGATCACGGAAGCCCGCATCGGGGATGACCCCCACTGGCACCCGGAGGGCCATGGGAGCATAGAGGTGGCCATCCCCGACTTTCCGAGGACTCATTCGAGTGACGACGTTCGCCGACACGACCTTCACGCCTCCGGAGCTCATCCGGAACTTCTGCATCATCGCGCACATCGACCACGGCAAGTCCACCCTGGCCGACCGCATGCTGCAGCTCACCGGCGTCGTGGAAGAGCGGGCCATGCGCGCTCAGTACCTCGACCGGATGGACATCGAGCGCGAGCGCGGGATCACGATCAAGGCCCAGAACGTCCGGCTGCCCTGGCAGGTCGACGGCCAGGACCACGTCCTGCACATGATCGACACCCCGGGCCACGTCGACTTCACCTACGAGGTCTCCCGGGCGCTGGAGGCGTGCGAAGGCGCCGTCCTGCTGGTCGACGCCGCGCAGGGGATCGAGGCCCAGACGCTGGCCAACCTCTATCTCGCGCTGGAGAACAACCTCCAGATCATCCCGGTGCTCAACAAGATCGACCTGCCCTCGGCCGACCCCGACAAGTACGCGGGTGAGCTGGCCCACATCATCGGCTGCGAGCCGGACGACGTGCTGCGGGTCTCGGCCAAGACCGGCATGGGCGTCGGCGCGCTGCTCGACGAGGTCGTGAAGTCGGTCCCGGCGCCGCAGGGCGACGCGGACGCACCGGCCCGCGCGATGATCTTCGACTCGGTATACGACACCTACCGCGGCGTCGTCACCTACATCCGCGTCGTCGACGGCAAGATCACCCCGCGCGAGCGCATCAAGATGATGTCCACCGGCGCCACCCACGAGCTGCTGGAAGTCGGCATCATCTCGCCGGAGCCGAAGGCCAGCAAGGGACTCGGCGTCGGCGAGGTCGGCTACCTGATCACCGGCGTGAAGGACGTCCGCCAGTCGAAGGTCGGCGACACCGTGACGTCCGAGCGCAACGGCGCGAAGGAAGCGCTGGCCGGATACCGCGAACCGAAGCCGATGGTCTACTCCGGACTGTATCCGGTGGACGGGTCCGACTACCCCGAGCTGCGCGAGGCGCTGGACAAGCTCCAGCTGAACGACGCCGCGCTCGACTACGAGCCGGAGACGTCGGTGGCGCTGGGCTTCGGCTTCCGCTGCGGCTTCCTCGGCCTGCTGCACCTGGAGATCACGCGCGACCGGCTCGAGCGCGAGTTCGGCCTCGACCTGATCTCGACGGCGCCCAACGTGGTCTACGACGTCGTGCTGGACGACGGCAAGGAAATCCACGTCACCAACCCGTCGGACTGGCCGACCGGCAGCAAGATCGACAAGGTGCTGGAGCCGGTCAGCAAGGTCAGCATCCTGGCGCCGTCGGAGTTCATCGGCACGATCATGGAGCTGTGCCAGAACAAGCGCGGACAGCTGCTCGGCATGGACTACCTGTCCGAGGACCGCGTCGAGCTGCGGTACAACATGCCGCTGGGCGAAATCATCTTCGACTTCTTCGACACGCTGAAGTCGCGTACGCGCGGCTACGCGTCGCTGGACTACGAAGAGGCCGGCACGCAGGCGGCGGACCTGGTCAAGGTGGACATCCTGCTGCAGGGCGAGGCCGTGGACGCGTTCTCCGCGATCGTGCACAAGGACGACGCCTACAACTACGGCAACCGCATGGTGAACCGGCTGCGCGAGCTGATCCCGCGGCAGAACTTCGAGGTGCCGATCCAGGCGGCCATCGGCGCCCGGATCATCGCCCGCGAAACCATTCGCGCGATCCGCAAGGACGTTCTGGCCAAGTGCTACGGCGGTGACATTTCGCGTAAGCGCAAGCTGCTGGAAAAGCAGAAGGAAGGCAAGAAGCGGATGAAGACCGTGGGCCGGGTCGAGGTCCCGCAGGAGGCCTTCGTCGCCGCACTGTCCACTGAGGACTCCGGGAAGAACAAGAAGTAACTGTTCCACTGATGTGACAACGGCGCCCATATTCACGCCACCGCGTGAATATGGGCGCCGAACCCGTGTTCGAGGCGGTTTCTGTCGGTGCTGTCTGGTTCGCTCTGGTGCGAAGAGCGAAAGGAGAGCACCATGACGGTCATGGCGGACATCGAGCATCCCACCGATTCGGGCCCCTTGACGGTGCGCGACCTCGAGGGGATCCCGTATGACGGCCGACGTTACGAGCTCATCGATGGGGTGCTCATCGTGAGCCCCGCGCCGGGAAGAAGACATCAGAAGATCGCCTACCGGCTCTATGGCGTCCTGGAGGCTTCGTGCCCGCCCGAGTTCGAGGTCGTCGGGGCGCCGTTCGCGGTGCATCACGGTGACGAGATCGAGCTGCAGCCGGATGTCCTGGTCGGCCGGGACGAAGACTTCACCGAGAAGGATCTCCCGGTGCCGCCGGTACTGGCGGTCGAAGTGCTGTCGCCGAGTACCGCGATCCACGACCTCAACACCAAGAAGGCGGTCTATGAGCGGCTGGGCGTGGCCGCTTACTGGGTGATCGATCCGGTCGAGCCCGCGCTCACCGTGTTCGAGCTGGACGAAGACGGCCACTACCACCAGGTCGGCAAGGCGGCCGGTGACGAACCGTTCGAGGCCGAGCGGCCGTTCCCGGTGCGGATCGTGCCGAAGGACCTCCTGGGGAGGCTCGGCTGACCGTCAGCGGATGCGGGGCGTGCCGCGCAGCTGGGCGTGGAGCTGCCGGTGGCGCAGCTCCTTCCGGACGCGGTCGACCACCGCGTCGAACAGGGCCGGGTCGAGGATCGCCGTCTGCTCGAACTGGCGTCTCTGGGGCGGCGCCGGTGCGAGGCGGCCGCGGGGCGCGTACCGCTGCACCGAGCTCTCGACGCCTTCGCCGGTGATCAGGTCGACCCAGAGCGCGTCGCGCAGGAAGCCGTCGCCGAACCGGGCCGAGCGGCGGGTGGAGACGTCGGCGATCTGCGACCACGGGATCAGCCGCGTGCTGAGGGTGCCCGCGGGCACGCGGAGGCCCTCCTCACCGACGGTCAGGTCGCGAAGGCCCGCGAAGCCGCGCTTGAGCGTGCGGGCGCGCGACAGACGGAAGGCCACGACGGCGAGGAGCACGGTCGCCGCGTAGGCGCCGCCGATCAGCCACGGCGAGAGGTCGCGCACCAGGCCGGCGATCAGGGCCGCGCCGAAGCCGGCGTCGGCGACGAGGAGCACGCCGATCAGGACCTTGACCGGCGTGGTGACGCGGGGCGGGGACTCGGGCAACGGGTCGACTCCTCGGGCCGGGCGGGTCAGGGGTTGCCGATTATCCGGTCCGCCGTGACGAACACCGCGACCCGCCGCTCTTCGGCCATGACGCGGTCGTACTCGTCCCAGTCGTCGTGGGTGCCGGTGGCGGCGACGAAGACGTCGCGCAGGAGCTTCGGCAGGCCCGCGGGGTCGAAGGCGGGGTCGGGGTCGTCCGGCCCGATGAGGTGGGTCGCGCCGGTGACGGAGACCCAGTTCCAGCCGCGGCGGAAGGTCACGGTGGCGTGCCCGGCCCGCCGCAGCAGCGCGAGCTTGTGCGCCCGCCCGACGGCGACGTACGCGACACCGGGCGCGCCGGTCACCGGGTCGGCGAAGACACCGGCGTTGACGACGGAGGAGTGAACGGTGCCGTCGCCCCGCGTCGTGGCGACGGTGGCCAGGCCGTTTTCCCGCAGCGACAGCTCGCGAACCTGCTCGAGATCAACGCTCATGCCTCAACTTAACCCGCCGGGCGAACCCTGTGTTCCGGTTTCACCGGGTGCGGTGCGGCGCTGACCGTCCGCACAACCCGGCGCCGGCCACACGCCGACGGGAAATCGCCGTCCGATCGCCGGAACGCGGTGGTGGACACCCGGAGTGGGCGGCACCCCGCGCCTCTTCGACCAGCTCGTGGACCGGGACCCGGAGGGTCACGAGGGCTGACCCCATCCCGGGCTGGGCCAAGACGCTTCAGCAGGCGCCGTTGTCGGTCCACACTCCCCACTGGCCCGTTGTCCCCGGCTCCTCGCCCTGCGTCCACCACTTGGCCGTCCACTTGTGGCCGTTGTGCGACACCACGTTCCCGCCCGTGTACACCTGCGACGCCGCCCAAGCCGGGTCCGCGCACGCGCCCGGGTTCGTCGTCCCGCCGGTGTCCCAGGCAACCTGCGACGACCGGTAGAAGTTGATCCCCTGCGCCACCCAGCGCGGGGCCTGCGCGCCCAGGCGGGTGCGGAACGCCGTCCAGTCGTGGGTCGACCACGGGGACCAGCCCAGCTCGGCGTGCGCCGCCAGGCGCGGGAACGCCAGGTAGTCGATGTCCGCGGGGGTCACCACTGTCTCCGCCCACAGCGGCGATTCCACTCCGCGGACCGCCGACTCGCCGACCCCCGACAGGTACGCGCCCGGGTTCCAGCCGTACGCGTCCTGGACCTCGATGTAGCCCGCCCACGACAGGCCGATCGGGGTCGAGCTGTTGTACTTCATGTCCAGGTACGCCTTGTTCGCCGGCGACAGGATCACCTTGCTGCCGCGGGAGACCGCCGTCGACACCCCCGCGTCCGACGTGGAGGTTCCCCAGAACTGCGGGGAAGCCGAAGCGGGCAGGGAGGCCTTCGCGATGTCGTGCCAGCCCACCACCGACTTGCCCGTGGCCGCCACCAGGGGGAGCACCTTGTTCACGAAGGTCACGTAGTCCGCCGCCGACGTCGAGGACGCCTCGTCGCCGCCGATGTGGAGGTACGGGCCCGGGGTCAACGCCGCCAGCTCGCGCAGGACGTCGCCGACGAACGTGTACGTGATGTCCTTCGAGATGCACAGCGAGCTGTAGCCCACCGCCGTGTCCGTCCGCAGCGCCGGCGCCACGCCGTTGCAGTTCAGCTCCGCGTACGACGCCAGCGCCGCGTTCACGTGGCCCGGCATGTCGATCTCCGGGATGACCGTGATGTGGCGCGAGGCCGCGTAGGTCACGATGTCCGTGTACTGCGCCTTCGTGTAGTAGCCGCCCGCGCCGCCGCCGACCTGCGTGCTGCCGCCGTAGGTCGTCAGGCGGGGCCAGCTGTCGATCTGGATGCGCCAGCCCTGGTCGTCGGCCAGGTGCAGGTGCAGGTTGTTGATCTTGTACTGGGCCAGCTCGTCGATGTACCGCTTCACCGTCGACACCGGGTGGAAGTGCCGGGCGACGTCGAGCATCGCGCCGCGGTAGCCGAAGCGCGGGTAGTCGACGATCGTCGCGCCCGGGACGGTCCACGGTCCCGCTTGGGCCGTGGGGCTTTCGACCCGGCCCGGCAGCATCTGACGCAGTGTCTGGACGCCCGCGAAGAGCCCGTCCGCCGTTTGGGCGCGCAGGGTGACCGAAGACGCCGTCGCCACGAGCTGGTAGCCCTGCGTGCCGACGGAAGCGGGCGCGCCGCTCAGCAGCAGCGCGATGCTGTCGGACGGCACGGACGCGGGCGCGTCGGACACCGGCAGCGCGAAGCCGGTCGACGGCCGCAGCACGCCGGCCAGGTAGGTGCCGACGTCCTTGGCCGGCGCCGAGCCGGCTTCGGTGACGATCTTCGTCGTCGAGACCAGCGGGAACGTGACGCCGGCCGCCGGGGTCACCGAGGCAGGCACGGGCACGATCGACTGCAGCGCCGGGGTGGCCGCCGCGGCCGGGGCCAGCTGGGCTGCGGTCGTACTGGCGCCGATCAGCGCCAGCACGGCGAGCGCGCGGCCGAGCCGCCGCGCGAAGGGAGTCTTCACCGGGGGACCTCCTGGCGGGAAGGGCGCGACATCGCCGTCGCACCTGCCCGGATCGTCGCATTTCCCCGGGCGATGGTCTAGACCAAGTCGGGTGGTTAAGCTCGCGCCATGGCCGAAGAGCTCGCGCCGGAGTCGCCGTTCGCGCTGCTGACGGCCGCCGAGACGGCCGCCTGGTACGCGTACATGAAGGTGCACCTGCGCCTGGAGTACGAGCTGAACCGGCAGCTGCGCGCCGACAGCGGGATCTCGCTCGCCGACTACCACGTGCTGGTCGCCCTCACGAGCGAGGCGGAAGGCCGGATGCGGGTCACCGACCTCGCGATCCGCATCGGCTGGGAACGCAGCCGGCTTTCGCACCACCTCAAGCGGATGCGGGAACGCGAACTGGTCGAGACCGGTGCCAACGCCGAGGACCGCCGGGCCGTCGACGTCGCCTTGTCCGAGGCCGGCCGGGAGGCGCTGCGCCAAGCCGGGCCGGACCACATCGAGTTCGTGCGGAAGGCGTTCCTGGACACGCTCGGGCCGGACGGGATGCCCCAGCTGGCGACCTTGCTGGACCGCGTCTACGACGCGCTCGTCGAGCACGGCACCCTGCCCCGCCCGGACGACCACCCGTGACATTTACGTGAAATGTCACGTAATATGGTGGGCGTCCCCCGGAACGAGGAGCGTGTGATGGCGACGGTGGCCGAGCTGATGGAAGCCAACCTGCTCGGGGTGTTCAACGAACGCGACGACGAACGGCGCGCGAAGGCGATCGCGGCGACCTACGCCGCCGACGTCGTGTTCGTCGATCCCGAAGGCAGCGCGACCGGCCACGAGGAGCTGAACGCCAAGGCCAAGGGGCTGCTGGACCAGTCGCCGGGGTTCGTGTTCGCCGCGGCCGGGCCGGTGCTGGTCAACCACGACCTGGGCCACCTCGCCTGGGAGCTCGGTCCGGCGGGCGGACCGCCGGTCGTGCGCGGCATCGACGTCGCCCTCGTCGAAGACGGGCTCATCAAGAAGCTCTACACGATGCTGCTGCCCGGCTGAGGCCATTACGCTCGGGAGCATGTTCGACGAGCTGACGTTCCCGGTCATCGCCGCCCCGATGGCGGGCGGGCCGACCACCCCCGAGCTGGTCGCCGCGGTCAGCGAGGCCGGCGGGTTCGGCTTCCTGTCGGCCGGCATGCTCACGCCCGCGGCGCTCGCCGCGCAGATCGACCGCACGCGGGAGCTGACCGGCCGCGAGTTCGGCGTCAACCTCTTCGTCCCGCAGCCCGACACCGGCGCCGACGTTTCCGCGCACCAGGAGCGCCTGCAGGCCTTCGCCCGCGAATACGACGTCGAACTCGGCGAACCGAAGTGGGACGACGACGCGTACCCCGCGAAGCTGGACGTCGTGCTCGAGAAGCGGGTTCCCGTGGTGTCGTTCACCTTCGGGCCGCCGTCGGACGTCGTCCGGCTCCGCGAGGCCGGCAGCACGGTCGTCGTCACGGTGACGACCCCGGAAGCCGCGCGGCGGGCCGCGGACCTCGGCGCCGACGCGCTCGTCCTGCAGGGCTTCGAAGCGGGCGGGCACCGGTCCCTGTTCACCGATGACGCGCGCCTGCCGGGCGGTGGCGCCGAATACGGCGTTCTCGCGCTGCTGCGGCTCGTCGCGGCGCACGTCGACCTGCCGCTGGTCGCGGCCGGAGGCCTGGTGCACGGCGCGGACGTCGCCGCCGTGCTCGCCGCGGGAGCCGTCGCCGCCCAGCTGGGCACGGTCTTCCTGCGCGCCGACGAAGCCGGGACCTCCGAGGCCCACCGCAAGGCCCTGGCGCTGGCCGAGCGCGAGACGGCGTTCACGCGCGCCTTCAGCGGCCGCCCGGCACGCGGGCTGGTCAACAGGTTCATGGACGCGCTCTCCGAAGGCGCGCCCGCGGCCTACCCGCAGCTCAACAGCCTCGCCGGGCCGGTGCGGAAGGCGGCGGCGAAGGCCGGCGATCCGGAGGCGATTTCGCTGTGGGCGGGCCAGACCTACCCGCTCGCCTACGACGCGTCGGCCGCCGTCATCCTCGAACGGCTGAAGGTCGAGGCGCGCGACGCGGCCGCACGCCTCGACCGCATCCGCTAGTCCGTCTTCTCGACGTCCGAAGCGGACGAAGCAGCCGGCGTGTGGTTCAGGAGCGAGTGCCGGCGGCTGTAGAGGAAGTAGATCACCATGCCGATGGCGAACCAGATCGCGAACCGGATCCAGGTCGCCGGCTGCAGGAACGTGATCAGCCAGATCGAGAACACGATGCCGACGGCCGGGACCACCGGCATGCCCGGCGTCTTGAACGTCCGGGGCAGGTTCGGCTGCTTGTAGCGCAGCACGATCACCGCGACGCAGACGACGACGAACGCGAGCAGGATGCCGATGTTCGTCAGCTCGGCGGCCTCGCCGATCGGCAGCACCCCGGCGATGATCGCGGAAGCGCCGCCGAGGATCCACGTCATCCGGCTCGGCACCTGGCGCTTCGGGTTCGTCTTGCCGAACCACGGCGGGAGCAGGCCGTCACGGCTCATCGAGTAGCCGACGCGGGTGGCGCCCATCAGGAACGTGAACAGCACGGTGAGGATGCCGACGATGGCGCCGATCGCGATCACCGTGGCCAGCCCGGAGAGGCCGACCGACTTGAACGCCGTCGAGAAGCCGCTCTTCGGGTCGATCTCGGTGTACTTCTGCATGCCGGTCAGCACCAGGCAGGCCAGCACGTACAGCACCATCGAGATCCCCAGCGAGTAGAGGATCGCCTTCGGCATGTGCCGCTGCGCGTCCTTCGACTCCTCCGCGGCGGTGCTCATGGCGTCGTACCCGAAGACGGCGAAGAAGACCGTCGCCGCGCCGGTCACCGCGCCGCCGAAGCCGGCCGGGGCGAACGGCGTGTAGTTGCCCGTCTTGACGTAGAAGAAGCCGACCAGGATGACCACCAGCACGATCAGGACCTTGATCCCGACCATCACCGTCTCGAACCGGGCGGCGCTGCGGATGCCGCGGTTGAGCAGGTAGGCGATCAGCAGGCACAGCAGCATGGCGAAGAGGTCGACCTTGTGGCCGGGGCCGGTGCCGGGGGCGCCGAGCATCCAGGCGGGCAGGTCGAGGCCGAGCTGGCCGAGCAGGAAGCTGAAGTAGCCGGAGATGCCGATGGCCACCACCGCCACGATCGCGGTGTACTCCAGCAGCAGGTCCCAGCCGATGAACCAGCCGACGACCTCGCCGAGCACCGCGTAGCCGTACGTGTAGGCCGAACCGGCCTTGGGGATCAGGCCCGCGAACTCGGCGTAGGAGAACGCGGCCGCCGCGCTCGCGACGCCGGCGATGAGGAACGAGATCAGCACGGCCGGCCCGACCCCGGGGATGCCCGCCGAGTCGTCGCCGTGGGCGACACTGCCGGCGAGGGCGAAGATCCCCGCGCCGATGATGCCGCCGATGCCGATGGCGGTCAGCTGCCACAGGCCCAGGGTGCGTTTCAGGCCACCGCTTTCCGAGGTGTCCTGGATCTGGTCGATCGGCTTTCGCCGGAAGATGCCGGAGCCGGCACCCACTGGAGAGGACATCATCATCTCCCGAACGTCGCGGTGGACGGGCCCGGATCACGGACCCAACGCCGGAACCTACCGCGATCTCGGTGTGAAGACAGCGTGAGCCGTTCAGCCCGCCGCGGTGTCCTCGCTCACCGTCTCGACCGCGCGCTTGGCCTGGGTGGTCCGGACCGCGCTCGCCGCGAAGTAGGTGAGCAGCTCCGCGATCTCGACCGGGTCGTCCAGCTGCGGGCAGTGCCCCCAGTCCTCGCGAACCAGCAGGCGGCTGTGCGGCACCAGCGTGTGCAGCTGCCGCCCGGACGCGGCGGTGACGAGCTTGTCCTTGCCGCACGCGACGACCAGCAGCGGCACCTTCACCGAGTCGAGGCGGTAGGCGTCGGCGAGCTCGGCGACGAGCTGCCGGGCCTGCTCAAGCCGGCTCTTGGTCGCGCGGTAGTCCGGGAACAGGGCCGTGAAGCGTTGCACCTGGAGCGCGTCGGCCGCGCCCGAGTTCGCGTAGAGGAGCCGCGGGACGAGCTGCTCGGCGACCTTGCGCACCAGGAAGCCCGGGACCGGGACCGGGAGCGCAGAGTAGAGCCGCAGGGGGAACGGGTAGCGCGCCACGGTCCGGATCAGCCACGAGTCGACGAAGCCGGGTGCGGCGATCGAGACGACGCCGGAGATCGGGAGACGGCTGTTCTGCGCGGCGCGCAGGCTCATCGTGCCGCCGAGGGAGTTGCCGGCCAGCACGACCGAGCCGAGCACGGCCTGCTCGCGGACGACGGCGGTGGTGAACGCGTCGAGCTGGGGCAGCATCGGGCCGGGCCGCAGCGGCTGCGCGTCCCCGAAACCGGGCAGATCGACCGCGACCGCCGGGATCCCGGCGGCCGCGAGCTGCTCCAGGGCAGGGCGCCAGGTGTCGGCGCTGTCGCAGTAGCCGTGCAGCAGCACCAGGCGCGGCGCGCTCGGCCGCACGTGGGGCGTGGCCGCGCGGCGGCGCAGCGAGCGGCGGGGGAGGTCCGGGTCCGGGCCGGCTTCGCCGACCTCCAGGACGCGGGTGCGGACACCGGCGTAGCGCCGGAAGGAGACCCGGATCGGGTCCGGGTCGCTGCTGGACCGGCCGCCCGGTCCAGCCGAGTCGGGCCGCTTCGTCGCGGTCATGACTACAGAATACCTTGCGACCATTGGGTTTTGGTCAAATTCAGGTGCTAACGACCAGATCTCGAACTGAGTACGTTAGGGATTCACCTAATGCCGAGCCGGGCGGAACAAGACGATCCGCCCAGCTCAGCGTGGGTCTAGCGGGTGAAGACGATCTTGCCGGCGGTGTCGCCGTCGAGCATCGCCCGGAACCCCTTAGGGGCCTCGGAGAAGGGCAGTTCGGCGCCGATCTGCGGCCGCACCCCGGTCAGGTCGAGGTAGGCGAGCAGGTCCGCGAGCTCGTCGCGGGTGCCCATGGTCGACCCGGAGACGCGCAGCTGGAGGAAGAAGACGCGCTGCAGCTCGGCGCCCGCGTCCGGTCCGCTGGTCGAGCCGGAGACGACGATGATCCCGCCCGGCTTGAGCGATTTGACCGAATGCGACCAGGTCGCCTTGCCGACGGTCTCGAACACGGCGTCGACGCGCTCGGGCAGCCGCGCGCCCGACTCGAACGTCTGGTGCGCGCCGAGGCTCGAAGCGAGCGCGCGCTTCTCCTCAGTGCGGCCGGTCACCCATACCCGGAACCCGGCCGCGCGGCCGAGCTGCACCAGCGCCGTCGAGACCCCGCCGGAGGCGCCCTGGACGAGCATCGTCTGGCCGGGCCGCAGCCCGGACTTCACGAAGAGCATCCGGTAGGCGGTCAGCCAGGCCGTGCCCATGGTCGCGGCCTCGGCGAAGCTGAGCCCGGCGGGCTTCGGGACGACGTTGCGGGCCGGCACGACGACCTGGTCGGCGAAGGTGCCCTGGTGCTTCTCGGTGAGCAGCGTCCGCTTCGGGTCGAGGGTGTCGTCGCCCTGCCAGCCCGGCGCGTTGATCACGGAGTGGATCACGACCTCGGAGCCGTCGTCGAGGGTCCCGGCGCCGTCGCAGCCGAGGATCATCGGGAACTGCTCGGGCTTGATCCCGACGCCTCGCAGCGTCCAGAGGTCGTGCATGTTGAGGCTGGCCGCCTTGACGTGCACGCGGACCCAGCCGTCCGGCACGTCGGGTTCGGGGCGC
Source organism: Amycolatopsis sp. NPDC005961 (assembly GCF_040629235.1). Lineage (NCBI taxonomy): Bacteria > Bacillati > Actinomycetota > Actinomycetes > Pseudonocardiales > Pseudonocardiaceae > Amycolatopsis > Amycolatopsis sp. NPDC005961. Next base: position 63,978 of record NZ_JBEXVF010000006.1, on the reverse strand, counting down.
TCGCCGACGACGAGCGAGTCCAGGGGGCTTTCGGCGTTGGGTTCCTGCGCGTACACGGCGAACATGTCCAGCAACGTACCTCCCCGGAAGCGCGGCGGCAGTAGACCGCGCGTAGGCTCACACCGTGTTCAACGGGCTTGCCGACTGGTGGGACGGGGTCGAGCTGTGGCTCGCCCAGGCTTGGTTCCCGGTCCAGTTCGTGCTGGTCATGGTGGTCGTCGTACCGCTGTGCCTGGCCGCCGCGTGGGTGCTCGACAAGCTCGTCGGGCTGTTCGCCCGCAGGCTCGCTCCGGGGCGTGACGACGACCGCTCCGACACCCCGTCCTAGGCTGGCGCACCATGTTCAACCGTAGGCGGATCACCGCCGCCCTGATCGGGCTCCTCGTACTGGTGCTGGGGGGCTGGCTGGTCAAGGACGCCGTCAGCGACGACTCGAAGCCGGCGCCGGGCACCTCCACGAGCAGCTCGGCGACCGCCCCCGCGAAGGGCGGCGCGGCCGTGCCGGGCGCGGACTCCGGGCTGCCGCTCAAGGCGCTCTCGACGCTGCCCCCGCAGGCCGGCGACACGTGGAAGCTGATCGAAAAGGGCGGGCCGTACCCGTACCCGCGCAACGACGACGTCGTGTTCGAGAACCGTGAGAAGCGGTTGCCCGGCAAGAAGTCCGGCTACTACCACGAGTACACCGTGAAGACCCCCGGCAGCGCCGACCGCGGCGCGCGGCGGCTGATCACGGGCCAGGCCCACGAGCTGTACTACACCGGCGACCACTACGCGTCGTTCGTCGTCGTGGACCCGGCCCGATGAGCGCCTCGGAGCAGGCGAAGGCCGCCGCGGAAGAGGCCTTCGCGAGGGGCGCGTACCCGCACCTGGTGAACTCGCGGCCCACCGTGGACAAGGCCGGCACGCTGGCCGCGTTCGCCGAGGCACTGTCCTTTCCGGACCACTTCGGCAACAACCTCGACGCCCTCTACGACTGCCTGACCGACCTGTCCTGGCTGCCGCCGGGGGAGCACGTGCTGATCTGGCCGGGCTCGGACGCGCTGCGCAAGGCCGAGCCCAAGACCTACCTGGCGATCCGCAGCGTGCTCTCGGACGCGCAGCGCGCACTCGGGCCGAACGGCCGCAGCGCCGGTTCGTGGCGGCTCACGGTCGTGCTGCCGGACGCCTGAGCGGCGTCCCCGCGCGCTTGACCGTGCGGATGACCGGCGCGCTTTCGAGCGTCCGCACGCCGGGGAGCCCGGCGACGCGCTCGGTGAGGTAGCGGTAGAGGTCGCCGCCGTCGCGGCAGTTCACCATCGCGGTGAGGTTCGTGGTGCCGGTGGTGGCGACCGCGAACGACGTCTCCGGGTGGCCCGCCAGCGCCTCGCCCGCCTCGGCCAGGTTCGCCGGCGCCACCGCCAGCCAGAGCCGCGTTTCGGAGCGGAATCCCAGGCGGGCCGGGGAGACGTCGAGGTGGTAGGTCAGCGTGCCGTGCCGCCGCAGCACCTCCATCCGGCGCCGCACGGTCGAGTCGGACCAGCCGGTCGCCGCCGCCAGCGCCGTGTAGCCGGCGCGCCCGTCCCGCGCGAGGGCGTCGAGGAGGGCCCGGTCGCCGGGTTCCGGTGCGAGGCCGGTGCCTTCCGGTGGGGGCGGGCGCAGGCGTTCGACCTGCTCGGGTGACAGGCAGTGCAGCCCACACCAGCCGTCCGGGAGCGCGAACGTGTGCAGCAGTTCGTGCGCGGAGACGGCGGTGACCCGGTTGGCGCGCGGCAGCTTGCGCAGCAGGAGGTCGTCGCGCCCGGCCGTGTCCGGTGCGTGGACGGTGCAGGAGATCTCGGTGCCGCCGGAGAGCAGGTGCACCCACGAGACGTCGGTCCGGTCGGCGAGCGCGTCCGCCACGGCGGCCCCGGCGTCGGGTGTCGTGCGCAGGCGCAGGGTCCACGTCGTGTAGCCCGCTTCGCCGCCGCTGACCGCGCCCGTGACGCGGAGGAGACCGGCGTCCCGCAGCCGCCGGTAGCGGCGGGCGACCGTGTTCTCGGAGACGCCGAGCACCTGGCCGAGCGTGCGCATCGGCGCGCGGCCGTCGATCTGCAGGGCGTGGACGAGCCCGCGGTCGAGATCGTCCATGATGACGGTATCCATGCGAATATCGTAAGTGCTGACGGTATCCGGCGGATTTATCGACTTTCCTGGTGGCAATCGGCGCGCTGACCGCACCCTTCGAGGCACACGAAGGGAGATTCGATGCGCAAGTGGTGGCCGTTGCTCGCGATCTGCGCGGGCTCGTTCCTGTTCCTGCTTGACACCACCGTCGTGACGGTGGCGCTGCCCCGGATCGGCGCCGACCTGTCGGCGTCGGTGGGACAGCTCCAGTGGGTGCCCGACGTCTACACGCTCGTCTTGGCGGTGCTGATGCTCGCGGCGGGCTCGCTCGCCGACCGCTGGGGCCCGCGGCGGGTGTTCCTCGCCGGGCTGGCGGTGTTCGGCTCGGCGTCACTGGCTTGCGGGCTCGCACCGGACATCGGGACGCTGATCGCGGCGCGCGGGGTGCAGGCGGTCGGTGGTGCGGCGCTCGCGGTGACCGGGTTCGCCTTGCTCACCGCCGGCTACGAGGGGCGCTCGCGGGGGACCGCGATCAGCGTCTTCTTCGCGGTGAACGGGCTCGGCGCAGCTGCGGGGCCGGTGGTCGGCGGGGTGCTGACCGAGTACTTCGGCTGGGCGGCGATCTTCTTCGTCACCGTGCCGCTCGCGTTGGTAACGATGGCGTTCACGGTGTTCGCGATCGGGCGGGACACGCCGGTGCGGGGCGGCCGGTTCGACTTCGCGGGCGCGGCGTGGTTCGCGGTGGCGGCGGCGAGCCTGGTGCACGGGCTGACATTGGGTGGCTCGGGCCAGTGGACGTCGCCGGTCACCATCGGGGCGCTGGCGGTTTCGGTGGTGGCGTTCGTCGCGTTCGGACTCGTCGAGCGGCGCCCGGATCCGTTGCTGGACCTGCGTTTGTTCCGCGACGGCGGGTTCGCGACGGTGGTGGCGTGCGCGGCGGCGTCGACGGTGACTTTCGCGGCGCTGGTGTACGTGTCCCTGTGGCTGGCCCTTTCGCTGTCGCCGGTCGAGGCCGGGCTCGCGATGGCGCCGCTCGCGGTGGCGTCGTTCCTGACGTCGACGTTCCTGGGGAAGGTGCTGCACCGGTTGCCGCCGCGGGTCCTGCTGGGCACCGGGGTGCTGCTGGGTGCGGCCGGCTGTCTGGTGCTGCTGGTCGCCGGGATTCCGATCGGCCTCGCGGTGACCGGGATCGGGGTGGGGATCGCGGGGCCGGCGACGGGGGCGGCGATCGCTTCGGCGGCGCCGCCGGGCCGGACGGGGATGGCCGCGGGAATCCTGACGACGACCCGGCAGTTCGGGCAGACGCTCGGCGTCGCGGTGCTCGGGATCGCTTACCAGGCCGGGGGTTTGACGCCGGTGTACGTCGTGGCCGCGGCGTGCGGCGGGGTGACGGGCCTGCTCGCACTGCTTCCTCGCGAGCAGGCCCGGGTTCCGGCGTGACCGCTTCAGTCCTGGGGGACCCAGTTCGGCTTGCGCTTCTGGGCGAAGGCCAGGATGCCCTCCTGCCCTTCCTCACTCGCGAAGAACTTCGCCGACAGCCCGATCATCTCCTCGAACCCTTCCGACGGCGTCGCCGGGCGGGGGCGGCTCAGCAGCGCCTTCGTCTCGGCCAGGGCCGTCGGGCCGCCCGCGGCCAGCGCCTTGACGAACCGGGCCACCTCGGCGTCGAGGTCGGACGTCGCCGAGTTCAGCAGGCCGATCTCCACCGCTCGGCGCGCGTCGAACGTGTCGCCGGTGAGGAACAGCTCGTGCGCCGCGCGGGGGTTCAGCCTCGGCAGGACCGTCAGGGAGATCACCGCCGGGACCACGCCGATGCGGACCTCCGAAAAGGCGAACGTCGCTTCCGGGACCGCGACGGCGATGTCACACGCCGCCACCATGCCGATGCCGCCGGCGCGGGCCGGGCCGGCCAGGCGGGCGACCACCGGCTTCGGGCTGGTCCACAGCTGCTCGAGGATCTTCGGGAACTCGTTCACGCCCTGGTCGCCCGCGCCGGCGCCGCGGGCTTCCTTGAGGTCCATCCCCGCGCAGAACACCGGACCCGTGTGGGTGAGCACGATGACCCGGACGGCGTCGTCGGCCGCCGCGGCGGCCAGCGAGGCGGACAGCTCGCGGCGCAGCTGCGCCGACAGCGCGTTGCGGTTGTGCGGGGAGTCCAGGGTGATCGTGGCGGTGCCGCCCACCACGTCGTAGTGCACCAGTTCGTCAGCCATGACCGACACCCTTGCACATCCCCCGCGCGCCACCGGTGTTACGCGGGCCACCCCGCGGGCGGGAACCCGCGGGGTGGCCCGGGCACTCAGCCGATGGTCGTCGTGGTGAAGACCGGGCTCGGGTTGGGGAAGCAGGCCGTCGGCGCGGTGATGTCGCCGATGATCGTGCTCGCCACCGCCTTGAACGTCAGGCCCGGGTCGCTGTAGCTCGTGCCGGACAGCTTCGTCTCGATCGTGCCCGACTGGCCGGCGGTCAGGTGGGCGGTCACGGTCGGCAGCTCGAACGTCGCGCCGCCCGCGATCGGGCCGGGGAAGCTGAGGGTCGCGACGCCGTTCGCGACGGCGATCGTGGGCGCGGTCGAGCCGAGCCCGGAGCCGCCCGCGAGGTCCGCGCTGACGAAGCTGGAGTTCGCCGGGATCGGGAACTTCAGCGCGAACGTGTTGATGTTCTTGACCTTGTTCCCGCTCACGTCGCCCGGGACGGTGTTCGGCGCCGGGTCGATGACGACGTCGAACGCGCCGCCGGGCGCGACCGTCGCGGGCGCGGTGACGTCGGTGTCCTGGTTGAGCGACACCTGCTGCGGCCCGACGATCGGGGCGTCGGCCTGGCAGTCGAAGGTGACGGTGGTGGCCGCCGAAGCCGGGGCGGCGAGAGCGATCGGGAGGGCCGCGACCGCGACCAGAACGCCGAGCTGGGAAAGGTGAAGTGCTTTCACTTGTATCCACCTACCTGCGGTTTTGGAGGGGAGGAAAGAAAGCCGCGCAGCGTTTAGATAGTTACCGGCAAGTTAACTAGCGCGTCAAGGATTTACCGTTCCCATGCGCGCTGGGTAACAGAAATGTGAAAAAGACTCGCCTTTTGGCGGTCGCGAGCGCCCTGAGCTAGGCGTATTGGCGGAGCAAGCCGCTCACCGCGGTGGCGTACCGGCTGATGACGACGTCGGCGACGCGGGGATCGTCGGCGAGCGGCGCCGCGACGAGCGCGCGGGGATCGGCCTCGCGGGCCAGCCGCTCGATGCGGTCCGGCAGCAGGCCCGGCGCCAGGAACCACGACGCCACGACCAGGTGCCGCGCGCCGCGGGCACGCAGCCGGGCGGCGGCCGCGGGGATGTCCGGCTGGGCGGCCGAAGCGAACGCCTCGCTCACCGGAACACCCAGCTGTTGTTCCCAGCGTGCGGCCAGGGAAGCGACGACGGCGTTGGCGGCCGCGTTGGACGAGCCGACCGCGCTCAGCAGCACGCCGGTGCCCCGCCGGCGCGGCGCGGCGGCCAGCCGGTCCAGGGCCACCGCCTCCAGCGCCGGGTCGGCGCCGAGCACGGCCGACGCCTCGACGCGGAAGCCCGGGCACTCGGCGACGACCTGGTCGATCAATGCCGGCAGGTCGACCCGCGCGTGGAACGCGCTGCCCAGCAGCAGCGGGACCACGACCGCCGTCCGGTGCCCGGCCGCGTACAGCGACCGCAGCACGTCCGTGACGTTGGGCGAGGAAAGGTCCAGGAAGGACTCGTGCACCGGCAGCCCGGGCGCCCGCGCGCGCACGACGTCGACGAGCGCCCGCACGGTCGACGCCGAGCGGGGATCACGACTGCCGTGCGCGACGGCGACCAGGGGCGGTGTCACGAGAAGCGCTGACCCACCAGGCCCGCGGCGAGGGTGTCGCCGTCCTTCGGGTCGATGACCAGGAACGCGCCGGTGCGCGGGCTGACGCCGTAGTCGTCGACGCCCAGCTCCTCGGCCAGCGTCAACGTGACCAGGCCGATGTCGTTCAGCTCCAACGAGGACGGAGCGTCCACACTGGACAGGTTCTGCTCGTCGAACCGCGCGTGCAGCTCGCCCACCAGCGCCTGCACCGTGCGGGCGCCGTGCTTGACGAGCACGCGCGCGCCCGCCTTGAGCGGCTTCGACGACAGCCAGCACAGCGTGCCGGTGATCTCGTCGGTGACCCGCGGCGGCGCGTCCGCGGCGGCGATCAGGTCGCCGCGGGAGATGTCGATGTCGTCGGCCAGCAGCAGCGTCACCGACGTTCCGGCGCCGGCTTCTTCGAGCGGGCCGTCCGCGGTGTCGATGCGCTCGATGCGGCTGCGGATGCCTTGCGGCAGCACGACGATCTCGTCGCCCGGGCGGACCGTGCCGGCGGCGATCTGGCCCGCGTAGCCCCGGTAGTCGAGGTACTCCGGCGTCCGCGGGCGGATCACGTACTGCACCGGGAAGCGCAGTGCCGAGTCGTGCGGGTCGGGCGCGACCGGCACGTCCTCCAGGTGCTCCAGCAGGCTGGGGCCGGAGTACCACGGCGTCCGCTCCGAGCGCGTCGCGACGTTGTCGCCCTCCAGCGCCGAGACCGGGATCGCGAGCACCGAACCCCGCGGGTACCCGAGCGTCTCGGCGTGCGAAGCGAACTCCTTCGCGATCACCGTGAACGTCGCCTCGTCGTAGCCGACCAGGTCGATCTTGTTCACCGCGAGCACCAGCTGCGGCACGCCGAGCAGGGCCAGCACGGCCGCGTGCCGCCGGGTCTGCTCGATGACGCCCTTGCGCGCGTCGACCAGCAGCACGGCCAGCTGCGCGGTGGAAGCGCCGGTCACCGTGTTGCGCGTGTACTGCACGTGTCCCGGCGTATCGGCCAGTACGAAAGACCGCTTCGGCGTCGCGAAGTACCGGTAGGCGACGTCGATGGTGATGCCCTGCTCGCGTTCCGAGCGCAGGCCGTCGACGAGCAGGGAAAGGTCCGGTGTGGACAGTCCCTTGTCGACGGACGCGCGCGTGACGGCGTCGAGCTGGTCGGCGAGCACCGACTTGGTGTCGTACAGCAGCCGGCCGACCAACGTGGACTTTCCGTCGTCCACGCTCCCGGCCGTGGCCAGGCGAAGCAGCGAACTCATCAGAAGTACCCCTCACGCTTGCGGTCTTCCATGGCCGCCTCGGACATCCGGTCGTCGGCGCGAGTGGCGCCGCGTTCGGTCAGCCGGGACGCCGACACCTCGGCGATGACGTCTTCGACGGTGGCCGCGGTGGACTCGATCGCCCCGGTGCACGAGCCGTCGCCGACGGTCCGGTAGCGGACCGTCCGCTCGCGGACCTCCTCGCCCGGGCGCGGTCCGCCCCACGGGCCTTCGGCGAGCCACATCCCGTCGCGCAGGTACACCTCGCGCTGGTGCGCGTAGTAGATCGACGGCAGCTCGACCTTCTCGCGGGCGATGTAGTTCCAGACGTCGGCCTCGGTCCAGTTGGACAGCGGGAAGACGCGGACCTGCTCGCCCGGGCGGTGCCTGCCGTTGTAGAGGTTCCACAGCTCGGGCCGCTGCCGGCGCGGTTCCCACTGGCCGAAGGCGTTGCGGAGGCTGAAGATCCGCTCCTTCGCCCGGGCGCGCTCCTCGTCACGGCGGCCGCCGCCGAACACCGCGTCGAACTTGTTCTCCGCGATGGTGTCCAGCAACGGCGTGGTCTGCAACGGGTTCCGCATGCCGTCGGCGCGCTCTTCCAGGCGCCCGTCGTCGATCCAGTCCTGGACCTTCGCGACGACCAGGCGCAGCCCGTGCTTCTCGACGACGCGGTCGCGGAACTCGATGACCTCGTCGAAGTTGTGCCCGGTGTCGACGTGCAGCAGCGGGAACGGCACCGGCGCCGGCCAGAACGCCTTGATCGCCAGGTGCAGCAGCAGCGTCGAGTCCTTGCCGCCGGAGAACAGGATCACCGGACGGTCGAACTCGCCCGCCACCTCCCGGAAGATGTGGATGGCCTCGGACTCCAAGGCCGCGAGGTTGTCCTGTGCCGCATCGGTCGCGGGCTCCAAGGTCGTCATGCGTCCCTTCCTCAGCCGTGCAGTCCGCACTCGGTCTTGCTCTGCCCGGCCCACCGGCCGCTGCGGGGGTCCTGACCCGGCTCCACGCGAGCCGTGCAGGGCGCGCAGCCGATCGAGAGGTAGCCGATCGAGACGAGGGGGTTCTCGAGGATCGAGTGGTCCCGGATGTAGCCGTTGAACTCGTCGTCGGTCCACGCCGCGATCGGGTTGATCTTCACCAGGCCGTTGCGGTCGTCCCAGGTGACGATCGGGGTGTTCGCGCGGGTCGGCGCGTCGACCCGGCGGACGCCGGTGATCCACGCCGAGTAGTTCGCCAGGGTCTTGCGCAGCGGCACGACCTTGCGGAGGTTGCAGCACAGCGTCGGGTCGCGGTCGTGCAGCTTCTCGCCGTACTCCGCGTCCTGCTCGGCGACGCTCTGCTCGGCCTGGGCGTTGACGATCTTCACGCCCGGGTACACCGCCTCGACGGCGTCGCGCGTGCCGATGGTCTCCGGGAAGTGGTAGCCCGTCTCCAGGAAGAGGACGTCCACCTCGGGCTTCACCTTCGTGGCGAGGTCGATCAGCACGGCGTCCTGCATGTTGGACGCGACGATGAAGTCGTCGCCGAACGTCTCGACGGTCCAGCGGATCGCCTCGTCCGCGGTCGCTTCGGCGAGTTCTTTCGACGCGCGTTCGGCGAGCGTCTTGTAGTCGGCAGTGGCGGTCATCGGGACACCTCCGGAAGGGACAGTCCGAGGAACTTGACCGAGAAAACCCGGCGACAGGCCGAACAAAGCCAGCCGCCGTTCTCTTCCGGTCGCAGATCTTCGTCGCCGCAGTACGGGCAGTGGTACGGCACGGCGCGTTCGGTGGAGGTCACTGGAGAGCACTTTCTTCGGCGCGCGCGGCCCACTGCGCGAACCGCTCACCGTCTTCGCGCCCGGCCACATACGCCCGCACGACGCGCTCGACGTACCCGGTCAGCTCCGACGCGGTCACCTTGTGGCCGCGCAGCTTCCGGCCGAACCCGGCGTCGAGGCCGAGCCCGCCGCCGAGGTGCACCTGGAAGCCTTCGACCTGGTTGCCGTCGGCGTCGGTGACGATCTGGCCCTTGAGGCCGATGTCCGCGGTCTGGATCCGCGCGCAGGAGTTGGGGCAGCCGTTGAGGTGCACGGTCACCGGCGTGTCGAGGCCGTCCTGGATGTCCGCGAGGGACTTCTCGAGGTCCGCGACGAGCTGCTGCGCGCGGGCCTTCGTCTCGACGATCGCGAGCTTGCAGAACTCCAGCCCGGTGCACGCCATCACGCTGCGCCGCCACGGCGACGGCTTCGACTCCAGGCCCAGCTCGGCCAGCTCCGCTTGGAGCGTCCCCAGCTGCGCCTCCGGGACGTCGAGCACGACCAGCTTCTGCTGCGGGGTGAGCCGGACCCGGCCCGAGCCCGCCCGCTCGGCGGCCTTGGCCACGGCGACCAGCGTGCCGCCGGAGACGCGCCCGGCGATCGGGGCCGCGCCGACGTAGAACTTGCCGTCGACCTGCGGGTGCACGCCGACGTGGTCGATCGGCACAGCCGGGTCGACCGGCGGCGGGCCGTCGATCAGCTCCCGCTTGAGGTACTCGTCCTGCAGCACCTGGCGGAACTTCTCGGCGCCCCAGTCCTTCACCAGGAACTTGATCCGGGCCCGCGAGCGCAGCCGCCGGTAGCCGTAGTCGCGGAAGATCGAGATGACGCCTTCCCAGACGTCCGGCACCTCGTCGATCGGCACCCAAGCGCCCAGGCGCTGCCCGAGCATCGGGTTCGTGGAGAGGCCGCCGCCGACCCAGAGGTCGAAGCCGGGGCCGTGTTCGGGGTGGTTCACGCCGACGAAGGCGATGTCGTGGATCTCGTGGGCCACGTCGGGCTGGCCCGAGATGGCGGTCTTGAACTTGCGCGGCAGGTTCGCGAACTCCGGCTTGCCGATGTAGCGGCGCTTGATCTCGTCGATGGCCGGGGTGCCGTCGATGACCTCGTCCGCCGCGATGCCCGCGACCGGCGAGCCGAGGATGACGCGCGGGCTGTCGCCGCAGGCCTCCATCGTGGTCATGCCGGCGTTCTCGAGCTTCGCCCAGATCGTCGGGACGTCCTCGATCCGGATCCAGTGGTACTGGATGTTCTGCCGGTCGGTGATGTCGGCGGTGTCCCGCGCGTACGCCTGCGAGATCTCGCCGAGCACGGTGAGCTGCTCGGTGCTCAGCACGCCGCCGTCGAGCCGGACTCGCAGCATGAAGTAGCGGTCGTCCAGCTCTTCGGGCTCCAGGGTCGCGGTGCGGCCGCCGTCGATCCCCGGCTTGCGCTGGGTGTAGAGGCCGAACCAGCGGAACCGGCCGCGCAGGTCGCCCGGGTCGATCGCGTCGAACCCGCGGTGGGCGTAGATGTTCTCGATCCGCGCCCGCACGTTGAGCGGGTGGTCGTCCTTCTTGGACCGCTCGTTGGGGTTCAGCGGCTCCCGGTAACCGAGCGCCCACTGCCCTTCACCGCGCTTCTGCTTGACGCGCGCGGGGCGGGCGGGGGTCTGGGGCGTGGCCATGGCGGCGTCCTCCGAGAGGCTTTCGTGGCGGCGGAGGAACACCGGCTCGCGGGTGTGTCCTCCGGCGCCGGCTGTCCAGATTTCGTGGCAGGTGGTGGGGCGGGGAGTCAGCGAACGGGTACGCAGAGGGCGCTGGCGACCCGCAGGAGGTCGACGTGGCGGCGGGCCACGAGGAGAACACCGGCATGAGTCACGGCGTCAGCGTGCCACGCGTCCACAATGTGGTCCAGCGGTGCCCGGATGGTGGGAGAAGGGTCACTCGCCTGGGAGAATGCGGTCGACCAGCAGGCCCACGACCTGCGCGTCCGAGTACCCGGAGAAGGCCTCGGGCAATGTCAACCGCTCGACGCTCAAGCCGGTCAGGGCCAGATAGAGCAGCAGGACCTCGTCGCGCCCGCCGGGCAGCCCGGCGGCTTCGTGGAAGCCCGCGCTCAGCTCGAAGCTCTCCTTCACGGTCGCCGTCAGCGCCGCCGCCAACCCGGGCCGCCGGTTCGCCTCCAGCCGCAGTTCGAGCAGTGCGAGGTAGGAGCTGCGGCGGGTGGTCAGTCGCGTCATCAGGTCGCCGAGCAGCGCGGCGACCCGGCCGGACGACGGCTCTTCGGCCCGCGGATCGGCCAGCACCTCCGCCGGCGCGGACAGCCGGACGTGCACGCGGTCACCCGCCTCGGCCAGCAGCTGGTCGCGGTCGCGAAAGTAGTTCGACGTCGTCCCGGGCGGGACGCCCGCCTCGGTGTCGACTGCGCGGTAGGTGAGCCCGCGCGCGCCGTCCCGGGCGAGGACCTCGATGGCCGCGTCCGTCAGGGCCGTCCGCCGCTCGGTGTTCTGCCGCACGAATCCTCCTTGCCCGATTCAAACCACTATGTTTAGAGTACTACAGGCATAGTGGTTTGACTGAGGGGAGCCGCGGATGCAGGTCAAGGGTTTCGGGGCGGGGTACCTGGTCGACGACGTCGCCGCGACCACCCGCTTCTACCGGGAGGTGATCGGCCTGCCGGTCACGGTCGAGCTGGACTGGTTCGCCAGCGTCAACGCCGGCGCGCCCGGCTACGAGATCAGCTTCGTGCGGCGTGGGCACGAGTCGGTTCCGGAGGGCTACCGGGCCCGGCCGGTGTCGGGGCTGGCGTTCGGGCTCGTCGTCGAGGACGCCCGGGCCGAGGCGAAGCGGCTGGAAGAGGCCGGTGTGGAGCTGGTCACGCCGGTCGTCGACGAAGCCTTCGGACAGCGGCACTTCTACGTCGCCGATCCGAACGGGGTGCTGCTCGACGTCATCGAGATGATCCCGCCGGACCCGGACTGGGCGGCGGCGAACCTCCCGGCGTCGTAGGGGACAATCGGGGGGTGCCCGTGCTGCGTCCCGACTCCACCACCTCGATCGACCCGGCGTTGCCGGAGAGCGCGTTGAAGGGGCTCGGCAGCAGAACGTTCGGGGTCTACGTGCACGTCCCGTTCTGCGCGACGCGCTGCGGCTACTGCGACTTCAACACCTACACCGCGGGTGAGCTCGACTCGGACTCGTCGCCGCAGTCCTGGCTCGAAGGGCTGCGGCGCGAGCTGGAGCTCGCCGCGAAGGTCCTGGTCGTGCCGCCCGCCGCGGACACCGTGTTCGTCGGCGGCGGCACGCCGTCGCTGCTCGGTGCCGACGGCCTCGCCTCGGTGCTCGACGCCGTGCGCGACGTCTTCGGGCTCGCCCCGGGCGCCGAGGTCACGACGGAGTCGAACCCGGAGTCGACCTCGCCGGAGTTCTTCGCCGGGATCCGCGAGGCCGGCTACACGCGCGTCTCGCTCGGCATGCAGTCGGCCGCGCGGCACGTGCTGAAGATCCTCGACCGCGTGCACACCCCGGGCCGGCCGGGTCAGGCCGCCGCCGAAGCGCGGGCGGCCGGGTTCGAGCACGTGAACCTCGACGTGATCTACGGCACGCCCGGCGAGCGCCCGGACGATCTCCTCGCCACGCTCGACGCCGTGCTGGCCGCGGGCGTCGACCACGTGTCGGCGTACGCGCTGATCGTCGAGGAGGGCACCGCGCTGGCCCGCCGGGTGCGCCGCGGCGAGCTGCCCGCGCCGGACGACGACGTGCTGGCCGCGGACTACGAGATGATCGACGCGACGCTTTCGGCGGCGGGCCTGCGCTGGTACGAGGTGTCGAACTGGGCGGCGGACGACGCGGCCCGCTGCCGCCACAACCTCGGCTACTGGCGCGGCGACGACTGGTGGGGCGCCGGGCCGGGCGCGCACAGCCACGTCGGCGGCGTGCGCTGGTGGAACGTCAAGCACCCGGCGCGCTATGCCGCGCTGCTGGCCGCCGGCGAGTCGCCCGCGGGCGGGCGCGAGGTGCTCACCGACGACGACCAGCACCTCGAGCGGATCATGCTCGAACTGCGCGTCGCCGAAGGACTTCCGCTGGACGTCCTCGACGAGCCGGGGCTGGCCGAAGCCCGGGCGGCGGCGGCCGAGGGCCTGCTCGATCCGTCCGCTTTGGACACCCGGGGCCGCGCGGTGCTGACCGACCGCGGACGGCTCCTCGCCGACGGCGTCGTCCGGCGTCTCGCGGGCTGACGGGATTAAATCGCGCGGCCCGGTCGTTGCTTGTATCGAGCAACGACTTTTGAGGAGGCCTCATGGCGCGCGCGATCAGGTTCGGCGAGTACGGCGACGTGGAGGTCCTGCGGGTCGAGGACGTCCCGAAGCCGGTACCGGGACGGGGGCAGGTGCTCGTCGAGGTCCGCGCCGCCGGGATCAACCCGGGCGAGGCTTCCATCCGGCGAGGCCTCCTGCACGAGCGTTTCCCGGCGACCTTCCCGTCCGGACAGGGCAGCGACTTCGCGGGCGTCGTCGCGGAACTCGGCGACGGCGTCGAGGAGATCGCGGTCGGCGACGAGGTGATCGGCTTCGTGAACACGCGCTCGAGCCACGCGGACTACGTCGTGGCGGAGGCTTCGGACCTCACGCCGCGGCCCGACGGCGTGTCGTGGGAGGCCGCGGGGGCGCTGTTCGTCGCCGGCACCACGGCCTACGCCGCGACAGCCGCGGTGTGCCCGCGCGAGGGCGACACGATCGTCGTCTCGGGTGCCGCCGGCGGCGTCGGATCGCTGGCCGTCCAGCTGGCTCTGCTCGCGGGCGCCAAGGTGATCGGCCTGGCCGGTCCGGCGAACCACGAATGGCTGCGCGCGCTGGGCGCGATCCCGGTGACCTACGGCGACGGCGTGCTCGACCGGATCAGGGAAGCGGCCCCGGACGGCGTGCACGCGTTCGTCGACACGTTCGGCTCCGGCTATGTGGAACTGGCTCTGCACCTGGGCATCCACCCCGGCCGGATCGACACGATCATCGACTACGAGGCCGCCGGGAAGTACAACGTGAAGACCGAGGGCAACGCGGCCGGGGCCTCGGCCGAGGTGCTGCGCGAGCTGAGCCTGCTGGTGGGCAAGGGACTCCTGGAGGTGCCGATCGCCCGCGTCTACCCGCTGGACGAGGTGCACGACGCCTACCGCGAGCTGGAGCAGCGCCACACGCGCGGCAAGATCGTCCTGGTTCCCTAGTTCTTCGCCGCCACCGCCTTGAGGCCGGCGAGGTAGACGTCGAGAGCGAACTCCAGGCGTTCGGTCGCGGTCTCGGCGGAGAAGAACTCGCCGATGTGCAGCATGTTCGGGAACGCTTCGGGCGGCAGTGAGCGCATGTACGCCACCATCTGCTCGCCGCGTTTCGCCGTCTCGGCTTCGTCGATGTCGCCCCAGGTCCAGCCGCTCGCTTCGTAGGCGTACGCCTTGGCGTAGAGCGCCAGGGCGTCGCCGGCGAACGTCGCCTGCTTGAGGGTCAGGCCACCGGCGCGCAGCAGGGCGAGCATCGCCTCGCCCTGCCGCAGCGAGCTGGGCGTGACCGGCACGGCGATGTCCCACGCCACCCGCGCGATGCCGGGGTGGGCGACCATCACCCGGATCTGGCCGCGGACCAGGTCTTTCACCTGCTCGTCCCAGTGCGCCGGGTCCGGGTCCGGGATGGGCGCTTCGGCGAGCACGGCGTCGAGCATCAGCTCCGCCAGCTCGTCCTTGTTGGCCACGTGCGCGTAGAGCGACGCGGGTCCCGTCTCCAGCTCCTGGGCGACCCGCCGCATGGTGACCGCGTCGAGGCCCTCCTTCGCCAGGATCTCCAGCGCCGTCTTCACGACCAGCTCCTGGGAGAGCGCGGGTTTCGCGGCGCGGCGGCGCGGGGCGCTGCGCCACGGCGGTGGGGGAACGGTCACGCGAACACTGTACTTGACGCGAACGTTGTTCGTATGTAGAACGGTGTTCGTAAAGCGAACATCGTTCGTAAAGGGGATCTCATGACCACGACCACCGCCGAAGCCGACGTCCGCGCCGTGCTCGGCCGCCTCACCGAGGCGTGGAACTCCGCCGACGCCGCCGCGTACGGACGGCTCTTCACCGACGACGCGGACTACGTGACGTTCTTCGGGATGAACCTCCCTGGCCGGGAGACGATCGAAAGCTCGCACCGCGCCCTCTTCGAAGGCCCGCTCAAGGGCTCCAAGCTGACCGGGCAGCTCGGCGCGGCGGCGAAGGTGCGGTTCGTCCGCCCGGATGTCGCCGTGGTCGTCGTGGGTGGCGGTTCCTCGCTCACGGGCGCCGACACCACCGACGAAGGCCGTAATTCCACCGTCAGCTTCGTGCTCGTCCAAGAGGACGGCGAATGGCTGATCACGGCGTTCCAGAACAGGCGCGTCTCGGATCCGCGCGGGTGAAAACGCTTGCGGAAGCGTCGGGGGTCGTCGCGCGGCCGCCCGCGGAGGTGTTCGAGGACGTCCTGCGCCGCGTGACCGGGGGCGGGTACCCGATGCGGACGGAGGTCGACCGCGAACGGGGGTTCCTGGCGGTCCAGGGCGGCTGGTGGTACCGCGGCGAATACCGCGTCACGGCCGATCCGGGCGGTGCGCGCGTCGAGCACCGGGTGGTCAACGCGGCTTCTTGGGGGCGCTGGGGAGTCCCGTTGGCCAACCGGTTCTTCGTCGGCTTCCAGGCGAAGACGGCTGCCGCTTTTGCCCGGATGCTCGAAGAACTGGGGCGGCCCGGTGGCCACGGGCCGGACTTGGCGCGTACGGTGCTTAGGTAACCCTTAGTTCTTTGAGGAGTGGTCGATGGCTGAAGCACCCCGGCGGTCCGGGCGTCCCGCGGTGCGGCTGCGGGTGCTGCGCACCGAGCGGCTGACCCCGCACATGATCCGGATCGTCGCGGGCGGCGAAGGCATCGCCGATTTCGCGCCGAACGCGTTCACCGACGCCTACGTGAAGGTGCTGTTCAAGGTGCCGGGCGTCGAGTACCCGGAGCCGTTCGACGTCCAGGAGTGCCGGGCCACGCTGCCGCGCGAGCACTGGCCGCGGATGCGGTCCTACACGGTCCGGGCGTTCGACCCGCAGGCCGGCGAGCTGACTTTCGACTTCGTGCACCACGGTGACGAGGGCATCGCCGGCCCGTGGGCGGCCTCGGCTCAGCCGGGTGACGAACTGCTGCTGTCCGGTCCCGGTGGGGCGTACGCGCCGGGCACCGAAGCGGACTGGCACCTGCTGGCCGGCGACGAAAGCGCGTTGCCGGCCATCGCGGCGTCGCTCGAAGCGTTGCCGGCCGGGGTGTCGGCGCAGGCCGTGATCCTGGTCGAGAACGCCGCCGAGGAACAGGAGCTGGTCACGAAGGCCGACGCGCAGATCACGTGGCTGCACCGCGCGTCCGGGGGCGACGTCGCCGCGGCGGTGCGCTCGCTGCCGTGGCGCTCCGGGGTGGTCCAGGCGTTCGTGCACGGCGAGGCGGGGTTCGTCCGCGACCTGCGGCGCTACCTGCTCGACGAGCGCGAGGTGCGGCGCGAGCTGCTGTCGATCTCGGGGTACTGGCGCGTCGGTAAGGACGACGAAGCCTGGCGTGAGGAGAAAGCGGCCGAACGGGCGCGCGAGAAGTAACCTCGCGGCATGGCGAACCTCAAGGTGGAGGTCGAGCCGGCGGACGCCGGGTTCGACGCGGATCGGCTGTCCCGGATCGACGCGCACTTCGACCGGTATGTCGAGGACGGACGGCTACCGGGCTGGCTCGCGGTGGTGAGCAGGCACGGCCGGATCGTGCACGTCGGCCACGGCGGCCACAGCGACGTCGAAGCGGGCACCCCGGTGGAGACCGACACGCTGTGGCGGATCTTCTCGATGACGAAGCCGATCACGTCGGTCGCGGCGATGATGCTCGTCGAAGACGGCCTGCTGGAGCTGGACGACCCGATTTCGCGGTGGCTGCCGGAGTTCGCGTCGCCGCGGGTGTTCGTCAAGGGGTCGGCGTTGCGGCCGGTGACCGAACCGGCCACGCAGCCGATCCGGGTGTGGCACCTGCTGACCCACACGGCGGGCCTGACGTACGGCTTCCACCACGGCCACCCGGTGGACGCGATCTACCGGGCGGCGGGGTTCGAGTGGGGGACGCCGCCGGGGTTGGACCTGGCGGCGTGTTCGGAGCAGTGGGCGTCACTGCCGCTGCTGTTCCAGCCGGGCGCGGAGTGGAACTACTCGATCGCGACGGACGTGCTGGGGCGGCTCGTCGAGGTGGTTTCGGGACAGTCCCTGGACGAGTTCTTCTCGTCGCGGATCTTCACGCCGCTGGGCATGACGGACACGGGCTTCGTGGCTTCGTCGGTTTCGCGCTTGGCGGCGTTGTACGTGCCGGATCCCGCTACCGGCCGCGCGACGCGCAATGAGGCGTTCGGCAGCTTGGGGAAGTCCCGCCCGGACTGCCTGTCGGGTGGCGGCGGCCTGGTGTCATCGGCGTCGGACTATTGGCGTTTCACGGAGATGTTGCTGCGCGGCGGCGCTTTGGACGACGTCCGGCTGCTGTCCCCGCGAACGGTGTCGCTGATGGCTTCGAACCACCTGCCGGGCCACGTGGACCTGGAGGAGTACGGCCGCCCGCTGTTCGCGGAGATGCCGTTCGACGGGCACGGGTTCGGGTTGGGGTTCTCGGTACTGGAGGACCCGGTGAAGGCGCGGACTTTGTCGTCGGCGGGGGAGTTCGCCTGGGGTGGCGCGGCTTCGACGGCTTTCTGGGTGGATCCGGACGAGGACCTGACGGTGGGGTTCTACACGCAGCTGTTGCCGTCGAGCACCTATCGGCTGCGGTCGCAGCTGAGGCAGCTGGTCTACCAGGCGCTGGTGGACTGAGCGGGTTCCGGCGGCCGCACGGTGGTGAGGTACCTCGCCACCGTGCTTCGCAGGTAGTCGGCGTGCTGGTAGATGTCCTCGACCGTCGTGATCGGCAGCCGGGTCTCGACCTTGTTCTCGTCGAACACGCCCAGGTACTTCTTCGACCGGTTGAACCACAGGCGGGCGATGGGCTTGCGGTTGTTGTCGTCCAGGAGGACGCCGAAGTACGTCTGGGTGTCCCTCGCGGCGATCCGTGAGACGGACACCTCGCCGCAGACGATGGCGCGGACGATCCGGAAGCCTTCGAGCTCGTCCTCGGTCGTGACCACCCGCTCGGTGTCCTCCGCCTCGGTGGCCGGCTCCGGCTGCGGTTGCTGCTCGGGTTGCGCGGTGCTCGCGCCCGAGACGCTGACGTAGGAGCCGGGGCCGCCGAGCGCGTTCTTCAGCCGGTCGTTGACCTGCTCGTTCAGGAACTGGGCGGCCGCCTTGGCCACCAGCGGGCCGAACTGGTCCCGGACCCGCTGGGTGATCGCGCCTTCGTAGACCCGCGACGTCAGGAACTTCACCCATTCGTCTTCGGGTTCCTTGAACTGCGCCGCGAGGATGCGCTTGAGCTGGCCGATGTACTTCAGCTCGCCGGCGGCGCTGATGACCGAGTCGAGGTCGAAGGACTCCTTCGTGAGCTTGGCCAGTTCGGGCAGCAGCGTTTCGTCGATGTCGGCGAAGTCCAGCACGAGGAACGGCTTGGCGTCCATCCGGTTCGGCGCGTCGAGGTCCGTGTAGAACTCGTACACCTGACCGTTCGTCAACACGGCGATCCGGGCGTTCGTGACGGCGAAGTAGCGGAACAGCTGGGAAGCGTGCTCGATCCGGAGCGGGTCGTTGATCTTCTTGGCTTCGACGAGCACCTGCACCTGACCGTCGTGCACGATCGCGTAGTCGATCTTCTCGCCCCGCTTGGTGCCGACGTCGGCGGTGAACTCGGGGATCACCTCGGCCGGGTTGAACACGTCGTAACCGAGGACAGTGCTGATGAACGGCATGACGAAGGCGTTCTTGGTCGCCTCTTCGGTCTCGATGCCGTCCTTGTGCTTGCGGATCTTCAGTGCGAGTGCTTGCGCGCGCTCCGCGATGTCCATGCCGGTGCCGTTCTGTTGCGGGAACGAGGTGCCCGGCCTGGATCGGTGCGGTCGCGTGGTCTGTTACGGATTTCGCTGAAAAAACGAAAACCCCGGTCTGGAAACCGGCGCTTCAGGATGATCCCGAAGCTGGACCTCGGCCTCCGCAACCCCCTCCGCGATCACCCTGCGACCCCGGGCGTAGTCCAACAGCTCCGCCACCGGGCGGTTGTCCGCCGAATACACCGCCGTGAACCGCTCGAACCCGCGCTCCAGCGCTGCCAGCCCCAGCATGTGCAGCAGGGCCGAGGCCAGCCCCACCCGGCGCCACTCGGGTGCCACCGCTATCGCCACCTCCGCCATCCGCTTGCCCGTTGCCTCGTAGCGGGCCACCGCCACCCCCGGGCCCTCCACCGAGCGGGCCACCAGGGCGAACCGGCGCTCGTAGTCCAGCACCGTCAGCCGCTGGAGGAGTTGGGGGGTTACTCGCGGGGCCGAGCCGCAGAAACGGCGGCGCAGGGTCTCCGGGTCCGCCGTGCGGATCGCTTCGCCCAGCTCCGGCGCGTCCTGCGGGGTCAGCGGGCGGACCCGGACCCGGCGGCCGTCGCGGAGGAGGAGCGTGCGGTCGAATCCCGGGGGCGGCTGCGTCACCGGCCCACCCTAGCGGCCGCCCAATCGGGCGGCCGCGGGTTCACCGAAAACGAGTACGTTGGCAGTAAAGGGTTTCCGGGGGGAAGGGCGGCCATGCGGCGGATCGGGATCGTCGGAGCGGGGCAAGCGGGACTCGTCCTCGCCATCGGGTTGCGCCACCAGGGTTACGACGTCACGGTGTTCGCCGAACGCTCCGCCGAAGACGTGCGCGGCGGACGGCTCGTCTCCAACCAGTGCCTCTTCCACCCCGCCCTCGAACGGGAACGCGCGCTCGGCGTCAACTTCTGGGAGGCGCCGCCCATCCGCGAAGTCGCCTTCGCCGCCGCCGGTGAGGGCGCGGAGCCCGCCATCTCCTGGCGCGTGGAACTCGACCGGCCGGCGCAGTCGGTCGACCAGCGCGTCAAGGTCTCCGACTGGATGACCGAGTTCGACCGCCTCGGCGGCGACCTCCGGATCCGCCGGGTCACCCCCGACGCCCTCGACGACTGCGCCCGCGAGTTCGAGCTGCTCATCGTCGCGGCCGGGCGGGGGCCGCAGTTCGACGCACTCTTCCCGCGTGACGACGAACGCTCGCCCTACCGCGAGCCGCAGCGTGCGATCGGCATCTGCTACGTCGCCGGCACGCTCGACGCCGTCCCGGGACTCACCTTCGGCATGGCGCCGGTCGGCGAGTTCTTCCTGCTACCCGTGCTTTCGGTTCACGGCCCGGTGCACGGTATCGGTTTCTTCGGCCTGCCCGGCGGCCCGATGGACGTCTGGGACGGCGTCGCCGACGTCGGCCAGCACTACGAGACCGCCCGGAAGCTGCTGCGCACGCACTACCCGTGGCAGGCGGAGCTGCTCGACAACGCGCGTCCCGTGGCGCCGACCGAGATGCTGCACGGCCGGATCACGCCGATCGTGCGACACCCGGTCGGCACCCTGCCGTCCGGGGCGAAGGTCCTCGCGATGGGCGACACCGCGGTGACCAACGACCCGGTCGGCGGCCAGGGCGCCAACATGGCCGCCCGCGCGGCGCGGGCGTACCAGGAGGCCATCGTCGAGCGCGCCGACCGGCCGTTCGACGAGGAGTTCATGCACGGCGCCTTCGCCCGCTACTGGCACCACGCCCGGCACGCGACGCGCTTCAACAACGACCTCCTGGCCCCGCCGCCACCGCACGTACTGGCCACTTTGGACACCGCGCAGCGCGTTCCCGAACTGGCGCACCGGTTCGCACACCTCTTCGAGAACCCGGCCGACTACGAAGGCTGGCTGGGTGATCCCGAAGCGGCGATGGCCTACCTTCAGTCGAAGGGGCCCCGGTCCGGGGCGCAGAGCGCACCCCGGGCGGGCAGCGAACCCGCCACGTAATACCGGTCGAGCGCCTCATCCACGCACGCGCTCTTGCCGCGCGAACCGTGGCCGTACGTGTCGAGGCTCAGCAGGTGGGCGTTGGCCAGCAGCTTCTCGGTCCGCTGCGCGCCGGCATACGGGGTTTCCAGGTCGCCCTGGCGGTTGGCGAGCAGCAGGATCGGCGCCGTCGGCCGGTTCCACGGACCCGCGTAACGGCCGGTGTCCGAGACGTCCCAGGTGGCGCAGGGGAGCGTCTTGTAGACGTCGTACGGCCCGAAGCCGCGGCCGACCTGGTCCGCGCGCCGGGCGTAGTCCCACCAGACGGCCGGATCGCGCGGGTTCGCCGCGTCCGAACACAGCGTCGCGCCGCCGCCCAGCAGGGAGTCGACGTCCGGGGGCCCGCCCGCGGACACCGGTGCGCGCGACGCCGGATCCGCCAGCGCCCGCAGGAACGCCGCCAGCTGCGGTGCGGCCTGCGCGTCGGTCAGGTAGCTGTGGATCGTGGCGATCGCGCTCTGGTAGGTGACGACGACCTGCTTCCCGGCCGTGTCCGTCACGGTGATCGGGCCGGCGGCGAGGCGGTCGAGAATGGCCGAGTAGTCGAAGGCGCAGCGTGCCGCACAAGCGTCCAAAAAGGACTTGAGCGCGCGAGGCCCGTCTTCGTAGCCTTGCAGCCGGTAGCTCATCGGGCCGGAACCGGTCGCCCAGCGCATCGGGTCGTCGACGGCGTCGAGCGCGAGCGAGCCGACGCGGCCGGGGAACAGGTTCGCGTACGTCTCGCCGAGGTAAGTACCGTACGACTTCCCGTAGTACCGCAGCTTCGGCTCGCCGAATGCCGCGCGCAGCCGGTCCAGGTCGCGTGCGATCGTGCCGGTGGAGAGGTGGTTCGCCAGCGGTCCGGCGTTCTGTTCGCAGAGGTCGGTGACGGTCTTGGTGTCCGCGATCTGCTGCTGTTCCGCCGAACGGGTCAGCGGGAACGTGCCGAGCGCTCGCTGGAGCACCTCGAGCTGCGACGGATCGGTGAAGCAGTGGATCTTCGAGCTGGCGCCGACACCACGAGGGTCGAACCCGACGATGTCGAAGCGCTCGTGCAGGAACGGCGTCAACGCGGGTGCGAAACGACCGGACGAACCCGGGCCGCCGGGGTTGTAGAAGATCGTGCCCAGCTTGTGGGCCTGGTCGGTGGCCGGGAGGCGGCCGACGGCGATCGACACAGTGCCGGCGGAAGGGTCCTGATAGGACAGCGGGACGTCGAGGTGACCGCATTGGTACCCGGCGGCGCACGCGGATTCCCACGCGATTCCGGCGGGGCTCGCCGCAGCCGCGGGCGCACTCAAGGCGACCGCGCCCACGACGGCCCCCAGAGCCAGCGCAGCACGGAGTTTCGGAGAATTCATGGCCCTGATCGTCCCGCCGCCGGGACCGGGGCGCGCTGGTGCGCACCCCCGGAACCGGGGTAGGGCGGGCCCTACGCGGTGAGCTTCGGGATGATCTGCGAGCCGTACGACGACAGCGTCGCCTCGCGGTCGTCGTGCATCAGGTACAGCGAGAACTGGTCCACGCCCAGCTCCGCGAGTTCCTGGAGCCGGGAGATGTGCGCCGAAGCCGGGCCCAGCAGGCAGAACCGGTCGACGATCTCGTCCGGGACGAACTCCGTCGACGGGTTGCCCGCCTTGCCGTGGTGGCTGTAGTCGTACCCCTCCCGCTCGCGGATGTAGTCGGTCAGCTCCTTCGGCACTGCACCGGAAGAGCCGTAGCGCGCGACCAGGTCGGCGACGTGGTTGCCGACCATCCCGCCGAACCAGCGCAGCTGCTCACGCTGGTGCGCCAGGTCGTCGCCGACGTACGCCGGGGCCGCGACGCAGATCGTGATGCCGCCCGGGTCGCGGCCGGCCGCGCGGGCCGCGTCGCGCACCGCGCCGATCGTCCAGCGCGCGATCGCCGGGTCCGCGCACTGGAGGATGAAGCCGTCGGCGTGCTCGCCAACCGTCTTCAGCGCCTTCGGCCCGTACCCGGCCATCCACATTTCCAGGCGGCCGTTGCGGATCCACGGGATCTGCACGGTCGTCTCGTTCATCTCGACGGCCCGGCCCTCGGCGAGGTCCTTCACGACGCGCATGCAGTCGCGGACGGTGGCCAAAGTGGACGGTGGCTTCCCGACGACCCGGTGCGCCGAGTCGCCGCGGCCGATGCCGCAGACCGTCCGGTTGCCGTACATGTCGTTCAGCGTGGCGAACGTCGACGCCATCACCGACCAGTCGCGCGTCCCGGGGCTGGTCACCATCGGCCCCACGACCAGTGACGACGTCGCCGCGAGGATCGCCGAGTAGATGACGAACGGCTCCTGCCACAGCACGCAGGAGTCGAACGTCCAGCCGTAGCGGAACCCGGCGTCCTCGGCGTCCTTCATCAGCCGCACGACGTCCCGCGCGGGCGGATCCGTCTGCAGCACGATCCCGAAGTCCATGGTTGCCTCAGTTCAGGTACTGGTTCAGCGAGCGGGACAGGAACTTCCCGTGCGAAGTCGACCCGGTGAAGCCGTCAGGCGACACGACAACGCGCCCACGCGACAGCACCGTGTGCACCCGGCCGGTGATCTCGAACCCTTCGTACGCCGAGTAGTCCACGTTCATGTGGTGCGTCTCGGCGGACAGCGTCTGCGTCGCCGACGGGTCGTAGATGACGATGTCCGCGTCCGACCCCGCGGCGATGACGCCCTTGCGCGGGTACAGCCCGAACATCCGCGCCGGCGTCGCCGAGCACGTCTCGACCCAGCGCCCGAGCGTCAGCTCACCCGCGACGACGCCCTGGTGCAGCAGGTCCATCCGGTGCTCGACACCCGGCATCCCGTTCGGGATCGCGCGGAAGTCGCCGCGGCCCAGCTCCTTCTGGTCCTTGAAGCAGAACGGGCAGTGGTCGGTGGACACCACGGACAGGTCGTTCGTCCGCAGCCCGCGCCACAGGTCCGCCTGGTGCGACTTCTCGCGCAGCGGTGGCGAAGCGACGTACTTCGCGCCCTCGAAGTCCGGCTTCGCCAGGTCCTCAATGGACAGGTAGAGGTACTGCGGGCACGTCTCGGCGAAGACGTTCTGACCGTCGTTGCGTGCTTCCGCCACCGCCGCAAGCGCTTGCGACGCCGACAGGTGCACGATGTACAACGGCGCACCGGTCACCTTCGCGAGCTGGATCGCCCGCGACGTTGCCTCTCCTTCCAGTTCCGGCGGCCGCGTCAGGCCGTGCTGCACCGGGTCGGTGTTGCCCGCGGCGACGGCTTGCGCCGCCAGCTGATCGATCGCGATGCCGTTTTCCGCGTGCATCATGATCGTAGCGCCGATTTCCCGCGCTTTCTGCATCGCCAGCAGGATTTCCCCGTCCGTGGAGTAGAACACCCCCGGGTACGCCATGAACATCTTGAAGCTGCCGACGCCGCCGTCGACGCAGGCTTCCATCTCCTTCAACGACTGGTCGTTGACGTCGGAGACGATCATGTGGAAGCCGTAGTCGATCGCGCAGTTGCCGTCGGCCTTGCTGTGCCACTTGTCCAAAGTGGACAACAACGACGTCCCCTTGGCCTGCACGGCGAAGTCGATGATCGTCGTCGTGCCGCCCCACGCCGCCGCCGTGGTGCCGGTCGAGAACGTGTCGACGGAGTGCGTGCCGCCGAACGGCATCTCCATGTGCGTGTGCGCGTCGATGCCGCCGGGCAGCACGTACTTGCCGGTGGCGTCGATCGTCTCGTCGCCGGTCAGCGTCCCGGGCGCGCCGACGGCGGAGATGGTTTCGCCGTCGACGAGCACGTCCGCGAGCAGAGCGCCCGATGGCGAGACGACCTGGCCACCCTTGATCAGCGTGGTCATCAGGCCTCCGTGAGGGGGCCGTAGGTGTCCGGGCGGCGGTCGCGGTAGAACGCCCACAGGTCCCGGACCTCGTCGAGCAGTGTCATGTCGAGGTCGCGGATGACGACCTCGTCGTCGGTGTCGGACGCGGCGTCGCCGATCAGCTGCCCGCGTGGGTCGGCGAAGTACGTCTGGCCGTAGAAGTCGTTGTCGCCCAGCGGTTCCACGCCGACACGGTTGATCGCGCCGACGAAGTACTCGTTGGCCACCGCGGCCGCCGGCTGCTCCAGCTTCCACAGGTACTGCGACAGGCCGCGACTGGTCGCCGACGGGTTGAACACGATCTTCGCCCCGGCCAGGCCCAGCGCGCGCCAGCCCTCCGGGAAGTGCCGCTCGTAGCAGATGTAGACGCCGATGCGGCCCACGGCGGTGTCGAACACCGGGTAGCCCAGGTTCCCGGGCCGGAAGTAGAACTTCTCCCAGAAGCCCTTGACCTGCGGGATGTGGTTCTTCCGGTGCTTGCCGAGGTACGTGCCGTCGGCGTCGATCACCGCGGCGGTGTTGTAGTACACGCCGGGCTGCTCGACCTCGTACATCGGCACGATCAGCACCACGCCGTGGCGCTCGGCGACCTCCTGCATGAGCTGGGTCGTCGGCCCGTCCGGGATGCCCTCGGTGTAGGAGTAGAACTCGGTGTCCTGCACCTGGCAGAAGTACGGCCCGTAGAACAGCTCCTGCAGGCAGACGACCTGGGCGCCCTGCGAGGCGGCGGTGGCGATGTGGTCGACCGCCGCCTTGATCATGGACTCCTTGTCACCCGTCCACCGCTGCTGGATCAATCCGGCTCGGACGACGCTCACTTGCTTCCTCCTTGTTCGTGGACATGGACAGGGCGGCGAAGACGACGAACGCGCCGACGAAGCCGACCACCCAGTTGTAGTCGTAAAGCGGCTTGAGGAACGGGATCAGGCCGCCGTCGGGGAACGGCCCGCCGTAGGCGCCGCCGACCGCGAGCAGGGCTCCCACCAGCGTCGCGACCAATGCGCGCCAGTTCCAGCCGCCGCTGAACCAATACACCCCATCGGGTGTGTACAGGTCCTTCAGCTTGAGCTTCGTGCGGGCGATCACCCAGTACCCGGCGACGAGCACCCCGGCGACCGCGCCGAGCAGGCCGCCGTAGAAGCCGAGCCAGGCGAAGATGTAGATGTTCGGGTCGGAGTAGAGGCGCCACGGCTGGATCAGGACGCCGATGACGCCGGTGATCCCGCCGCCGATCGCGAAGGTGATCTTCTTCGGGAAGGCGTTCGAGAAGTCGTAGGACGGGCTGACGACGTTGGCCGCGAGGTTCGCCGAGATCGTCGCGAGCACCAGCGCGACCAGCGCCACGACGACCACGACCGGGCTGGTGAACCTGTCGGCCAGCTGCGCCGGGTCCCAGATGTCTTCGCCGTAGAGGACGTGCCCGCCCGACGTCGTCAGGATGGCCACGATCGCGATGAACGTCATGGTCGTCGGCAGGCCGAGGATCTGGCCGCGGACCTGCTTGCGCTGGCTGCCGCCGAACCGCGTGAAGTCCGGCATGTTCAGCGAGAGCGTCGACCAGAACGCGATCATCGCCATCAGCGACGGCGCGAACACCTTCCAGAAGTCCGGGCCCCAGCCGAGCTTGCCGCCGTCGGACAGGATCGGGCCGAGCCCGCCCGCCTTGACCAGCACGTAGCCCAGCATGATCAGGAAGCCGACCGACACTAGCGGCGCCGTCCAGTTCTCGAACCGGCGCACCGCCTCCATGCCGCGCCAGATGATCAGCATCTGGCCGATCCAGAAGACCACGAAGGACAGCCAGAGCGTCCAGTGCTGCCCGGCGATCTCCGGTGCGTCGCGCCACCACGAGCCGAGCAGGCGCCCGAGGATGACGTAGATGGCCTCGCCGCCGACCCACGTCTGGATGCCGAACCAGCCGCACGCGATGAACGCGCGCAGCAACGCGGCCAGGTTGGCGCCGCGCAGGCCGTAGAAGGCGCGGGCGAACACCGGGAACGGGATGCCGTACTTCGTGCCGGCGTGGCTGTTGAGCAGCATCGGCGCCAGGACGACCAGGTTGCCGATCGTGATCGTGATCAGCGCCTGCACCCAGTTCATGCCGAGCGCGATGAGCGACGCGGCCAAGGCGTAGCTGGGGATGTTGTGGGCCATCCCCATCCAGAGCGCGAAGTAGTTGTAGGTGGTCCAGGTGCGTTTCGCCACGGGGACGGGGGCCAGCTCCTCGTTGAAGAACCGGCTGCCTTCGAGAGACCCGACGTCGGCGGGGTCGAGCTCGACCCGGCCGTCGTCGTGCACGCGCTGGTCTGCGGGTGTCGGCGCCATTGCGGAATCCTGCGCGCCGGGTCGCGGCCGGGGCAACGGCAGACTGTTCACTCTTCCCTGATCAGGAGTGCAGACTGTCGATTGCGCGAACGCGCGGCGGGTGCATGACCTGCGTCACACATCGGACGGTCACATCCCGGCAAAGCGGGGGAAACGTCTCCACAGGATCTCCACACTTCGCGCGGACCCTCTCCACCGCCGATCCCTAAGGTCGTTCGCATGGAACCGGTAGTGCGGCGAGTGCTCGTCGTCGAGGACGACGTCACCATCGCCGCGTCGATCGCGGCCCGGCTGCGGGCCGAAGGATTCAGTGTGGACGTCGCCCACGACGGGCCGGCCGCCGTCGAAGCGGAGTCGTCGTCGGAGCCGGATCTCGTGGTCCTGGACGTCATGCTCCCGGGCTTCGACGGCCTGGAGGTCTGCCGCCGGATCCAGGGGCGCCGTCCGGTGCCGGTGCTCATGCTGACCGCGCGCGCCGACGAGACGGACATGCTGGTCGGGCTGGGGGTCGGCGCCGACGACTACCTCACGAAGCCGTTCTCGATGCGAGTGCTGACGGCGCGGGTGCACGCGCTGCTGCGGCGGGTCGACCGCTCGTCGTCCGCCGCGGGCACCCGGATCGTCCTCGGCGACCTCGAGATCGACGTCGACCAGCGGCGCGTCGCCCGGGCCGGCGTCGCGGCGCAGCTGACGCCGATCGAGTTCGACCTGCTGGTGCACTTCGCGCGGCGGCCACGGGCGGTGCAGCCGCGGGAACGGCTGCTGTCGGAGGTGTGGGACTGGGACGTCCACGGCACGTCCGCGGGCACCCGCGCGGTGGACAGCCACATCAAGGCCCTGCGGCGGAAGCTCGGCGCCGACCTCATCCGGACGGTGCACGGCGTCGGGTACGCGCTGGAGGCGGGATCGTGAAGGCGTTGCTGGTCAGGGTGGTCGAGCTGCTGCCGCGGCCGTTGGACGGGGTCCGGTCGATCAAGCTGAAGCTGGCGATCCTGATGGTCGCCTCCGGCGGGGTCGCGTTCGCGTTCTTCAACTGGCAGATCGGCTGGCTGCCGCCCCGGACGACGATCACCGCGATGGTGCTGGCGCTGCTGCTGTCGCAAGTGCTGGCGCACGGCATGACCCGGCCGCTGCGCGAGATGACGGGCGCGGTGCGGGCGATGGCGAAGGGCGATTACACGCGGCGCGTCCGGGCCACCACGCGGGACGAGGTGGGCGAGCTGGCGCAGGCGTTCAACCAGATGGCCGGCGACCTCGGTGACGCGGACAAGCGGCGCCGGGAGCTCGTGGCGAACGTGTCGCACGAGCTGCGGACGCCGATCACGGCGTTGAGCGGCGTGCTCGAGAACCTGGTCGACGGCGTCGAGGACCCGGACCCGGCGACGTTGAAGACGGCGCTGCAGCAGACCGAGCGGCTGGCGACGCTGGTGGACGAGCTGCTGGACCTGTCGCGGCTCGACGCGGGGGCGATTCCGTTGCACAAGACGTCGTTCTCGCTGTCTTCGCTGCTTTCGGAGGCGGTTTCCGAAGCGGCGCTGGTGCGCGGGGTGACGTTCTCGGTTTCGGTGACACCGATCGACGCCGTGGTGACGGCCGATCGCGGCCGGCTGTTCCAGGTGGTGGCGAACCTGCTGGAGAACGCGGTCCGCCACGGCCCGGCGGGCGGTTCGGTGCGGGTGCTGGCCGAGGTGCGGCCGGGCGAGGTGCGCATCGACGTGTGCGACGAGGGACCGGGGATCGCGCCGGCCGACCGGGTACGGGTGTTCGAGCGGTTCACGCGGGGGGAGCGGCCGTCGGGCGGGGGAACGGGGCTGGGCCTGGCGATCGCTCGGTGGGCGGTGGAGCTGCACGGCGGGACGATCGGGGTGGTCTCGCCTTCGGCGGGGGTCGGGAGCCGGATCCGGGTGACTTTGCCGACGGGCTGACGCTGGGACGCCGCGTTGATCGGTGGTCGGTGCACGTGTGGACATTTGCGAATGCGAACGAGAGTTGGGGACGATGCCGAAGAGCAGGATCGACGAGCCGGGCGCGGAGAAGCCGGTGCCGAGGGGAAAGCGCTCGGCGGCAGGGGTTCGTGGACCCGGTGGGGCAGCCGAAGAAGCCTGGGCCGGAGGGGCGCCCGGCGGAGTCCGGACCGGTGGAGCCCGAGCTGGCGAAGCCGGAGTCAGCGAGGCTCGGGCAGGTAGGGCGGCCGGTGAAGCCCGGACCGGTGTGGGAGCCGGTCAAGCCTGGGCCGGTGGGGTGGCTGGCGAGGCCCGGACCGTCGGTGCCCGAGCCGGCGGTGTGGCCGTCGCCGCTCCTCCTGTCCTCATGCGGCCGATCCCGCCGCCGAGATCGGCCATCGTCCCGCTGCCTCCCGCCGTCTTGCCCGCCGCCGGGCTGGCCGGGGTGGCCGCCGCTCTCGTGCTGCCCGTCGACCGGCCCGGGGTCGGGTGGCTGCTGGCCGGGCTGGCCGTCGCCTTCGCCGTCTTCGTCGCCGATCGGCGGTCTTCGGACGGCGCCGGGTCCTTCACCTGGGGCAGCGCCGGGTGGGCCTTCCTCACCCTCGCCCTGCTCGGAATGGGCGCCCTCCGCGCCTCCGAGTGGCTGTTCGTCCTCTGTGTACTCGGCGCCGTCGTCACCGGATCGCTCGCCGTCGTGGGGAAGCGGACCGTCAACTCCGTCTTGTACGACATGTTCGCCGTCCCGCTGGAAGCCCTGCGCGCCGTGCCCTGGGCCGGACGCGGGGTCGGCCGTTTCGCCGCCCGCCGTGACGGCGTCGCCCGGCGGATCGGCCTCGCCGTGCTGGCCACCGCCGCGATCGTCGCCGTCTTCGTGCCGCTGCTCGCCAGTGCCGATGCCGTGTTCGCCGACGTCGTCAACGCCGTCGTCCCCGATCTCAGCCTCGACGTCCTCGTGCGGTGGTGTTGCGTGTTCGCCGTCGCGGCGCTGCTGGTGGCCGGAGCCTGCTACTTCCTCGCCGCCCCAGCGCATCGCGCGGAAACAGACCGTCCGTACCGGACCAAGTACGGTCTGGAGTGGACAGTCCCGCTCACCGTCCTGGTCCTGCTGTTCAGCGTGTTCGTCGGCGTCCGGCTTGTCGTGCTCTTCGGGGGCACCGGGTACGTCCTGCGCACCAGCAACCTCACCTCCGCCGAGTACGCGCGCGGCGGCTTCTGGCAGCTGTGCGCCGTCACCGTGCTGACGCTGGCGATCGTCGCGGCGGCGTTGCGCTGGGCGCCGAACGTCACGAAGGCCGACCGGCTCCGCCAGCGCGTCCTGCTGGGGGCCTTGAGCGCGCTCAGCCTGGTGCTCGCCGGGTCGGCGTTGAGTCGCATGTGGACGTACCAGGAGGCGTACGGCTTCACCGTGCTGCGGCTGCTGGTCGAGGTCTGCGAACTGTGGTTCGGCGCCGTGTTCGTGCTGGTGCTGGCGTCGCTGGTCAAGCTCCGCTCGGCGTGGCTGCCCCGCGCGGCGATCGGCACTGCCGCCGCGGCGCTGCTGGTGCTCGCCCTCCTCGACCCGGAACGCCTCATCGCCGGCGCCAACCTCGACCGCGCGGCCACCGGCAAGCCCCTCGACCACCGGTACCTGGCCGGTTTCTCCACCGACGTCGTCCCCGTGGTGTCGGCGCGACTGCCGGAGCCCCTGCGGACGTGCGTGCTGCGCCAGGTCCTCGCCGGCGACGCCCCCGACGGCTGGCCGGCCTGGAACCTCAGCCGCGCGAACGCCCGCGACGTGACTCTCGGCAACTGCTGAACCGCCGGCGCGGGCTGTGCGTGATTAAGAGCAATGCGCGGAAGCCACCGGGCCGTCGTGGGGGCGGCCCGGCGGCTTCCGCGCGCCCGGCGTCAGAACGCGAAGACGTCGTCCGAGTCGCGGTCCGCCGCGCAGCGGTTCGGGTATGACGTCCGGAACGACACCGGCTTTCCCCGCCAGGTCCCGACCACCGTCACGTCCACCGGGGCGTAGATCAGCGTGCACGCCTGGTGCCGCGCCTGGATCCGCGAGAAGTCGCCGTCCACGCCCGAAAGCACCGCGCACGCCTTGTCGCGCTTGGGGTGCGTGCCGCCCGCCGGGTCGCACGTCAGGACCACCGAGCCGATCCGGTTGGCGGTGTCGTGGCTGGTCAGCTGCAACGTCGACGCCGGGGGCTGCGCCGGGGCGAGGCAGCTCAAGCTCATCAAGCAGGCTGCGAAGGGGAGTAGGGCCATATCGGTTCCATCGGCAGCCCGAGGTCGATCACTGTGCTCCACGTCCGGGTGAGTCTTCTTCGCTCGACCGAGTGAGGTCCAGCGCCAGCAAGGCCACGTAGAGCGAGAGCATCGACTCCGGGTCCTCCAGCCGGACGCCGAGGACCTGCTCGATCCGGGCGAGCTGCTGGTAGTACGCCGTCCGCGAGGTGTGCGCCGCCGCCGCGGCCGCCGACTTGTTGCCGCCCTGCTCGCAGTAGTGCCGCAGAGCCTGCACCAGCCGGCTGCCGGACGCCGCGTCGCGCTGGAGCAGCGGCCCGAGCTCCCGGACCGCGAACGCCGTGACGCGCTCGTCGCCCGAAAGCAGGTGCAGCAGGCCGCGCAGCCGGACGTCCGACAGCCGGTGCAGCACCCGCTCGGCGCCCGCCCCCAGCGCGGCCGCCGCGACCTGGCCGGCCTCCAGCAGCGTCCGGCCCGCCTCGGCGGGCGACGAGACCGTCGTGCCGACCGCGAGCACGCCCGGCGCGCTGCCCCGGGCCTCGTGGACGTCGGTGGCGAGCCGGTGCAGCACCGTGTCCGCGTTCGCCTCCGGCGACAGCGCGATCAGCGCGCGCACGCCGAGGTCGTCCGTCGCCACCAGCGCCGACACCTTCGCGCGGCGCGCCGCGAGCACCGTCGCCTCGGCCAGTTCGCGCAGCACCGGCGGCGTGGACAGAGCCGGACGGCTGCCGATCAGCCGGGGCCGGACCGCCAGCCCGACCAGCTGCCGCCCGGTCAGCGGCACGGCCAGCGCCGACGCGCGCGCCAGCAGCTCCGCCGTCGGGGCGGGCGACGCGAGCAGCTCGTGCAGCACGGCCCGGTGGGCCTGCCGCTCCAGGCCGTCGGAATCCTTGGCGACCAGCCGGTGCACGGCCAGCGCGGACGCGGCCCGCTCGGCGACCACCCGGTGCCGGTGCGGCGGTGGGTCGGCGCAGACGACCACGAGGCGCCCCCAGTCGTGCCCGCGCGCGCCGACGACGGTCACCAGCCAGCCCGAGCCGGGGTGGTAGCCGGTCCGCTCGCCGACCTGGACGACGCGCGACCGGGCCGGCCAGCCGGTGAGCAGCTCGGCCGGGTCGGTGCCGGCCGCGTCGTAGGCGAGGACCTCGTGCGAGAGCGTCTCCAGCACCACCGGCTGCTCGGTCAGCCGGGCGACCTCGCCCAGGACGACGCCGGGTTCGGCGCCCGCGACCGTCAGCGCGGTGAACGTCTCGTGCACGCGCTCGGCGGCGCGCAGCTCGGCGACCTGGGCGTCGACGATCTGGCCGTTCACCGCCTCGGTGACGCTGACGTACCGGGTTTCGCGCGAGAGCGTCACGAGCGGCAGCCCGTGCTTCTCGGCCGCTTCGACCAGCGCGGCGGGCAGCTTGTCGCTCCAGTGCCGGACCAGCTCGATCACCAGGCCGGCCGCCCCGACCCCGGCCAGGTCGGCGACGTAGCGGGCCAGCGACGGGCCGTCGTCGGGCAGCGCGACGCCGGTCGTCAGCACCAGCTCGCTGCCGCGCAGCAGGTGCGCGATGTCGGCGACCTCGGCGACGTGCGCCCAGCGGACCGGCGCGTCGAGCCCGGCCGAGCCCGCGACGACGTGCGGACGGCCCTGGCGCAGCACCGGCAGCGCGAGCACCTCGGCGACGGTCGGGTACATGGCTCCTCGGGTCTGATCGGCAGGGACAGACTGTACGGCCGGGAGCCAACTGACGTACACGTTGTCGATGGCGGTGGCGTGGCGCCCGCCCGGAGACTCGCAGGAGACGTACTCGACCGAAGGAGCGTCCGCCGTGACCGACCACATCAGCCACTGGATCGACGGCAAGCCGTTCACCGGGACCGCCGAGCGCTCGGGCGAGGTGTTCGACCCCGCGACCGGGCAGGTGCGGGCGCGCGTCGACTTCGCCGGTGACGCCGAGGTCGAAGCCGCCGTCGCCGCGGCCAAGGCGGCGCTGCCCGGCTGGCGCGGGACGTCCCTGGCCGGCCGGACGCGGGTCATGTTCGCCTTCCGCGAGCTGCTGTCGGCGCGCAAGCACGAGCTGGCGAAGATCGTCACGAGCGAGCACGGCAAGGTCGAATCCGACGCGGCGGGCGAGGTCGCCCGCGCGATCGAGAACGTCGAGTACGCGTGCGGCGCGGCGCAGCTGCTCAAGGGCGGCTTCAGCGAGAACGCGTCCACCGGCGTCGACGTCTACTCGATCGCGCAGCCGCTCGGCGTGGTCGGCGTGATCTCGCCGTTCAACTTCCCGGCGATGGTGCCGCTCTGGTTCGTCCCGAACGCGCTGGCCTGCGGCAACACCGTCGTGCTCAAGCCGAGTGAGAAGGACCCGTCCGCCGCGGTGTTCATCGCCGAGCTGTTCGCCGAAGCGGGGCTGCCCGCGGGCGCGCTGAACGTCCTGCACGGCGACAAGGCGGCGGTCGACGGGCTCCTCGAACACGACGACGTCAAGGCGATCTCGTTCGTCGGGTCGACGCCGATCGCGCGCTACGTCTACGAAACCGGCACCCGGCACGGCAAGCGCGTCCAGGCCCTCGGCGGGGCGAAGAACCACATGGTCGTGCTGCCGGACGCGGACCTCGACCTGGCCGCCGACGCCGCGGTGTCGGCCGGGTTCGGCTCGGCGGGGGAGCGCTGCATGGCGGTGTCGGTGGTCGTCGCGGTCGACCCGATCGGCGACGAGCTGGTGCGCAAGATCACCGAGCGGATGTCCGTGCTGCGCGTCGGCGACGGCCGTGACCCCGAATCCGAGATGGGTCCGCTGGTGACGGCGGCCCACCACGCGCGGGTCCAGTCCTATGTGGACGCCGGGGTGACCGAGGGCGCGTCGCTGGTGGTGGACGGCCGCGGGATCGAGGTCTCCGGTTCGGCGGACGGCTTCTGGCTCGGCCCGACGCTGTTCGACCACGTCCGCCCGGAGATGTCGATCTACACCGACGAGATCTTCGGCCCGGTCCTGTCGGTGGCGCGCACGGCGTCCTACGACGACGCGCTGGACCTGATCAACGCGAACCCGTACGGCAACGGCGTGGCGATCTTCACCGGCGACGGCTCGTCGGCGCGGCGGTTCCAGAACGAGGTCGAGGTCGGGATGGTCGGCGTGAACGTCCCGATCCCGGTGCCGGTGGGGTACTACTCGTTCGGGGGCTGGAAGGACTCGCTGTTCGGCGACAGCCACGCCTACGGGCCGGAGGGGTTCCACTTCTTCACCCGGACGAAGGTCGTGACGTCGCGGTGGCCGGACCGCTCGCACGCCGGGGTGAACCTGGGCTTCCCGCGCAACTCCTAGGCCGGGAATCGACGGTGGGTCCGCCGGGTTGGCATCGAGGGGACCCACCGTCGACGTTAGGCAGACGAATGAGCGCGAAGAACTCCGGCACCTTCACCATCGGCGGCGACCTCCCGGTCACCCGCCTCGGGTACGGCGCCATGCAACTGACCGGCCCGGGGGTCTGGGGCGACCCCAAGGACCCGGACGAGGCCGTGCGCGTGCTGCGGCGCGCCGTCGAGCTGGGCGTGACCCTGATCGACACCGCCGACGCCTACGGCCCGTTCGTCGCGGACCTGCTGATCAAGAAGGCGCTGCACCCCTACGCCGACGACGTGGTCATCGCCACCAAGGCCGGCTTCACCCGGCAGGGGCCGAACCAGTGGATCCCGGTCGGGCGGCCCGAGTACCTGCGGCAGCAGGTCGAGCTGAGCCTGCGGCACCTCGGCGTCGACCGGATCGACCTGCTCCAGCTGCACCGGATCGACCCGAAGGTGCCGCTCGCCGAGCAGGTCGGCGAGCTGAAGAGCCTTCAGGACGAGGGCAAGATCCGGCACATCGGCCTGTCCGAGATCAGCGTGGACGAGCTGAAGGAAGCGCAGAAGACCGCCGAGATCGTGTCGGTGCAGAACCTGTTCAACCTCGCCAACCGTGACGCCGAACCGCTCCTCGACCACGCCACCGAGCACGGCATCGCCTTCATCCCGTGGTTCCCGCTCGCCACCGGCGCCCTGGCCGGGGCGGACAGCCCGCTGACCGCGCTCGCCAAGGAGCACGACGCGTCGCCGTCGCAGCTCGCGCTCGCGTGGCTGCTCAAGCGGTCGCCCGTGGTGCTGCCGATCCCGGGGACGTCGTCGGTGGCGCACCTCGAGGACAACGTCGCCGCCGCCGACATCGAGCTGACCGACGCCGAGTTCGACGCCCTGACCAAGGCGGTCTAAGCGGGCAGGACGTTGATCAGCGTTTTCGTGCGCGGAGTCAGGTAGACGGCATTGGTCCGCTCCGGCTGGATCCGCTCGCGGAGCGCGCGGTCGTCGAGGCGGAAGCTGCGGTCCTGGACCACGAGGTAGGTGAACCAGATCCGTTCCATGATGGTGTAGAGGTAGATCGGGTACTGGCCGCGCTCGGGCCGCTTCCCGTGGACCTTGCCGAAGTCGTGGGTCCAGCCGGTGATCACGACCAGCCGCCCGCTCCCGACCTCGGACAGCCGCCGCCCGCACACGAACGCGAACCAGGCCGTCGCCGCGAGGATCGGGACGAGGGCCGCCGCGGCTCCGTCGGTGATCGCGAGCGCCGCGGTCCACAGACCGGCGAGCACCAGGACCACCGCGGCCCAGAAATTGAAGTCGAGCAGCTTCCGGCGCTGCGACGGGTGGAGCCGGCCATTGCGGTTGGCCAGCTCCACCTCGGCCTGCTCGGTCACTCGGCCTCGCCTTCGGGGTGTTCCTTCTCGTAGGCCTCTTGCGTCTCGTGGTAGCGGTCCTGCTGCTCGTTCTCCTGGCGGCGGCCCTCGGTCACGACGCCGACGGTGTCCGCGGGCTTCCACCCCGGATAGCCGCCGGACTCCTGCCACGCACCCGGCTTGAGCACGCTGCGGCCGTCTTCGGAGTACTTCTTGGCCGGGCCTTCCAGCTTGTCGCCGCCGGGGACCTTCTCGCGCGCGGCGTCCTTCCAGCCTTCGGCCGTCTCCTCGGCGGACTTCGCCTCCTTGCCCGCCTGCTTGAGCTCGTTGGCCTTCCGCTCGATGCCCGCGGCCGTGTCGACCGACTTGTCCACGAGCTTGTCGACGCCCTTGCCCACCTTCTTCAGCGCGTTCGCCGCGCCTTCGAGGGCCGCCTTCGACTTGCCCGCGCCCTTCGCCAGGCTCTCCAGCTTCTCGACGATCTTCGTGATGCGCGTGCTGATCTTCTCGGCGAGCACGCCGCCCTCGACGACCGTGTCGGCGATGAACGCCGCGATCGTGCCGCCGAAGGTGCACCAGGACGCGGCCAGTGCGGCCAGGGCCTTGACGATCAGCTCGCCCACGAACGACGAGATCATGTCGCGGATCAGCCCGCGCTCGGTGCCGACCAGCGCCGCGCCGACGTTCATGGCGGTCGACGCGTCCCCGGCGTGCGACGCGGCGCCGCGCAGCACGTTGACGTAGCTTTCGGCCGTCCGCTGGTAGGCCTCGGCGGAGCCGCAGTCGCTGAAGGACTGCTGGACCTTCTTGGCCTGCTGCTCGTAGCTCTCGGCCGTCTCGGTGAGCGACTTGGCGATGTTCGTCCAGGTCACGGCCTTGGCGGTGACGGCCTCGGGCTTGCCGGCGAGCTTGTCGAGGCCGTCCTTGAGGAAGCTGATGTGCTCGATCAGCCAGCCGACCCCGGCACTGGCGAGCGACCCGAGCGGGTCCATCGCCGCGCCGAGCAGGTCGAGGGCGTCGGTGCCGACGTCCATGGCGAGGTTGCCCCAGTCGCCGTTGCGCGCGTCGGTGAGCGTGGACGCGGCGTCGCTGAAGATGCCCGCGCCGCCGGTCTGGGCGTTGACGTTGTCCAGCTCGCCCTTCGAGCCGTCGCCCATGCCGCTCCAGAAGCCGCCCGGCGATCCGGCCGTCGCGACCAGTGCGTTCTCGGTCATGCCGGGAGCTCCTTGCCGATGCCCTCGATCAGGCACTTCGTCTTGTCTTCGTGGTCGCGGAACGCCGTGTGCGCGGTCTTCACCCGGTCCGCGACCTCGTGGCCGGCCTCGACGGCGTCGCCCAGGAAGCCGTTCGCGGTCTCCACCCACACCTGGATCGGCAGCGCGAACACCTGCCCGACCAGGCCGAACGCGTCGAAGTCGAGCGCGCCGGCGGTGCCGGCGGCCTCGACCGCCTGCTGCACCCGGTCGGCGATCTGCCGGATCTCGTCCTCGTGGCCGCCGAGGACGTCGAAGTCGACCTTCATCGCCTTGCCCGCCATCACAGCCCCCGGCGCAGGATCGGGCCGCCGAAGTCCTCGTCGTCGGCCGGGCGCGGCCGGGCCGGACGCACGGGCGGCGGCGGCGGGGTTTCCGGCCGGGCTTCGGTGAATTCCCAGCGCGGCGGAGCGGCCGCTTCTTCTTCCGGTACTTCGGGCGCCGGGATCTGTTCCCGGAGGAAATGCATCGCGTCGCTGTCGGTGCCGATCACCGGCGCCATGATCGCGGTCAGCTGCTGGGCGGCGTCGACCTGCGCGCGTTTGGCAGCGGCGAGAACGGCCTGCGCGAGCCGGGCCCGCGGCAGCTCGTCGGCCCGCGGGCCGAAGGTGAGTTCCTGCAGCGCACCGCTGGTGTTGACGGTGACCGTGACGGACCCGTCGGCACTCGAAGCGGTCGCCGAGACGCGCTCGAGCCGGGCTTTCGCCTCGGCCGCGCGCCGGGCGATATCGGGCATTCCGGCCGAAGCGGGTTCATTTCGGTTCACGGCGACCTCGTAGTCGGGGAGCGGCATGCGGATCAGAGGCAGCAAACCGCTTTTCGGTTCCCTCTTCAAGCCGGAAATCCGGTGCGAAAAGAATGCATGGGAATTCATTTGTCCGTTCTTTACCCGGCTGGGACGGGCGGGGTTGAGCACGACCCGCTCAGGCTTCCGTAAACTCATGGTGAGCAGCGAGCGAGGTAGGTGAGGAACGGTGGCCAACGCGGACGAGCGCCGCTTCGACGTGCTGCGGGCGATCGTGGCCGACTACGTGTCCAACCAGGAGCCCGTCGGCTCCAAGGCGATCGTCGAGCGGCACAACCTGGGCGTGTCGAGCGCCACCGTGCGCAACGACATGGCCACCCTCGAAGAAGAGGGCTACATCACCCAGCCCCACACCAGCGCCGGCCGCGTGCCGACCGACAAGGGCTACCGCCTCTTCGTCGACCGGCTGTCCGAGATCAAGCCGCTGAGCGCTCCGGAGCGCCGGGCGATCACGACCTTCCTCGACAGCGGCACCGACCTCGACGACGTCCTCCGCCGCTCGGTCCGGCTGCTCGCGCAGCTGACCCGGCAGGTCGCCGTCGTCCAGTACCCGATGCTGACCAACGCCAAGGTGCGCCACCTCGAAGTGGTGCCGCTCACCCCGGCGCGGCTGATGCTGGTGCTGATCGCCGACAACGGCCGCGTCGACCAGCGCACCGTCGACCTCGGCGACGTCGTCACCGAAGAAGACGTGGCGCGGCTGCGGTCCGTGCTCAACACGGCCATGTCCGGACGGCGGCTCAACGAGGCCGCCGCGCGCGTCGCCGAGCTGCCCGACAAGGCACCCGGCGAGCTGCGGGACGCGCTCATCCGCGTCACCACGGTCCTGGTCGAGTCGCTGGCCGAACACCCCGAAGAACGCCTGGTCCTCGGCGGCACCGCGAACCTCACGCGCAACGTCGCCGACTTCCCGGGTTCGCTGCGCCAGGTCCTCGAAGCCCTCGAGGAGCAGGTGGTCGTGCTCAAGCTCCTGGCCGCCGCGCGCAACCCCGGTGCGATCACGGTGCGCATCGGTGAGGAAAATGAGGACGAGCAGATGCGCAGCACCTCGGTCGTCTCGATCGGTTACGGCCAGGACATGGTGCTCGGCGGCATGGGGGTGGTCGGCCCGACCCGGATGGACTACCCCGGCACGATCGCCGCGGTGCGCGCGGTCGCCAACTACGTGGGGCAGATCCTGGCCGGCCGCTGAGCCGGGCAGAGCAGAAGGAGAAGCAGAGACGGTGGCGAGGGACTACTACGGCATCCTCGGGGTGGCCAAGAACGCGAGCGATCAGGACATCAAGCGCGCGTACCGGAAGCTGGCCAGGGAGCTGCACCCCGACGTCAACCCGTCGGAAGACGCGCAGCACAAGTTCGGCGAGGTGACGACGGCCTACGAGGTGCTGTCCGACCCGCAGAAGCGCAAGATCGTCGACCTCGGCGGCGACCCGATGGACGGCGGCGCGCGCGGCGGGGGCGGCGGCGACCCGTTCGCGGGCTTCGGCGGCCTCGGCGACATCATGGACGCCTTCTTCGGCGCGGCCGGTGGTGGCGGCGGGCGCGGGCGCGGACCCCGCAGCCGCGTCCAGCCCGGCTCCGACGCGCTGATCCGGCTCGGCCTGTCCCTCGAGGACTGCGCCACCGGCGTCGACAAGGAGATCGCCGTCGACACCGCGATCGTCTGCGACCTCTGCCGCGGCGCAGGCACCACCGAAGGCACCGGCGTCAAGACGTGTGACACCTGCGGCGGCGCCGGCGAGGTCCAGTCCGTCCAGCGGTCCTTCCTCGGCCAGGTCGTCACGGCCCGCCCGTGCCCGGTCTGCCGCGGCTTCGGCGAGGTCATCCCCGACCCCTGCCGCCAGTGCGGCGGCGACGGCCGCATCCGCGCCCGCCGCAACGTCACCGCCAAGATCCCGCCGGGCGTCGGCGACGGCATGCGCATCCGCCTGTCCGGCCAGGGCGAGGTCGGCCCCGGCGGCGGTCCGGCCGGCGACCTCTACGTCGAGATCGACGAGACCCCGCACGAGGTCTTCGTCCGCCAGGGCCACGACCTGCACTGCAACTTCCGCATCCCGATGACCACCGCCGCCCTCGGCGCCACGGTGCCCATCTCCACGCTGATCGACGGCGACTACGAGCTCGACGTCGAACCCGGCACCCAGCCCACCGCCGAGCTCGTCCTCACCGGCAAGGGCATGCCCCGGCTGCGGTCCTCCGGCCGCGTCGACGGCCGTGGCGACCTCCACGTCCACATCGACGTCGTGGTCCCGACGAAGCTCGACGAAGCCCAGCGCGAGCTCCTCGTCGAACTCGCCCGGCAGCGCGGCGAGGAAGTCCCGACGCTGGCATCCAACGGCAGCAAGCACGGCGGCCTCTTCTCCAAGCTGCGCGCCAAGAACCACCGCTGACCGTGCCCGACACCACCCTGCCGGTCTTCCTCGCCGACGCCGTCCCCGCCTCCGGGCGCGCGGTGCTCGACGGCGAGGAAGCCCGGCACGCGGCCACGGTCCGCCGTCTCCGCACGGGGGAGCGGCTGATCCTTTCGAACGGCGCCGGGACCATGGCCCGCTGCGTCGTCGAAGCCGTCCAGCCCGGGCGTGACGCCGTCCTCACCCTCGCGGTCGAGGAGAGCTGGACCGAGGAACCACCCGCACTGCGCGTCGTGCTCGCCCAAGCCCTCGCCAAGGGCGACCGCGGCGAGCTCGCCGTCGAGCTCGCCACCGAAGCCGGCGTCGACGCGATCGTCCCCTGGCGAGCCGCCCGCAGCGTCGCCAAGTGGGACGACGGCGGCCGCGGCGACAAAGCCCTCGCCCGCTGGCGCGCCACCGCCCGCGCCGCCGCCAAGCAAGCCCGCCGCGCCCACGTCCCCGACGTCACCGAGCCCGTCACCACCGGCGAACTGGCCGGGCTGGCCGCCACGATGTCCCTGGTCGTCGTCCTCGAGTCCGACGTCCCCGACCGCCTCACCGACCTCGCACTGCCCGACACCGGCGACCTCCTCCTCGTCGTCGGCCCCGAAGGCGGCATCACCGACGGCGAACTCCGCACCCTGCGCGAAGCCGGCGCACGAGCCGTCCGCCTCGGCACGACCGTCCTGCGCACGTCCACCGCCGCGGC
The DNA here is from genome assembly GCF_040629235.1 of Amycolatopsis sp. NPDC005961. Classification (NCBI taxonomy): domain Bacteria; kingdom Bacillati; phylum Actinomycetota; class Actinomycetes; order Pseudonocardiales; family Pseudonocardiaceae; genus Amycolatopsis; species Amycolatopsis sp. NPDC005961. The sequence continues at coordinate 22,844 of NZ_JBEXVF010000006.1, read as the reverse complement.
CGTCGCCCTCGGTGCGCTGGGCGCCCTCACCAGCCGGTGGCGGTGAAAAGATCACCGGAAAAAAGACCCCCGATTTTGCGCCCAGTTATGGCGCGATCACACTCCGACCCGTTACTCTCGTTTACTAACGCGCCACACACCGTTTCCGGGTTCGGCGCGCCACTGGGAAAGCACAGACCCCGCCGGGCACCTCCCCCCTCGGTCCGGCGGCCGCCGCGGTGGCGGTAGATCGACCCCCAGGGTCTACCGCTCCGCGGCCCCCCTCCCTCGCTTCGCTTCGGTCGTTGGGCCGCTTCGCGTTCGTTGTGTCTTCTGGGGGTCGGACCCCCAGACCCCCGCCGGGGCATGCCCCGGACCCCCGCGGCCCTCGCTCGGTGCCTGTTGGGTGGCGCGTCTTCCTTCGTCGGTAGGGTCTCTTCCCATGAGTGAGGATGAGACTCTCTTTGAACGGATCATTGCTGGTGAGATCCCTGCTGATGTTGTCTATCAGGATGATCTGACCTTTGCCTTCCGGGATATTCGGCCGCAGGCCAAGGTTCATGTGCTTGTTGTGCCCAAGGTTCGGTATCGGAACCTGGGGGACCTTGCTGCTGGGGATCCGGGGTTGCTGGCCGCTGTTGCGCTTGCTGCTCGGCGGGTTGCTGAGCTTGAAGGGGTTCTTGAGTCTGGGTATCGGGTTGTGTTCAACACCGATGGTGATGCCGGGCAGACTGTTTTTCATGTTCATGCCCATGTTCTGGGTGGGGAGCCTCTGGGGCTCTTCGGGGCTCCTGAGCAGGACTAGGGCAAACCCGTCTGCGTTCTGTCGGTGGGTGCCAGTAGCATCGGTGGGGTCCGTTCTCCCTCACCGAGAAAGCAGGCCTGAGGCCACGTGGCCGGAACCGTACCGGGTGGTGCCGCCCGACCCGACGTCCCCGGGGACGTCGCCAAGACCGAGGATGCCGCCGTCCAGGCAGCGCAGTCCCGGTTCCCCATTCCCGACGCCGCCGCGCTCAGCCTGCTCGGCTCCCGTGACGAGAACCTGCGTGTCGCCGAGGAGCTTCTCGCCGCCGACGTGCACGTCCGCGGCAACGAGGTCACCCTCACCGGCACCCCCGCCGACGTGGCCTTCGCCGAGCGCGTCTTCGCCGACCTCGTCACCCTCGCCACCGGCGGGCAGCAGGTCGGCCCCGACACGGTCCGCCGCACCATCGGCATGCTCTCCACCGGGGACGCGTCGCCCGCCGAGGTCCTCAGCCTCAACATCGTCTCCCGCCGCGGCAAGACCATCCGGCCCAAGACGCTCAACCAGAAGCGCTACGTCGACGCGATCGACAAGCACACCGTCGTCTTCGGCATCGGCCCCGCCGGCACCGGCAAGACCTACCTCGCCATGGCGAAGGCCGTCCAGGCCCTCCAGGCCAAGCAGGTCACCCGCATCGTGCTGACCCGCCCCGCCGTCGAAGCCGGCGAGCGCCTCGGCTACCTGCCCGGCACCCTCAACGAGAAGATCGACCCCTACCTGCGGCCGCTCTACGACGCGCTGCACGACATGGTCGAACCCGAGTCGATCCCGCGGCTCATGCAGGCCGGCACCATCGAGATCGCGCCGCTCGCCTACATGCGCGGCCGCACCTTGAACGACGCCTTCATCATCCTCGACGAGGCCCAGAACACCACGCCCGAGCAGATGAAGATGTTCCTCACCCGGCTCGGCCAGGGCTCCAAGATCGTCGTCACCGGTGACGTCACCCAGGTCGACCTGCCGAACGGCCAGCGCAGCGGCCTCCGCGTCGTGCGCGACATCCTCGGCGGCGTCGAAGGGCTCCACTTCTCCGAACTGACCAGCCAGGACGTCGTCCGGCACAAGCTCGTCGGCGACATCGTCGACGCCTACGAGAAGTGGCAGGCCGTGCAGGACGCCCAGGACCAGCAGCAAGGCAACGGCTGGAAGGGCAACCGGCGGTGAGCATCGAAATCGCCAACGAGTCCGGCGTCGACGTCGACGAGACGTCCATCGTCTCGGCGGCCCGCTACGCCCTCGACAAGATGGAGGTCAGCCCGCTCGCCGAGCTGTCCATCCTGCTCGTCACCCTCGACGTCATGGAAGACCTGCACGAACGCTGGATGGACCTGCCAGGGCCCACTGACGTCATGGCGTTCCCGATGGACGAGCTCGACTCCTCCCGCCGTCCCGACGCGCCCGACGCGTCACCGGCGCTGCTCGGGGACATCGTGCTCTGCCCGGCGTTCGCCAAGGATCAGGCCAAGACCGCGGGTCATGCCCTGATCGACGAGCTGCACCTGCTCACCGTGCACGGCTGCCTGCACCTCCTCGGCTACGACCACGCCGAACCCGCCGAAGAGCGCGAGATGTTCGCCCTCCAGAAGCGGATCCTCGGCGAGTACCAGGACGCCGTCGCCGCCCTGCAGAAGCGTGACGCCCAGCGCAACACCGACGACCGCGTCCTCGGCATCGCCGGGCTCGACGCGGCCACCACCCCGGCCGCCGAACCACCCGCCGGGGAAACGCCCTAGCGCCGGCCATGGTCCAGCTCCTGTTCGCGATCGCGCTCGTGCTCCTCGCGGGCGTGTTCGCGGCGGCCGACGCCGCCATCAGCACCGTGTCGCAAGCCCGGGCCGAAGGCCTCGCCCGGATGGGCCTGCCCGGCGCCCGCCACCTCGCGGCGGTCGTCGTCGAACGCCGCCGGCACATCAACCTGCTGCTCCTGCTGCGCCTCGGCTGCGAGCTGACGGCCACCGTGCTGGTCACCGTCTTCGTCGGCACCCGGCTCCGGCCCCTCGGCGTCGCCGTGCTGGTCACGGCGGTCGTCATGATCGTCGTGAGCTACGTCCTCATCGGCGTCGGCCCGCGCACCCTCGGCCGCCAGCACCCGTACCGCATCGGCCGCTACGTCGCCGGGCCCGTCCGCGTCCTCGGCTCGATCCTCGGCCCGCTGTCCCGGCTGCTCATCCTCATCGGTAACGCCATCACCCCCGGCCAGGGCTTTCGCGAAGGCCCGTTCACCTCCGAGGTCGAGCTGCGCGAGCTCGTCGACCTCGCCCAGGAACGCGGCGTCGTCGAGGACTCCGAGCGCGAGATGATCCACTCGGTGTTCGAGCTGGGCGACACCATCGCCCGCGAGGTCATGGTCCCGCGCACCGAGATCGTCTGGATCGAGCGCACCAAGACCGTCCGCCAGGCCCTCGCCCTGGCGCTGCGCACCGGCTTCACCCGGCTCCCGGTGATCGACGAGTCGGTCGACGACATCGTCGGCGTCGTCAACATCAAGGACCTGATGTCGGCGTACATGGACCCGGACGGGTCGAGCACGGTCGTCGACACCCTGATGAACGAAGCCTCCTTCGTCCCCGACTCGAAGCGCCTCGACGAGCTCCTCAAGGAGATGCAGCGCTCGCACCACCACATGGCGATCGCCGTCGACGAGTACGGAGGCACCGCCGGCCTGCTCACCATCGAGGACGTGCTGGAAGAGATCGTCGGGGAGATCACCGACGAGTCCGACGCCGACGAGCGCCCCGAGGTCGAGGAGCTCGCCGACGGCGCCGTCCGCGTGTCGTCCCGGATGAGCGTCGACGACCTGGGCGAGCTCTTCGGCATCGACCTCGAAGACCACGACGTGGAGACCGTGGGCGGGCTGCTCGCGGAACGACTGGGTAGGGTCCCGCTTCCGGGGGCCGAAGCCGAGGTCGCCGGCCTCCGGCTGTTCGCCGAAGGCGGCAAGGACCGGCGCGGCCGCATGCGGATCACCTCCGTGGTGGTCCACCCGGCCGACGCCGACGCGATGACCGACCCGGCCGACCGCACCACCCGGCGCCGTACGCGCCTGCCCCACCCCGACGAACGCGACAGGAGCGTCGAACATGCCTGACCTCGAGGCGGAGGACCAGAAGCTGGTCACCCTCGCCCGGTCCTCGCGCGCCCGCATCCAGGCCCCCGAAGGCGCCGCGGTCCGCGACAGCGACGGCCGCACCTACGCGGCGGGCACGGTCGACCAGCCGTCGTTCAAGCTCACCGCGCTCCAGGCCGCGGTCGCCGCGGCGCTGTCCAGCGGCGCCGAAGGCATCGAAGCGGCCGCCGTCGTCAGCGAAGAAGGACTGCTCAAGGGCGCGTCCGTGCAGGCCGTGCGCGACATCGCGAAGTACGCGCCGATCATCCTCGCCGCCCCGGACGGCACGGTTCTCGAGGTGCTGGAGCGATGACCGAGCACCGTTCCGGCTTCGCCTGCTTCGTCGGCCGTCCCAACGCGGGCAAGTCGACGCTGACCAACGCCCTCGTCGGCACCAAGGTCGCGATCACCTCCAGCAAGCCGCAGACCACGCGCCACGCGATCCGCGGCATCGTGTCCCGCGAGGACGCCCAGCTCGTCCTCATCGACACCCCCGGCCTGCACCGCCCCCGCACCCTGCTCGGCGAGCGGCTCAACGACATCGTGCACACGACGTGGTCCGAAGTGGACGTCGTCGGGTTCTGCGTGCCGGCGAACGAGAAGATCGGCCCCGGCGACAAGTTCATCGCCGGCGAGCTGCAGAAGATCGCCAAGCGCACCCCCGTCATCGGCATCGTCACGAAGACCGACCTCGTCCAGCCCCAGCAGGTCGCCGAGCAGCTGCTCGCGCTGCAGGAGGTGATGGAGTTCGCCGAGCTGATCCCGGTGTCCGCGGTGGACGGCTTCCAGGTCGGCGCGCTCGCCGACCTGCTCGTCGGCAAGCTCCCCGAAGGCCCGCAGCTCTACCCGGGCGGGGAACTCACCGACGAACCCGAGCAGACGCTGGTGGCCGAGCTGATCCGCGAGGCGGCGCTGGAAGGCGTCCGCGACGAGCTGCCGCACTCGATCGCCGTCACCGTCGAAGAGATGCTGCCGCGCGAAGGCCGTGACGACCTCATCGACGTGCACGCCTTCCTGTTCGTGGAGCGGCCCAGCCAGAAGGGCATCATCCTCGGGCACAAGGGCGAGCGGCTGCGCGAGGTCGGCGCCACCGCGCGCAAGAACATCGAGGCGCTGCTCGGCTCCAAGGTCTACCTCGACCTGCACATCAAGGTGGCCAAGGAGTGGCAGCGCGACCCCCGGCAGCTGCGCCGGCTCGGGTTCTGACGTGGCCGAGCCGCCGCGGCCGCCCGCCGACTACAACCCCGGACCCCCGCCCGCGACCAACCTGGTCTGGGGCATCGTCAGCGCCGTCCTGTGCTGCCTCCCGTTCGGCGTCCTCTCGATCTACCAGGCCGCCAAGGTCGAAAAGCTCTGGGCCCAAGGTGACCAGGACGCGGCGCTCGCGTCGGCTCGCGACGCCCGGCGGTGGGCCGTGGTCGCCGCCGTCGCCGGTGCCGTCCTGTGGGTCGCCGCGATCGTGACGATCGTGCTGCTCTTCGGAACGCTCACCGACGACGCCGCGTCGAACTGACGACGACGGCAGCAGGAGGCGATCCCGGTGACCCAGCCCTACCCGCAGTACCCGCCGCCGCCCGGCTGGCTGCCGAACTACGGGCCGCCGCCGGAGAACAACATGGTCTGGGCGATCCTGTCGACGGTGATGTGCTGCATGCCGTTGGGTATCGTCTCCATCGTGAAGGCGAGCCAGGTCAACTCCCTGTGGTTCCAGGGGTTCCACGCCGAAGCGCACCGGGCCGCCGACGAAGCCCGCAAGTGGGCGATGTGGTCGGCGATCTCGTGCGGCATCCTGCTCGCGCTCTACCTCGTGTTCATCCTGGTCATGTTCGCCCTCGTCGGCGCCTCCTTCCGGTCGCTCGTGCCATGACGACCGTCTACACGGGATACCCGGCCCGCGGGGCGAGGGCCACGCTGCGGGCGCTCGGCGCCCCGATGGCCGTCGTGGGCGGGCTCGGCGTGTGCTGCGCGGCCGTCCTGATCGGCGACCCCACGACTCCCGGCGGCTGGCTCCCCGTCTGCCCGACCAAGGCGTTGTTCGGCATCGACTGCCCGGGCTGCGGCGGCATGCGGATGGCCTACAGCCTGATGCACGGCGACCTTCCCGCGGCGCTGCACTACAACGCCGTGTCCCTCGTGTTCATCCTTCTCTTCGTCTGGAGCACGGCCGCCTGGACGGCCGGGCGGCTGCGCGGCCGTTGGGTGAACAGCTGGCTGCACTGGCGCTGGACCCCGCTGACCGTCGGCGTCGTGTTCGCCGTCTGGTTCGTCATTCGCAACCTCCCGTTCGCCCCGTTCACCGGCCTGCGCGTCTGATTTCGACGGACGGGAACCACTTCGCCACGCAGCGCGTCGGACGCTCGCCGGGTTCACCCGGACAGTGGACGCCTGGGCAGCGCTGCCGCAGGTGAACCGAGTACGCTCCCGCGGACCAATGCCGTACATTCGGCGCGGTTCCGCACGGAGCGTGCGGTGGAGTGACCAGCGAGGGGGAGACACAGATGACCGATCCCTACGGTCAGCAGCCGTTCGGGCAGCAGCCCGGTGGCCAGCAACCGTTCGGACAACCGCAGCCCGGTCAGGCGCCGCCGCCGTACGGGCAGCCCGCCCCGTACGGGCAGCCGGCACCGTTCGGCCAGCCGGGAACTCCCTTCGGTGCACCCCAGAACTACGCGAACTGGGGCCAGCGCGCGGTCGCACTGCTGATCGACCAGGCGCCGGTGCTCGTCATTTACCTCATCGCGGTCATCCTCTTCGTCTCCGGCGCCTACGGGCTCGGCGGGACCCTGTACGGCATCGGTGCGCTCGCCGGCATCGGCTGGGCCGTCTACAACCGGTGGATCCAGCAGGGCAACACCGGTCAGTCGCTGGGCAAGCGGATCGCCGGCATCAAGCTGATCGGCGAGCAGACCGGGCAGCCGATCGGCGCCGGGTCGGCGTTCCTGCGCGACCTCTGCCACATCGTCGACGGCGCGGCCTGCTACATCGGGTTCCTGTGGCCGCTCTGGGACGACAAGAGCCAGACGTTCGCGGACAAGATCGTCGGCACGGTCGTGGTGCAGGCCGACGCCGCGCCCGGCCAGGCGCCGTTCGGGCAGCAGCCCGGCGCGCAGCAGCCCTTCGCCGGCGGCTACCCGCCGGCGGGCCAGCAGCCCGGCCAGCCGGGCCAGCAGCCCGGCCAGCCGGGCCAGCAGCCCGGCCAGCCGGGCCAGTTCGGCCAGCCGCCGTCCGCCGGTTTCCCGCAGCAGCCCCAGTCCGGTGGTTTCGGCCAGCCCACGCCGGGTGGTTTCCCGCAGCAGCCGTCGTCCGGCGGGTTCCCGCAGGACCCGTCGTCCGGTGGGTTCGGCCAGCCGCCGCAGCCGGGCGGCTTCGGGCAGCAGCCGGGCCGGCCGCTCGCCCCGCCGCCGGGCGGTTCCGCCTTCGACGAGGTCGAGCGCACGCAGATGCTCCGCCCGGACTCCGCCGGCAGTGGGTCCGCGTTCGACGAAGAGGCCGAGCGGACGCAGATGCTGCGTCCGGAAGGCCAGGGCGACTCCGGAGAAACCCGGAAGATCCAACCCGGTCAGTACGGCCAGCCGCCGAACGACCAGCCGCCGCACCACTGAGGCACGTTTTTTCCGCAGGACCGCCGGGGTGACCCGGCGGACGTTCACGAGTAATTGGGGTAGACGTTCATGACCAATCCCTACGGCCAGCAGCAGCCGCCTTACGGTCAGCAGCCGCAGTCCGGCGGTTTCCCGCAGCAGCAGCCCGGTTACGGCCCGCCGTCGGGCGGGATGCCCGCCTACGGCCAGCCCGCGCCGTACGGCCAGCCCCCGTCCGGCGGCTTCGGCACCCCCGGCTACGGCATGCCCGGCGGTGGCGGCGACATCAACGCCATCAAGGACTACAAGGGCTGGGCGATCGCCTCGCTCTTCCTGGGCGGCCTGATCCTCGGCATCTTCGCGATCATGAAGTCGAACGAGGTCGGCACGTACAAGATGCAGGGCAACTACATGATGGCGGAGCAGGCGTCGCGCACCACCAAGACGCTCTGCCTGATCTCCACCATCCTGGGCAGCATCGGCTGCGTCGTGGCGATCATCGCGATCATCGCCTCGGCCGTGGCCGTCAGCACCTGCTACGGCTACTACTGCTGATCCCGGCGGTTCGGCGGGGCGCTCCACCCCGGCATCACCCGAGAGTGGGACGATGTCGGGGTGGTGAACCTCTACCGCGACACCGGGGTGGTGTTGCGCACGCACAAGCTGGGTGAGGCCGACCGGATCGTCACCCTGCTCACGCGACGGCACGGCAAGGTCCGCGCCGTCGCGAAGGGCGTGCGGCGGACGTCTTCGCGGTTCGGGGCCCGGCTGGAGCCGTTCGGCCACGTCGACGTGCAGTTCTACACCGGGCGCACCCTCGATGTGATCACCCAGGTCGAGACCGTCGACGCGTTCCACCTGCCGCTGGTCGCCGACTACCAGCGCTACACCGCGGCCAGCGCGATCGCCGAAACCGCGGACCGGCTCTCGGCCGAAGAGGGCGAGCCGGTGCTCAAGCTCTACCTCCTCGTCTGCGGCGCCCTGCGGTCCCTCGCCGCCGGGGAGCGGGACGCGTCCCTCGTGCTCGACGCGTTCTTCCTCCGCGCGATGTCCTACGCCGGCTGGGCGCCCGCGCTCACCGAATGCGCCCGCTGCGGCCTGCCGGGCCCGCACGTCGCGTTCAGCGTCGCCGCCGGCGGCTCGATGTGCCAGGACTGCCGCGTGCCCGGCTGCGTGCACCCCGCGCCCGAGGTCCTCGACCTGCTCACCGCCCTCCTGCACGGCGAATGGCCGCTGGCCGAGTCGACGCTGCAGGGCACCCGCCGCGACGCGAGCGGCCTGGTCGCGGCCCATCTGCAGTGGCATCTGGAGCGTCAGCTCCGGTCCCTTCCCCTGGTCGAACGACGCGCTCGGGAAGCCGTGGTGCCCGGGCAGTAGGGTCGGCCCTGATCGGTTTCACCATCCAGGGAGGCTCGCAGTGCTGCGCAGGGGACGCGAGAACAAGGCGTCGCGGTACGAGCTGCGGCCCCCGGATCCGCACCCGTCCGGCGCGAAGCCACCGGAGATCCCGCGTGAGCTGGTGCCGAAGCACGTCGCGCTGGTCATGGACGGCAACGGCCGGTGGGCCAACCAGCGCGGCCTTCCGCGGATCGAAGGGCACAAGCGCGGTGAGGCGGTGATGATCGACGTCGCCGCCGGTGCCGTCGAGATCGGCGTCAAGTGGCTCTCCGTGTACGCGTTCTCGACGGAGAACTGGAAGCGCAGCCCCGAAGAGGTGCGGTTCCTGATGGGCTTCAACCGCGACACCATCCGCCGCCAGGTCGACTACCTCGGCTCGATCGGCGTGCGCATCCGGTGGGCCGGGCGGCGGCCGAAGCTGTGGGCGTCGGTGATCAAGGAGCTGCAGGCGGCCGAAGAGAAGACCAAGCACAACACGGCGCTGAACATGACGATGTGCGTCAACTACGGCGGCCGGGCCGAGCTGGGCGACGCGATGCAGCGGATCGCGCGTGACGTCGCCGACGGCAAGCTGAACCCCGACAAGGTCAACGAGAAGACCATCGGCAAGTACCTGTACCAGCCGGACATGCCGGACGTGGACCTGTTCCTGCGGCCGTCGGGGGAGCAGCGGACGTCGAACTTCCTGCTGTGGCAGTCGGCTTACGCGGAGATGGTCTACCAGGACACGTTGTTCCCGGACTTCGACCGGACGCACTTGTGGCGCGCGTGCCTGGAGTTCGCGAAGCGGGATCGCCGCTTCGGCGGCGCTGTCGACCAGGCGTCGTCATGAGCGCGACCGAAGCGGCCGAGACTGCGGAACTGCTTACGCAGGCGAAGGAATCGCTCGAGCGCTACCTCGAGGTGCACGTCGACGACGACGGCGCGCTGACGTTCTCCCACGGCGACGTTCCGTGCGTGATCCAGGCGACCCGGCTCGGCGAAGGCCTCACGGTTCTCTCGCTCACCTGCGTGGTCGGCTGGGACCTCACGGACGGGCCGGAGCTGTCGATCGCCGTCGCCGAGCGGGCGGGGCAGGGACTGTTCGGGACGCTGGGCGTCGGGCACTCGGACAACGGCGTGGACGTGACCCTGCGGTACGCGTTCCCGGCGGCGGGTCTGGACGCCGCGGCGCTCGGGACGTTGCTGATGCTGGTGGTGTCGACGGCGTCGCAGCTGCGGACCGATTTGCCGGGAATCGCGCCCGGCGAGTAACCCACTCGGGGTGTCGTTTCGCCGCGAACGGCGAATTCCGGCCGGAAACCGGCACTTTTCGACCGTTCGCGGATGTGCGGTGCTCTCGCTGTCGGACGCGGCTGGCATCATCGCCGTCGTGAACATGGTTTCCGACTCGGCTCGGCGCACCCGCCGGTTCCGCATCAGCTCCGTCGAGGTGCTGTGCGCGATCCTGCTGGTCGCGATCCTCGCCCAGGGCTGGCTGCAGCAGGCGTTCGACGTGCCCGCGCTGCGCACGGGCTCGACCGTGTTCGTCGCCGTCTGCGTGCAGGCGTTGCCGTTCCTCGTGCTGGGCGTGCTGATCAGTGGCGCCATCGCGGCGTTCGTGCCGGCCCGGGTGCTGGAGAAGGTGCTGCCGAAGCGGGCCGGCGCGGCGGTCGGTGTGGCGGGCCTGGCCGGGGTCGCGCTGCCGGGTTGTGAATGCGCTTCGGTGCCGGTGGCGCGCCGGCTGATGGGGCAGGGCGTGGCCCCGGCGGCGGCGCTGACGTTCCTCCTGGCGGCGCCGGCGGTGAACCCGGTGGTGCTGGTGGCGACGGCGGTGGCGTTCCCGGGCCGGCCGGAGATGGTGCTGGCGCGCTTCGCGGGTTCGCTGGCGACGGCGATGGTGATGGGCTGGCTGTGGGCCCGCTGGGGCAAGCTGGAGTGGATCACGTCGCGGGCGCTGCGGCGCCTGCCCGAGGTGGCGGCCGGGCAGCGGTGGCGGGTGTTCGCCGAGACGGCCCGCACGGACCTGGTGGAGGCGGGCGGTTTCCTGGTGCTGGGGGCGCTGATCTCGTCGGCGCTGAACGTGCTGGTGCCGGCTCACTGGTTCGGTGTGCTGGGCGACCAGCTGGTGCTGGGCGTCGTGGTGATGGCGGTGCTGGCGGTGGTGCTGGCGCTGTGCAGCGAGGCGGACGCGTTCGTGGCGGCGTCGCTGACGGCGTTGCCGATGCTGCCGAAGCTGGTGTTCCTGGTGGTGGGGCCGGCGGTGGACGTGAAGCTGTTCGCGTTGCAGGCGGGCACGTTCGGCCGGTCGTTCGCGGCGCGGTTCGCCCCGGCGACGTTCGTGGTGGCGATGGCGTGCGCCGTGGTGGCCGGCCTGGTGGTGGGGGTGGCATGAGGCGCGAAACGCAGAACATCCTGCTGATCCTGCTCGGTGGCGCGCTGGTCAAGATCGCGGTCAACGGCGACTACCTGCGGTACGTCAAGCCGGCGCAGCAGCCGTGGATCATCGCGGGCGGAGCGGTGATGGTGCTCCTGGGCGCGGTCGCGATCGCGCGCGACCTCCTGGCGGCGCGGGCGAAAGCGGCCGCCGAGCAGGACCACGGCCATTCTCATTCGGCGCGCCCGGCGTGGCTGCTGCTGGTGCCGGTGCTGGCGGTCTTCCTGGTCGCCCCGCCCGCATTGGGCGCCGACTCGGTGATCCGCACGGAGGCCCGCGCCCCGGCGAGCGCGGCCGCCGCCAACGCCGCCGCTTTCCCGCCACTGCCCGCGGGGAACGTGGTACCGCTGACGGTGAACGAGTTTGTCAGCCGAGCAGGCTGGGACGCGGCGGGCACGCTCGACAACCGCACGGTCTCGTTGACGGGGTTCGTGGTCCACACGGGCGGCCGCACGCTGCTGGCCCGCCTGGTGATCAGCTGCTGCGCGGCGGACGCGTTCCCGGTGACGGTCCACCTCCGAGGAGGCGAAGCCGACCACCTCCCGAGCGACGCGTGGATCCGGGTGACGGGCTCGGCCGTCCCCCGCACGGCGACGAAGGACAACAGCTACACGCCGGACTTCACGCTGGCCTCGATCACGACGGTCCCGGCGCCCAAGGACCCTTACGAGTACTGAGCCGGGGAGCCGCTGGCCCAGTGTGGGCGGGGTGGGCGTGGCCGCGTCGAGACCTGGGACGCACCTCAGCACCACACCCGCAGGCGACCCCGAAGCCCGCGTCAGTGCTCCCCGCAGGTCCCCGTGATCTCCACCGTGTGCGAGATCTCCGAAAAGCCGTGCTCGGCCGCGATCTTCTCCGCCCAGCGCTCCACCGCCGGCCCCTCGACCTCGACCGTCCGGCCGCACAGGCGGCACACCAGGTGATGGTGGTGGTGCGCCGAGCAGCGGCGGTAGATCGCCTCGCCCGAGTCCGTCCTCAGCACGTCGATCTCGCCGGCCTCCGACAGCGACTGCAGCGTGCGGTACACCGTCGTCAGGCCGATTCCGTCGCCGCGTTTGCGCAGCTCGTCGTGCAGTTCCTGGGCCGACCGGAAGTCGTCGACGGTGCTCAGCAGCTCGACGACCGCCGCGCGCTGGCGGGTCGATCGGCGCCCGGGCACCGGGGCCTGGCTGCGCGGTACGACGGCGTTCATCACTTTCCTTCCTGCACGTGGGCGACGGCGTCGACGACGATGTGCGCGAGGTGGTCGTCGGCGAGCCGGTACACGACCTCGCGGCCGCGACGCTCGCCCTGGACCACCCCCGCGGTCTTCAGCACCCGCAGGTGCTGGCTGATCAGCGGCTGGGCGACGTCGAGGGCGTCCACCAGCTCGTGCACGCACCGGTCGGCCGCGCGCAGCTGCAGCACGATCGCGATCCGGACCGGGGCCGCCAGCGCGCGCAACAGGTCGCCCGCGTCGTTCAGGACCGACGCGGGCGGGTGGGCCGGGGTCCCGGCCGGTGCCGGGGCGCACTCCGCGAGGCCCGGCTGGGCGCCACCTCCGGTGACTGTCGCCATTCCCGCCTCCACGCTGCTCGTCATCGCCGCCGCCGACCATGAATTCCGTAGTCATTGCCGATAACGGCACCACCCATCCTAGTGTTCCCCCGGGTAGCACCCGCTCCGTCACCGAGCACTGCGGACTACGGCCGGTCGTACTCCCCCATTCGGGTGAGTTCGTGGGGAATTGCCTCTTCGGCTTCGCAAGTAGTGGCCGACGGTGCAAGGTTGTCGCGGAGCGTTTCGTCGCTATCTCGTACGCTGGCGACCCGCCCGAGCAGAGCAGTGGGGAGACATGACCCGTTTCGTGACGAAAGCAGCCGCACTGACGGCCGTCCTCTTCCCGCTGGTCGGCGCCGGGGTGGCCGGGGCGCAGAGCCAGGCCGTCGACGAGAAGACCGGGCCGGTCTCGTTCGCGAACATCGCGTCGATCCGGATCGGCGGCGAAGGCCAGCACGGTGGCGCCCTGATCACCGAGACCCAGCGCTCCCCGCTGCTGCCCGGCCAGTCGAAGCTCGGCACGGACCGCGTCACGGTCCCCAAGGACGACGGTGAGCGCGCGACCTTCGGCGGGCACTACCAGATCGACCTCGGCCGCTACAGCGGCGGCAACCCGTACCCGGCGGGCGTCGCGAGCCGGGACCACAACGTCGTCGCCGCGCTGCAGGCGACCACCGTGCCCACCGCCGTCGCCGAGACCAGCTACGCGCTGCGCGACAACTGGCAGGGCGCCGCGAAGGCGGCCGACAACACCGTGCTCGTGCTCGAAGGCGCGAAGACGGCGGTGGATTGCACCGCGCCGTCGAAGCTCACCGGCACCTCGTCGGTGACCCGGCTCTGGGTGCGCCAGGGCGGCGGCCTCGGCATCGTCCCGATGCCCGGCGGCAGCGCCGGCCTCGAGCTGAAGAACCTGCGGCTCGGCCCGCCCGGCGACATCACGAACGCGAGCAAGGACACGACGGTCTCCGACCTCAAGCTGACCCGCGTCGGCGCGTTCGACCAGCTGATCCGCCAGGACGGCTGGCGAGGCGGCGACTACACCGCCGTCGCCGGCTGGCGCGTCGAGATCACCACCCACGTCAAGGACGCGGCGGGCGCCGCGCTGCAGGACGTGCAGACGAACATCGTGCTCGGCGGGGTCAGTTGCTCGGTGCCGAAGGGATTCGTCGCGAAGGCCTCGGGCGGCACCGGCGGCGGCAAGAGCGCGACGCAGGCCGCGGTGCCGACGCAGGTCCCGGCCGGGTACCTCGGCGCGGCCGCGCCCGACACGGGCAGTGACGGCTCGCGCGTCCCGCTCGGCATCGGCCTGCTCTTCGGCGGGGTGTTCTTCGGGGCCGTCGCGCTGCTGCTCGGCCGGCGCCGCAAGTCCGGGACGGACTAGGTGCTGCGCACCGGGCTGGCCGCCGTCTCGGCGGCGCTGGCCGTGGCCGCCTTCGCGGCCGGCGTCATCCTGCTGACCTGGTTGCCGCCCGAGCCGGCGGCGCTCGCCGCGCCCCCGCCCGGTTCGCTGCCGGGGGAGAACGCGGCCCCGGCCGTGCTGCCCGCGGACAGCGAGTCTGCCGCGCAGCAGCGCCCGGGCACGGTCCGGCTGCCCGGCGGCGCCACCGCCCGCCTGGTCCGGACGGAGCTCACCGACCGCGGCGTCCTCCCGATCCCGCGCGGCCTGGGCGACGCCGCCTGGTGGGGCGCCAAGCTGGGCGCGGCCCAGGGCGCGGCGCTGCTGTCCGGCCACGTGAACTGGGAAGGGCAGCGGGGTCCGTTCGACGAGCTCTGGCGCATGCGTGACGGCGACCAGGTGAGCGTGGTCGACGCGCGGGGCGGCCGCTGGGTCTACCGCGTCGACGACGTCGTGACGCTCCCGAAGGAGACGCTGCCGGAGCAGGCCGCGAAGTGGTTCGGCCAGGACGGCCCGCACCGCCTGGTCCTGGTGACCTGCGGCGGCGACTACGTCGGCGGCACCGAGGGCTACGACGAGAACCGCCTGGTCACGGCCACGCTGGTGACGCGCCCCACCGGCTGACCGGATCCGGTGCAACCTCCTTCGCCGGCCGCCGCATGTGTGTCTTCGCAACGGCACGGACAGCGAAGGAGCACAGGCGCATGCAGGAGCAGAACCCGGCGGAACCGAAGAAGGGCCCCGGCCGCTGGTGGATTGTCGGCGTCGCCGGCGCCTTCCTGGTCGCGGCGCTCGTCGCCACGCTGCTCATCTTCACCGGAAAGGATGAACCCGCCGGCGCGAACGGCACGACCACGCCCGTCGCGGCCGCGGAACAGCCCGCCGGCCGGCAGGCGGAGCCGGACACCGGCCGGGCGCCCGCGCAGCTGTCCCTGCCCGGTGGCGGTGCCGCGAAGCTCGTCCAGGAGGACCTCGACGCCGCGGGCGCCCTCAAGATCCCCGAGGGCCTCGACGAAGCCGCCTGGTGGGGCGCGAAGCTGGGCGCCGACCACGGTGTCGCGCTGCTGTCCGGGCACGTGAACTGGAAGGGCAAGAAGGGCCCGTTCACCGAGCTCTGGCAGGTCAAGCAGGGTCAGGAGGTCAAGCTGACCGACGCCGCCGGCGGTGCCTGGGTCTACCGGGTCGACGCGACCGAGACCATCCACAAGTCCGAGCTGGCCGGCCGGTCGGAGCAGCTGTTCGACCCGGACGGCCCGCACAAGCTGCTCCTGGTCACCTGCGGGGGCGAGTACGTCGGCGGCAGCGAGGGCTACGAGGACAACCGCGTCGTGACGGCGTCGCTGGTGTCGCGGCCGTAGGTTCACCTGCGCGAAAAGCGGTGGGCACCGGCGGATACCCTGGACGTTCCAGTCAGACAACCGTCCCGCAAGCTTTCCGGAGCGTGGAGTGCCCACGAACACCATCGATACCGTAGTCAGCCTGTGCAAGCGCCGTGGTTTCGTCTTCCCCAGCGGAGAGATCTACGGCGGTACCCGCTCGGCGTGGGACTACGGGCCGCTCGGGGTCGAGCTCAAGGACAACATCAAGCGCCAGTGGTGGAAGACCGTGGTCCAGGGCCGCGACGACGTCGTCGGCCTCGACTCCTCGGTGATCCTGCCGCGCCAGGTGTGGGTGGCTTCGGGGCACGTCAACGTGTTCACCGACCCGCTGATCGAGTGCCTCTCGTGCCACAAGCGGTTCCGCGCCGACCAGCTCGCCGAGGAGTACGCGGGCCGCACCGGCAAGGAGACCACCGAGGACGACCTGTCCGACGTGCCCTGCCCGAACTGCGGCACGCGCGGCCAGTACACCGCGCCGCGGGACTTCAACATGATGCTGAAGACCTACCTCGGCCCGGTGGAGTCCGAAGAGGGCCTGCACTACCTCCGTCCGGAGACCGCGCAGGGCATCTTCGTGAACTTCACCAACGTCCAGCAGACGACGCGGAAGAAGCCGCCGTTCGGCATCGGCCAGATCGGCAAGTCGTTCCGCAACGAGATCACGCCGGGCAACTTCATCTTCCGGACGCGCGAGTTCGAGCAGATGGAGATGGAGTTCTTCGTCGAGCCGGGCGAAGACGAGACGTGGCACCAGTACTGGATCGACGAGCGCACGAAGTGGTACACGGACCTCGGCATCAAGGCCGACAACCTGCGTCACTTCGAGCACCCGAAGGAAAAGCTCTCGCACTACGCGAAGCGCACCGTCGACATCGAGTACCGGTTCGCGTTCAACGCCGGGCAGGAGTGGGGTGAGCTCGAGGGCATCGCCAACCGCACCGACTTCGACCTGACCACGCACTCGAACCACTCGGGTCAGGACCTGTCGTACTTCGACCCGGTGTCGAAGGAGCGGTACCGCCCGTTCGTCATCGAGCCGGCGGCGGGTGTCGGCCGGTCGATGATGGCGTTCCTGGTCGACGCCTACCACGAGGAGCAGGTCCCGAACGCCAAGGGCGGCACCGACACCCGTGTGGTGCTGAAGCTCGACCCGCGGCTGGCGCCGTTCAAGGCCGCGGTGCTGCCGCTGTCGCGCAACGCCGACCTGACCCCGAAGGCGAAGGCCGTCGCCGACCTGCTGCGCAAGCACTGGAACATCGACTTCGACGACGCCGGGTCGATCGGCAAGCGCTACCGCCGCCAGGAGGAGATCGGCACGCCGTACTGCGTGACGGTCGACTTCGACAGCCTCGACGACAACGCCGTCACGGTCCGCGACCGCGACACCATGGCGCAGGAACGCGTCGCGATCGACAAGCTGGAGTCGTACCTGGCCGGCCGCCTGATCGGCTGCTGACCCCGCTTTCCCGCCGAAGCCGCCCCGCACCCCGCGGGGCGGCTTCGGCGCGTTCGACCCCTGACACCTGTCACCCTCAGGTCGTGACGCACGGTCTGGGAACCCGGGCCGCCCGGGCGGCAGCCTGGGGGCATGCGAGAAACAGACATCCAGGCGGTGGCGGCGGGGGCCGCGATCCACCTCACCGGCCTGCGGAAGCACTACGGCGACGTGCACGCGGTCGACGGCGTCGACCTGACCATCGCCCCGGGCGAGGTGGTCGCCCTGCTCGGCCCCAACGGCGCCGGGAAGTCCACCACCGTCGACATGATCCTCGGCCTCAGCACGCAGGACAGCGGCGAAGTGCGTGTCTTCGGCCGCAAGCCGATCGACGCCGTCCGCGCCGGCCTGATCGGCGCGATGCTGCAGGGCGGCGCCCTGATGGACGACTTGACCGTCGCCGAGACGGTCGGCATGGTCGCGGCCCTGCACCGCCGGCCGATGCCGGTCGCCGAAGCGCTGCGCGCCGCCGGCGTCGAAGATCTGGCCGGCCGCCGCGCCAACAAGCTGTCCGGCGGGCAGAAGCAGCGTGTGCGGTTCGCCGTCGCCCTGGTCAGCAACCCCGACCTGCTCATCCTCGACGAGCCGACCGCCGCGATGGACGTCGGCACCCGGCGCGAGTTCTGGCAGTCGATGTACGCGTTCACCGAGTCCGGTCGCACGGTCCTGTTCGCCACGCACTACCTCGAAGAGGCCGAAGAGTTCGCCGACCGGGTCGTGCTGATGCGCCGTGGCCGCGTCGTCGCGGACGGCTCGGTCGCCGAGGTCCGCGCGCTGGCCGGCGGCCGCACGCTGCGGGCCGCCGTCCCGGGCGTGACCGAAGCCGTCGTCGCGGCGCTGCCCGGCGTCAAGGAGTTCGAGCTGCGCGGCGACCGCGTCGCGATCTCCACCGCCGACTCGGACGCGACGCTGTGGGCGCTCAAAGCCGCGGTGCCCGCCGTGCACGACGTCGAGATCAGCGCCGTCGGCCTCGAAGGCGCCTTCCTCTCCCTGACCGCCGACGAGACCCCGGAGTCCGTGCGATGAACGCCACCTACCTGCTCACCGAGATCCGCCGGAACTTCCGGGCGCCGCGGTTCCTGATCTTCGTCGTCGCCTTCCCGGTGCTGATGTTCCTGTTGCAGGCCAACGTCTTCACCAAGTCGTCCGATCCGGAGCACGCGCAGATCGTGGCCGTGATCATGATCAACATGATGACGTTCGGCGCGTTCGCCGCCGCGACGAACAGCGGCGCCCGGCTCGCGCTGGAGCGGGCCGCGGGCTGGCAGCGACAGCTGCGCCTGACCCCGCTGACCGGCAGCGGCTACCTGGCCGGCAAGGGCGTCTCCGGCCTGCTCGTCGGGCTGCCCGCGCTGATCCTCGTGCCGGCGCTCGCCGTGGTGGGCGAAGGGGTGCACCTCGACGCCGCGGGCTGGGTCCGGATCTTCGCCGGTGTCTGGCTCGGCACGATCCCGCTGGTGCTGCTCGGGCTGCTGCTCGGCCAGTTCGGCACGCCGGAGTCGATGCAGCCGATCAACATGCTGGTCACCCTGGGCATGGGCTTCCTGGGCGGGCTGTGGATCCCGATCGAGACGATGCCGGGCTGGATGCACGACGTCGCCCAGCTCATGCCGACGTACTGGGTGCTGCAGCTGGCGCGGCCCGCGGTGACCACGGACATGGTCGTGTCGCTGCCGACCGCGGTGGGCGTGCTCGCGGCGTGGACCGTCGTGCTCGGGGCCCTCGTGATCAGGCGTTACCGTAAGGACAGCGCCCGGGTCTGAGGGCCGGGAACAGGGGAATGGGAACGGCGATGGCCAAGGACGAGGCGCAGAAGTACGGGCTGGGCACCCGCGAGACGTGGTGGGAGGACCCGCCGCCCAACCGCGGCAAGAGCGGGCCGGACAAGTTCCGGTGGCCGTTCCTGTCGATCGTGTTCACCCTGCCCTACCTGATCCCGGTGACGAAGTCGCTGCTGGCCGTGGACCGGGTGACGCCCGGCGTGGTGGCGCTGTGGGTGCTCGTCTACGGCGTCGCGGTGTCCTACGCGCTCTTCCCGGTGGCGTTCGACCGCGGCCGCCCGTTCCGGTTCGCCTACAGCGTGTGGATGCTCGCCCTGGGCCTGACGGTGGTCGCCGCGACGCACACCAACCCGTTCGTCCTGCTCTACGGCACCGCCGCGCTGGTGTTCCTGCTGCCGCTGGCGTGGGTGGTGCTCCTCGACGGCGCGGCGCTGCTGGTCGCGGCGGTGATCCTGCTGGTGAACGGCCGGTTCGGCGACAACTGGGGCGACCTGGTCACCGTCGGGTCGGTGACGATGGCGATGTTCTTCATGTCGAGCCTGGTCCGGGCGGTCCGGCGCCTGCAGCTGGCCAACGAGGAGATCGCCACGCTCGCGGTGGCGAACGAACGCGAGCGCGTCGCCCGTGACCTGCACGACCTGCTCGGGCACAGCCTCACCACGATCACCGTCAAGGCGGGGCTGGCCCGGCGGGTGCTGGAAAGCTCGGGGGACATCCCGCGCGCGGTCGAGGAGATCCGCGAGGTCGAGGGCCTCACCCGCAGTGCGCTGTCCGACGTCCGCGCCACCGTGTCGGAGTACCGCGAGGTGTCGCTGTCGGCCGAGATCGTCGGCGCCCGGGCCGCGTTGCGGGCCGCGGAGATCGACGCCGACCTGCCGCACGCGGTCGACAACGTGCGGCCCGAGCTCCAGAGCGTCTTCGGCTACGTGCTGCGCGAGGCCGTGACGAACGTGCTGCGGCACTCCGGTGCCAAGCTGGTCAAGGTGAAGCTGGGGGACACCTGGCTGGAGGTCGAGGACGACGGCACCGCGACCGAGGTCGTGCCGGGCAACGGTCTGCGCGGGCTCACCGAGCGGCTCGCCGCGGTGGGGGGCACGGTACGCGCGTCGGCGCGGTCCGGGGGAGGATTGACGGTGCGGGCGGAGGTTCCGCTGCCCGAACCCCGCGCGGCCGCTCCGGCCGTGCGCGCCGAACCCGCGGGAGGACTCGCTTGATCCGGGTGTTGCTGGCCGACGACCAGGCCATGGTGCGCGGCGCGCTGGCGACCGTGCTCGGCCTCGAATCGGACATCGAGGTGGTCGGGCAGGTCGGCTCGGGTGACGAGGTGGTGGCCGCCGCGCGCGAGACCGAGCCCGACGTCGCCCTCCTCGACGTGCAGATGCCGGGCAAGGACGGGCTCGAGGCGGCGGCCGATCTCCGGGCCGCGCTGCCGTCGTGCCGGGTGATCATCTGCACGACGTTCGGCCGTCCCGGCTACCTGGCCCGCGCGATGGCGGCGGGCGCGGCCGGGTTCGTGGTCAAGGACGCCCCGCCCGAACAGCTCGTCGAGGCCGTCCGGCGAGTCCACAGTGGACTCCGGGTGGTCGACCCGGCGCTGGCCGCCGAATCGCTGGCCACCGGCGCCAGCCCGCTCACCGGAAGGGAGCGGGATGTGCTGCGGGAGGCCAAGGACGGCAGCACGGTGGCCGACGTCGCTCGCGCGCTCCACCTGTCGGAAGGGACCGTCCGCAACCACCTGTCCGCGGCGATCGGCAAGACCGGCGCCCGGACGCGGGCCGAGGCGGTGCGGGTTTCCGAGGAGCGCGGCTGGCTCTGAGCGGCCGGCGGCCTTCTGACAAGATGGTCCGGGTGGGTACCGCTGAACGCACCAAACCGACGCTGGCGAGCTGGGCGCGCCGGATCGTCTTCGGCACGGTCCTCATGCTGCTCGCGCTCGTCGGCGGCACGGCGTTCCGCGTCTGGCAGGTCGCGCGCGAGAACGACCGCACGGCCGCCGACGTCATCGTGGTGCTGGGCGCGGCGCAGTACAACGGCAAGCCGTCGGACATCTACGCGGCGCGGCTGGAAAAAGCGAAGCAGCTCTACGACGCGGGCGTCGCGAAGACGATCGTCACCGCGGGCGGCAAGAAGGCCGAGGACAACTTCACCGAGGCCCGGGCCGGCCAGCTCTGGCTGACCCGGCACGGCGTGCCTTCGTCCGCGACGCTGGCGGTCGGGGAGGGCAGCGACACGCTGCGCAGCCTCCGCGCGGTCGCCGACGAGGTCCAGGGGCGCGGCTGGCACACGGCGGTGCTCGTCAGCGACCCGTGGCACTCGTTCCGCGCCCGGACCATGGCCGGCGACCTGGGATTGGACGCGTGGACCGCGCCGACGCACAGCGGGCCGATCGTGCAGGAGCGCGTCACCCAGGTGCGCTACATCGTCCGCGAGACGGGCGCCCTGCTGTACTACCGCCTGACGAAGACCCCGGCCGACGATCTCTTCGCCACGTTCCTCGGCTGAGTTTGTCGGTCCTCCCGTTTAGGCTGGCCGGGTGGAGTACACCGAGCACGACACCGCCCGCCTGCTGCCGGAGCCGGCGAAGGGCGCGGCGCTGCCCGGTACGCGGGCGGACGGGCGCAGCGCGTTCTCGCGCGACCGGGCCCGCGTGCTGCACTCGGCGGCGCTGCGGCGGCTCGCCGGCAAGACCCAGGTGGTCGGGCCGGGGGAGGGCGCCGAGGTCACCGGCGTCCCGCGCACGCGGCTGACGCACTCCCTGGAGGTCGCGCAGATCGGGCGGGGCATCGCCGACGAGCTGGGGGCGGACCCGGACCTGGCCGACACCGCGGGGCTGGCGCACGACATCGGGCACCCGCCGTTCGGGCACAACGGCGAGCGCGCGCTCGACGAGGTCGCGGCCGCGTGCGGCGGGTTCGAGGGCAACGCGCAGACGTTGCGCATCCTCACCCGCCTCGAGCCGAAGCTGCTGTCCGACGACGGCGACCCGGTCGGGCTCAACCTGACCCGCGCGTGCCTGGACGCGACCACGAAGTACCCGTGGCCGCGCAAGCCGGGGCAGGTGAAGTACGGCGTGTACGCCGACGACGTCCCGGTGTTCTCGTGGGTCCGCGAAGGAGCGCCGGCCGAGCGGACGTGCCTGGAAGCGCAGATCATGGACTGGGCGGACGACGTCGCGTACTCGGTGCACGACGTCGAGGACGGCGTGCTGGCCGGCCGGATCAAGCTGGGCGTGCTCGCCCACCCGGACGAGCGCGCGGCCGTCGCCGAGGCCGCGGCCAAGCACTTCTCGGCGCAGTCGGTGTCCACTTTGGAGGATGCGGCGGCGGAGCTGCTGGCGCTGCCGGTGGTGGCGGCGCTGACGTCGGCGGAGCCGGACGGTTCCCCGGGCGCCCAGGTGGCGTTGAAGCGGTTGACGAGCGAGCTGGTCGGCCGCTTCACGACGGCGGCGGTCACGGGCACCCGAGCGGAGTTCGGGGAGGGCCCGCTGGGCCGCTACCGGGCGCGGTTGTGCGTCCCGGAGCAGGTCGCGGCGGAGGTGGCCCTGCTGAAGGCGCTGGCGCTGCGGTACGTGATGAGCGACCGCCGCCGGCTGGCGATGCAGGAGGGGCAGCGCGAGCTGCTGGTGGAGCTGGTCCACGCGCTGGCCCGCCGGGCCCCGGAGTCCCTGGACCCGCTGTTCGTCCCGGCCTGGAACGCGGCCCGCGACGACGCGGGGCTGCTCCGGGTGGTGGTCGACCAGGTCGCCTCCCTCACGGACGCGCAGGCCCACACGTGGTACTCCTGGCACGTAACCCGCCACCACCGCTGAGGTGTGCTCGAGCAGTCGACACGCGTGATCCGAGGGTCGACACGCGTGATTGTGAGGTCGACACGGCTCCGGACCGGGTCTTCGCCGTGTCGACCCTTCATGCGCGATCCTCGGCACGCTGCTGCTGGTCCGGAACTGGCTCACCCGGGCGCGGTTCCTGC